>JAXJBE010000193.1:0-21063 GCA_036303125.1 Bacteroidaceae bacterium
ATCCTTTAATGCAAAAATCAAAGCTTTCAGAGCATCACTAAGGGGCATCGTTGATGAAAAGTTCTTTCTGTATCGACTTGCAAAGATTTATGCTTATCCCCACTAAATTTCCACTGAGCCAAAACATAGGCAAAAGCGGAAGGAAACACTCTTAGAGCATAGGCAATATAACGAAAAAAGTCTACAGACCATCGGGCTTCATCGCTTGCCGGTCTGTAGACTTATAGCGGAAAGAGGGGGATTCGAACCCCCGATACGCTTTTGACGTATACACGCTTTCCAGGCGTGCCTCTTCAGCCACTCGAGCACCTTTCCTTTTTTTTCTTTTTGAGGCTGATGTAGACTCCAATGCGGTCTGGAGTCGCTTTTCTGCTGCAAAGGTAATACTTTTGCATGACATAACCGCATTTTGCGTTCACATTTTTTATTCATGCCTCTGCCGTGGATGGGGTGGGAGAGGGCATAAAAGGTTTTCGGAGTATAAGAGGCGGCAGATGATTTCTGACTGCTTTTCCAATTTTTTTCAGGAAAAAACTTGATAATCATTTACAAACATCGTATCTTTGCCCTGTATAAACCCTGAACGGCAAAATTACCGTTCTGGGCTGTATCTAATGAAAGAAAAACGCGACACTACAGGTGACAGAACCTGTCTCCTCACTTCAAGACACACACACTTGATTCCATCGGCCCTTTGCGGCAGATGGTTGACAGAGGCAAGGCTGTACGCAGTTATATAATATCACATCGAACGGCGTGATGACCGTTTGGGATTTAATATCAAATATCATAAAAAACAAAAAAGATATGAGTAAAGTATCAATGCGCGGACAGGAGATGCCTGAATCTCCAATCAGCAAGCTGGTTCCACTGGCTGCCGCAGCGAAAGAAAGAGGAACGAAGGTGTATCACCTCAATATCGGACAGCCTGACCTGCCTACACCGCAGGTGGGACTCGACGCTCTGAAAAACATCGACAGGACGCTCCTGGAATATTCCACTCCAGAGGGCTATCTGAGCTACAGAAAGAAGCTCGCCGGCTATTACAGGAAATATGACATCAACGTGGAGCCCGACGACATCGTGATAACCTGCGGCGGAAGCGAGGCGGTGCAGATAGCATTCATGGCTTGTCTCGACCCGGGCGACGAGATAATTCTCACCGAACCTCTCTATGCCAACTATCTCGGCTTCGCCATCCCGGCAGGAATCAAGGTGCGCACGATAACCACCAAGATTGAAGACGGATTCGCACTGCCGGCAGTGGAGAAATTCGAAGAACTCATCAACGAGAAGACCAAGGCCATCCTCATCTGCAACCCCAACAACCCCACCGGAAGCCTCTATACTCCAGAGGAGATGGACCAGATAAGAGACATGGTGAAGAAACACGACCTGCTCCTCTTCTCCGACGAGGTGTACCGCGAGTTCGTGTATACTGAGAACCCATATATCAGTGCAGGCAGTCTTGAGGGAATAGAGCAGAACGTGGTGATTCTCGACTCCGTGAGCAAGCGCTACAGTGAGTGTGGAGTGAGGATAGGAGCCCTCGTCACAAGAAACAAGGAAATCAGAGACACGGCGATTAAATTCTGCCAGGCCCGCGTGTCGCCTCCTCTCGTAGGCCAGATCGTCGCCGAAGCTTCGGTGGACACTCCCGACGAGTATTTCCGTGAGGTGTACGACGAATATGTGGAGCGCCGCAACTGTCTCATCAGCGGACTAAACGACATCCCCGGAGTATTCTCTCCCACACCGATGGGAGCCTTCTATACCGTGGCGAAGCTGCCGGTTGACGATGCCGACAAGTTCTGCAGCTGGTGTCTCTCTTCGTTCAGCTACGAGGGCGAGACGATAATGATGGCACCTGCCAGCGGATTCTACATCACCCCCGGTGCCGGCCGCAACCAGGTGAGAATCGCCTACGTATTGAAGAAGGAAGACATGGAGCGTGCAATCATCGTATTGCGCAAGGCTCTCGAGGCTTATCCGGGCAGAGTGGAGGAATAAAGTACTTGCCAACGGGGCAGGGTAGAGGGATTTTGAATTTGTCAGCCCGTTCTGTAGTCCATCTGATTTATAATCTTTATATTTGCAAACGGAAAGTTCCCCAGAAACTATGGCAAAGAGCCCGGTTGCGAGAGTATGAACATTGTTTGATAATCAAAATAAATGTGGTATGGACAAGGAGTATATACAGAAAGTGGTCTCTGAATTTCCAGAAGACGTGAAGCAGGTAATGACAGTTGCCTCGGTAGTGTGTGTCGAAGGTTTGGACCTTGAGGTCCTGTGTAATATCTGTGAGCCGAATTGTCCACAGGCGTTATACGAGGTGGCAGAGGCTCTTTGCCGTGGCAATTGGCTGCTCCGTGAGCACAGGCGCATTCATTGCAACCCTGCCATTGCCGATGCCGTATTGGAGCGGAATGCCATTTGCGAGAGTCGCATGAAGAGTCTGCTGATAAATCTGAAAGATTATCTGGAGATAAATCCATTGGACGATTATCTCTCCAGAAGGCAGTATTTCGTTGCAGCCAGATTGCTGTTGGGCTATGCCATGGAGAAGTGGGAGGAATTTCCGGAGAAGGACCTGCAGTTTGTCTCGGCTTTCCAGACGAATGTCATTCTGTTTGCATCAAATGCGGAACTCTCGTTTCACAGGAGTCCCCGTCAGGCGGTGGGCAGACTGGAACAGCGTTTCGACTTCAAGCTTCTCCTCTCAACCTTCAATATCACCGGAAACCAGAGACTCTTCGACATGATGGGAGCATTGTATTCCAGAATCTTCAGATACGATGAGGCTACGGTGTGCTTCGAGACGGCAGAACCTTCTCCTCTGTCGCATCAGTACCAGCTCATGTATCTCTCGGAGATGTGTTGGAATCTAGGCCTTCTCGCAAAGTCATTCGCATACGCATATAATGCCTTCCGCAAAAACGAGATGGAGGAAGAAGCAGACCAGAACATCATGGTCTGTCTGTACATCTCCCGCCTGTGTGCATTAAACGACAGTATGGACAGTAGCAGGATGTGGCTCGAAAAGGGCAAGGCGCTCATCGGCAAGAGGCGTGTTCCGGAGATTCATCCGATACGTATCATGTATCTTGAGATAGAAGCGCTGTTGGCTAACGACAACTATTCCAAGGCGAATGAATATCTCGAGAAGTCAGAGCTTATGGCGATAAAGCTGTATGGTGAGAATTCGCCGGCGCTGAGCATGATTTCCTACATACGCTATGAAATGTATGTTAGGCTGGGAATGTCGCGCAAATCCATTGAAGCATACAGGGATTACGTTGACTGCACGCATTTCAATTATGGATTCTCGCCGGCAGACCTGTCGGTCTTGTATTCCTCCATTGTCGATTCCTGCAATGAGAGAGGAAGCTACTCTACCGCCGCCATCTATGAGGAGCGGATGCAAGATCTGCATTCTGACTCTGACAATGCCTCTTTTGCTCCCGGTGTGCGCTTCTTCAAGGCTCTCACCGAGGCATCCAACAGTCTGACGCGTTATGATTATGAGTTGTGTGCCGCTCACATTGAAGACGCTCGAGGCATCTTCTTTGGCGAGATAAAGCCAGACGAAGAAACGCTTGAAGCTATCCGGCCGGTTTTCGAAGGAAGCGCCATACCCGATGTCGTGATGGGAACGACATACCGGAGAGCACTTGCCGACTGGGATTTTGAGACCAGACTGAAGCGTGGGGATTATGCTGAGGCCAGGACGTTGATAGAGGAAGAGCTTGCTGATGAGCAGAATGTCAAAGAACGCCTGCTCCTCTCTGTGCAGCAGGGCAGGATTGACATAAAAGAAGGTGATACCCAGACGGGCATCGCACTCTGGTGGGATGTGGTAAGACGAGCCGATGCGTCATGGCGGTTTGAAATCGCTAAGTATATCGCCGGATGCGCCGATGAACTTGAACTGCAATCAGAAGCAATCCTGTTCTATGAAACTGCTTTGCAGGCTGAATCCATGATATATGCAAAGACGAAGGATCTGGCTGTGGCATTGCGCTCTTATGCTGAAATCCTGCAGACATACGGTAGGCAGCAGAAGTCCGACGAACTGTTCCAGCAGGCAATAGAACTCCTGAAGGCTACCCATGACCGCGACGGAGTGGCATTGGCCTTCTGGTATTGGGGATCGATGAAGCAAGACCATGAGGCTGAATTCCTGATGTCGCGCGCCATTAAATATTGGGACAGGGAGGGCGTCTTTGACGAAACGTTGAGCCATATGAACAGGGAGTATGCCTTGGCGTTAGGACAGCAAGGCAAGATGAATGAGGCACGAACGGCTGCAAGACGGGCTGTGGATCTCTATCCGGGCTGCTACCCGGATTATCTGGAAGAGGAAATCGAGGAGTATCTGTAGCTTCGGCCATGGAGTGCTGTGCGTATGTTCGTTCACCGGTATCAGCCGGCACTCGCCAAAGCTCTCAACCGTCTTGTGCTCCAAGGCGCGCTGCAAAAGATAGCAAAGGGGAAATACTATATTCCAAAGAAGACCATTTTTGGAAATCTGAAACCTGCAGATTCTGAACTTGTAAAAGACTTTCTGGAGCAAAATGGTAAGATTGTAGGCTACATTACAGGAACAGCCGCATTTGCATCCTTGGGGCTGACAACACAGATAAGCTCATCCATCCTTGTCGGCACGAATAAATATCGGAGACCCATCACAAGGAATGGCGTAAAAATTTCTTTTTTGTTACAAGAGAACGCCATAACATCAAGCAACATTCCACTACTTAGAATATTGGATGCTCTGCGTCTTATAAAGGACATTCCTGCCACTTCACCAGACGACTGTGTGATGAACATTTGCAAAGCGATCAATGCTCTTTCAATGGAACAAAAACGAGAATTGGCGGAACTATCCTTGGCATACACACCTTATGTAAGAGCTTTGCTTGGAGCCATCTACGAGAACATGGAACTGGAAACGGAAACCATCAGCAAAACATTAAATGGAGTGACCAGTTACAAGTTGCCAATTTCCGACAAAGTATTATCAAATAAAAGAAACTGGAACATCATATGAGTTAATGATTTAACTTCGTCCGACTTTTTAAAGTGGATCCATATTTCCATCAAGTGTCTTGGGACGTCCAGGCTTATTGGAACGATGCCCCATATACACATAGTATAGGCTTTGTTAATTAAATTTTTCGAGCCACTTTTTCAAGTCGTCTCAATATTTATTATAACAGCCAATGCCCGTTATATTTCGAGCATTGGCTGTTTTTACATTACAAGTTTATCTTAACAGTATTACGCTTGCCATTGGCATTGGTTACAGTTACCACATATGCACCCTGTGGCAGAGTGCCCATGCTGTATGTGCTATCACCAATACGCTGCACCGGCATGATGCGTCCGGCTGTATCGCTAACGCTTACCATAGCTCCTGCCGGGCAGATTATGGTGCGGCCGCTAACTGTCACTGTCTTCTCCGAACCCGTTACAGAGACAATGCCTGTAGCATCAAGATAAAAGTCGATGGTGCTCATCTCTGTCTTGCCCGATGTGTAGCTTGCCAGCACACCGGCGGTGTGGTTGCCGGGCTGCAGACTGCTGAGCAGGCACTCTGTCTGGTCCTGCTGTGCTATCATTTCGCCATCAAGGTAAACCTCATACAGACCGTCGAGCGAAGGGCTCTTGGCCACGTGGGCTGCTGCCGAATAGCGGCTCAGGTAATATGGAGCCTGCATTGCCTCGGGCAAGCCAAAGCGGATATCGTCAACACGGAAGATACGCTTCTGGTCAGACACACAGTGGATAGCCACATACTTGGCCTCTTTGGGGATGTCGTAAGTATAAGGGGTCCACCACGAGTTGGTCTGCTCCTGCTGACTTACCATAGTAAAGCTCTCAGGATTTGCGTCTGTTGTAGAATATCCCACCTCGAATGTCTCCGGATAGCCACTGTCAAAGCCAGCAGCCTGGAACGAGAACTTGAAGTCATTGGCAAAGTATAGCTGTGGAGTGATAATCCAGTCATCGTTTGGCACATTATAGCTTGCCCAGTCGGTGAGACACTGCTGACCTGAATAGGCAGTGAGGTTATAGTACTCGTCTGCCACAACAGGATTAGTTGCATAGGCGTTGAACACCATGAAAGCCATTGGCGAGAATGCATTCTCCCACTGATAGCTGGAGAAAGCGCCGGTCTCTGTTGCATCGCCGTCAACATACTGCCAGCCGATAGAGCCGGGCGAATTGATGGCAAAGGCGCTGTGGCTCTCAAAGTCATCGAAGAACACATCGGGATAGTTCCACATAAACCTCTTGCAGTTGGTAAATTCTGTATCTGCAATGATGAGGTTGTATGGCTTAACGCGGTTCTCTTCCAGTTCGATATCAAACGAGTAGCTGTTGTCTGTGTTAATAACCACATCCTTCTGCTGAGTGACAAAGCCGTCAAGCACCACCACCATATTATAATAACCCTTCCATACGTCAGGAATTGAGACCTTGCCATCCACATCGGCTGTTGCCTCATAGCTATGTGTGCCGCCGTCTGTAAGCGTCACCTTGGCGCCATAGGCCTCATTGTCGGGTGTGAGGGTCTTGATATTGACATCCACCTGTGTCAGCATATTATTGCCGATAGAGTCAGACACTGTGGCCTGGGCCTTGATGTCGCCTGTATATACAGCCTCAACGGCATAGTTGAACACGCCCTGTCCCAGTTCTTTCCATTCATTGTCAGTATAGTTTCTCAGCTGTTGCTTCTCAGAAACCATTGTCCAGGTCTCAGGGTTGGCCACATCGGCAGCCTTCATACGGTACACATTATAGCGTATGCGCTGCTGTGGGGTGCGTGCCGGTTGGTTGCTTACTGTCTGTGCCGCCTTCTTGCCGTCCTCTGTCAGTTCAGCGCCCTGTAGCTCAATCTGCTGTCCTTTGACAGGCCTTGTGCGCACGAATGTAGGCTTGGCAGTAAACTCAGTCTCATCCTCGGCCACAGTGGCTGGGGCAGCAATGGGGCGGATAAGGAAGTTGTGATGGAACTTGGCATTCTGCTGGTCGTCGAGATAGAGAAAGTTGCCTGTGGTATAATCACGTGTGAAGCAGTTTACATTCTTCACAAAAGGATATTGCTCTGCATCGCCGTCGCCATCGATGCCCACCAGCATGTATCCATCGTATGACAGGGCCATATAATAGCCGTTGGGGGCGTCTACCGGTGCTGGCAGGGTGTATGAGTTCCACTGGTCGTCTGCACATGGCACATAAGTGTTCTGGTAGAGCAGGTTCTGTGTGGGATTGCCCTCGGCGTCAAGGTCAAAGATGTTGAGGCGCACACTATAGTGAGTAATGCTTGATGTTCCCATGATAAAGAACTGCACACCTGTAATTGTTGCCGGCTCGCGCTTCACGACACCAAACATTGAGTTTTTGGTGGCATCGCCGATACCCACAGCCGTTGTTAGTGTTCCGTCGTCAATACGCTGCACCACAGCATCGTTAGCCGGAGCTTTCCATGTCACCTCCGCCTTGTCGGCAGTTGTGTCAACGCTCACCTTGCCGGCAGGCTTAATGTTGTCCTGCATGGTGATGGTGCCAAGGTCAGTGTCAGCCTCAACACCAAAGTTGACAGATGCCTCAAGCAGCTTGTTCTTGGTCACAGACACGCTATAGTTGCCGTTGCGGAACACATTGCCGATGGTGAATGTACCGTCAGCGGCTGTTGTAGTCTCAGCGGTGTTGTATCCGCTCATTGCCACGGTAGCGCCAGCTACTGGCTGTCCGTCAACCTCTACCACCTTACCTGTAACTGTGTATGTCGGCAGGGCTGTTGTTGTGATGTCACAAGCAGTGGTTTTCCACTGTTTGACACTGGCAGTAGCCTCCACATCCTCATAGCCCAGAGCCATGGCCGAAACGGTATATTCACCCTCAGGCAGATACTCCAGGCGGTATTTGCCCTTGGCATCTGTAGTGGTCTTAAACTGTCCGGCAGCTGCTATAACGGTTGCTCCGCCAACAGGCTTGCCGTTGCATGTCAGTGTGCCCTCTATATATCCCTCATGGTCTTCGCTCACCTGCATATTGCCGATGGAGAGGTTATAGTTGGCATAATAGCTACGGTATAGGAAACCGAAGTTATAGTCGCCTGTCTTGTCCACCACGGGCAGGTTGGCACGTAGCGGTGTCACCTGGTCGGTGAGCAGTTCAAACTGGTTGATGCTGTCCTGGTCGGCAATCTCCTGGCCCTGGCCAAACGATACTGCTATCACCTCGGGCACCTTCTTGCTGGCAGGTTGGGCATCAAAGGTCATCTTATAGTGCTTGCCTGCCTCCAGACGTATGCGTGGAGAAATCAGCCAGTCGGCTGCCGCCACCTCATCATAATTATAATTGCATTTGGCACCACGCATAGAGCCATAATATCCATCACTCCACGTCCATGTAGAATAGTTGCCGTTGGCGTCTATCGTCTTCCATATTTCAAACTCTTCCACTGTGTTGAAGCCGAATGTTGCTGGCATCTCAAAGGCCGGGCCAAACACAGCCTTGGCGGTCTTCACCACATCACCCTTGGCATTGTCGGTGTTAGGGGTTACGGCATAGCTATAGTTGGCCATAGCCTCTATTGCATTGTCTACATACTCTGTGCCTTTATGTCCCAAAGCTATGGTGTCCCCCTTTGTCTCATTGTCCTTAAAGCGCACAATGTCGTAGTTCAAGGTGCTTACATCGATATACGAATCAGCCTTGCCTTGTGTCGGTGCCGTCCATGTCACAACAGCGCCCTGGCCATCGGCCGAAACGTCAGCGGCAAGGTCTGTAACGCCCATGGGGTCGCCCTTGCCTACATAGATACCCTTGCTGACACGGTCGCCACGGCCTATGTCGTTACCACACACCAGCTTATACTGGTAATATCCGCGCTCGGTGATACCGTTGTCGGTCCATGTATGGTGACCTCCAATAGCGGGATTGACAATAGAGTCGACAAGCTCGCCGTTGCGGAACACCAGCACATAGTCAAGGTCTTCCAGGGTGCCTCCACGGCCGTAGGTCTTGGTTGGGTTGTCCCAACTCAGGCTCACTGTGAGGGCACCGCTATCACCGCGTGCAACCTGCATGTTCTGCACTTTGGCGGGTGCACTGGCCTCAGCCACTGTAAACGGTATGGATATGGCGTTAAGGCCATTCATTGCCGGCAGGTCGGCAAACTGTGTCACCTTGGCTGTCTTGGTGTCAATCGTCACCAATTTATGCAGCCATTCGCATGTGTCAAAGTTGTATGTGGTGAAACGCAGGAACAGGCGGTCGGTGTTGTTGTCATAAAACATGCAGTCGCCGGCATACATGAAGGCCTGGCCCGGGTTATAGTCCAAGGTGCCTATATAGCTGCACTGGCCCGTAACGGGGTTCACCTTATATAAAGAGCCCCAATAGCTAAGGCCATAGAAGTCGCCGTCATATGTTGCACACATGGAATGCAGATGGTCTGTGCCTTCGGTTGAAGCCTGGGCCGCCTCGTTAATATAGTCGAATGATATCTTGGCCTGCTCGCTCAAGGTTCCTTTTTCAAGGTCGATAATTGTAATGGCATCACCACCATTGAAAAAGTTAAGGCCATACATTACACCGTTCTGGTATCCATAAGAGAAGTTGCCTGCTATTGGCCCCTGTTGCACGGCACCATAGTCAGCAATCTGGCGAGAGGTCTTCGACTCCATGTCATAGGCATAAAGGCCCAGCACCTGATAGCCATTATAGTTTTGCAGATACTCTAAATAATAATAGGTGTCACCCACCAGCTGACCACCGCTAAGGTTCTCCATAGGTATTTCCTTGACACGCTCAATGCCGGTGATGGTGTCGCCAAGCTGGAAAGAATACACTCCCTTTCCAAAACCCTCCGCTTCTGAGTCTGTCATTGCATATCCGGTGAATGTCTGTTGTGCTGTAATAACACCCACACTTGAGAGCAACGCTATGGTCAGAGCAGCAATTTTTTTCTGTAATCTGTGCTTCATAACCTTTTTGTTTTGATGAATTATACAATTAAGATTTTTCGTTTTACGTTTACAAATTTATAAATAAAACAATGAAAAAGGCTATAATTATTATGTAAAAACCCCATTGTCAGTTTTTATCTATATTAAATTGACACCAAATCATTGATTTTTGTATCAATCTGTTACATCCAATACGATATAATATTAGTAACTTTGCAACCGGAAATAATCAATAAACCCTTAGTTAGTATATGAAAAAGATCCTACTCACAGCAGCAGTTGCTGTATGCGCGATGGCACAGACATTTGCCATTCCCGCTTGGCGCGGACTGATTAAGGTCAAGCAGCCTGACGGAACCTTTGTGTCTTTTTATCTGCATGGCGATGAGCACAGCCACAGGTGTGTCACCCCCGACGGCTACCTCTTGAGGCAAGACCCAGAAGGTGCCTACCGTTATGTGACAATGGACAAGGAGGGACACCTTATTATAAATGAGTCGCTCCTGGCTCACGACACCGCCAACAGGACCCCGGCCGAAAAGGCTTTTGTGGCCGGGTTGCAACCTGCCGTACAGCTAAGCCACATGCTGCCCCGAGGCATAGCCAAAGCGCCGGCAAAGAGCATGGGCGAGGAAGACATGCAGAAAGCCTCACGCTTCCAGATAGGCAACTATCCCACCATTGGCGACGGGCGGTGCCTTGTGCTGTTGGTTAACTTCACCGACTTGAAATTCAACCTGACAAAAAAGCAGCACGAGCGTATGCTTAACGAGGAGGGATATAGCGACAATGGTGCCACAGGCAGCGCCCGCGACTATTACATGGCGCAGTCGTCGGGCCTATACAAGCCAACCTTTGATGTGGTTGGCCCGCTAGAACTGCCACGCGCCATGAACTATTACGGAGCTGACAACTTCATCCAGAATGACGTTAACGTGAGTAAGATGATTGTCGATGCATGCAGGGCCGCCGACGAGGCGGGCGTTGACTTCTCGCAATATGACGGCGACGGCAATGGCGAGGTGGACATGGTGTATGTTATATATGCAGGCTACGGACAGAATGCCGGTGCCGGCGAGAACACTATATGGCCTCATAAATACAACCTCACCCTGGCCGGCGAGAGCCTCACCATCGACGGGAAGACGATTGACACATACGCCTGCTCGGCCGAGCTGTTTGGCAACAGCGGCACCACATCGGCCGGCATTGGCACCGTGTGCCATGAGTTTGGCCACGTGCTGGGTCTTGCCGACCACTATAACACCCTTGACGGCACCGACTACCGCCTGGGGCACTACGACATCATGGACTATGGCGCATATAACAACAATGGCAACACGCCTCCATCATACAACGCCTTTGAGCGCATGACGCTAGGATGGCTCACTCCCGACACCCTGAGCACACCGCAAGACAATGTGACGCTTGGGAACATTGCCACCGCAAATAAGGCATACTTGCTGACAACAAGCAACCCTGACGAGTTTTTCCTCCTGGAGAACAGGCAGAAAGAGGGATGGGACAGCTATATCATGGGCACAGGCATGATGATAACACAGGTGGACTATGACGAGGGCTACTGGAACCAGAACACCCTTAACAATGACGCATCCCACCCGCGTTTCCGCCTGATACCGGCCGACAACGAGCTGGGATATGACATTATTTTGAATAAGAAGACTGAGGCTTACGACCTCTTCCCCGCCAAGCACATCGTTGCCTTTACCGATGAGACCACACCCGCCGCACAGCCATGGACAGGAGAGAAACTGGACAAATGGCTCACAGAGATCACAAACACTGACGGCACGGTGGCATTCAACTTTATGAGAAACCACCTTCAGGCACCCGCCGACATCAGATGGTCACTGCCTTCTGAAGAGAGCATCAAGGTGATGTGGAACCCCGTGGACAGGGCCACATCGTATGAGGCCAAGCTCTACGAACTGGATTTCCGCTCCGCTCAGCCTGTTGCGCTGTCTGAAGACTTCTCGTTGATGACTTATGGCTCAACCACGGCTCCCGCAGCGGATGACATATCACAGAAGCTTGACCAATACACACAGGCACCCGGATGGACTGGCACCAACGTGCACCAGGCCTCGGGATGGTGTTCCGTTGGCAGCGAGACAGGGGGCGGAAGCCTCAACCTGCCCAAGGTCAACGTAAAGAGATTCGACGGCAAGTATGCCGTGGCTGTCACCGTGAAGGCCATGGACGGCAAACAGCCGGTGCTCACCGTAAGCTCTAACGGACAGAGCGGACGAACACGCATCAACAGCATTGAGCGCACATATATCTTCAACTTCACCGGCGGTATTTCCTCAACCGACATATCCGTCGCCACCAACATGGAGCGTGCCCTCATAGACTGCATCACCGTGCTGCGCGGCGATGACATGTCCGACCTGCCCGCCGACGCCAAGGTGATAACCGTATCGGGCGAGCCTGCCGTGACAGAGGGTGAGACTGAAGACCGTGACTTCATACATGTAAGCGAGACCACAGCAAGCGGCATCACTGACCTGGAATATACCTTCAGCGGCTTGAAGCCACAACACTACTACTCGTTCTGCATCAAGGCCATTGGCGACAATGCCGCATCACAGCTGTCTGACGAGGTTGTTGTTTTCACCGGCATGACCACAGGTGTCAGCAATCCTGCCGATGCATCCTTTGACAGCGGTGAACACATACAGATATTCACCCTTGGCGGCCTCAAGGTCAGCAGCATGCAGCACCCCGGCATATACATCGTGAAGCAGGGCGACAAGGTTAAGAAGATAATGAAAAGACAATAACGACAAAAGCATACTGATATGAAAAGTTTTTTTGCAATGATATGCTCAGCCCTGGCCATGACCCAGGCGGCACAGGCGCAGACCACATGGCTGAGCGCCGACTTTAGCAACGGTATCCCACAAGGATTTGTCCTGCACGACAACGACGGGCGAACACCATCTACCGACATGGCCAACATTGGCTTTGAGGTGGGCAAGGCGTGGATAACAACACCCGAAGGCAAAGACGGAAACATGGTGGCGTGCAGCACATCATGGTACAAGAATGCCGGACAGGCCGACGACTGGATGGTGACCACCGCCATCGAGGTCAAATCAGACAAAGCCGTATTGAGATGGCGCGCCCGCACTTCCGACAAGGACTACCGTGACGGATATGCGGTGCTGGTGAGCGAAAAGGGACAGCAATCGGCCGACTTTGACACTCAGGCCAGCCTGTATCAGACATCTAAGGAAAACTATAATTGGACATCACACGAGGTCAGTCTGGCTCAATATGCCGGCAAGACCATATATATTGCCTTTGTTAACAACAGCAAAGACAAGGCCTGCCTCTATATCGACGATGTGTTTGCCGGCATCCCGTCAACCGTCGACTTTACCATCAACCTGTCCCGCGTAATAAACCGGTATGGGGATGTAACGGTGAGCGGCACGGCCTTTGCCACAGGCGCCACTCCAGCCAATGGCTTTACCATCGGACTGAGAGCCGGCGACCAGCTTATCGAGCAGCATTTTGACAACACATTAAATGAGGGAGAGGCTGTAGAATATACCCTTAACGACAAACTAAAGATTGACCGCGACCAGACCTTAAGCTATGACGCTTGGATAAAGAGCGGAGCCGACAGCACCGGCATAACAAGCAAGACATCGGCTTATCTATGGAAACAGGTGAGCGAAGAGGTTACCGGCACATGGTGCGGATACTGCGTAAGGGGCATCGTGGCCATGAAGCAGATGAACGAGAAATACCCTGACAGCTTTATAGGCATAGCCCTGCACAACAGCTCTGCTTCATGGAAAGACGCAATGGCAGAGGGGGTTGAAGACTATCTGGCCACCTTGTGTTCACGCTGCGCCATATCGGGTTACCCCCACAGCGTGTACAACCGCAACGCCATGTATTCGATAGACCCCATACAGATGGAGACTTACTATAACGCCATTGTAAGCAACGGCTCTAACAATTGCGGCGTGACGCTCACCGCACAATATGATGAGGCCACTAAGACAATCAGCGCCGACACAGAGGTGCGCTTTGCCGTTGATGCGGAACAGACTGACTATAAACTGGCTTATGTGGTTGTAGAGAACAATGTGCACCGCACTGCCGCCGACCTTGGCCTGCCCGAGAAGACGATGACCGGCTATGAGCAGAACAACGATTATGCCGGCGGCGGACTTGGCAAGATGGGCGGCTTTGAGGATATGCCATCCACTGTGCCCGCCGAAGACATGTGGTATAACGATGTGGCCCGCACTATATGGCCCGGCTATGACGGTTTGCAAGGCGTCATACCCGCCGACGTGGTTGAGGGTGAGTGCTACTCACACCAGTGCACCATCGACATGCCTGCCAATGTGCTTGAGCCCGCCAACACCGAACTGGTGGTGATGCTGATAGACAAGAATGGCATCATTGTCAATGCCGACAAGGTGAGCCTCAACGCCGGCGGCACCGGCATCACTTCGGCAGCAATGCAAAACAATGCCAAGAGTGATGACGCATATTACACCCTATCAGGAATTAAGATAAACAAGCCCGGCAAGGGATTGTTTATACATAACGGTAAGAAGATCGTGAGATAACCAGACCTGACAGGAAGGCAAGGAAAGGAAATGGGGAAACCGAGCTATATGCCCAGCTTCCCCATTTCGCATTTTATAAGACTTATAAGCCCCATACCAGTTATATCTTTCTGATAAAGTCGTCAAGACTGTCTGAGCGCTGCAGGGCAAACTTCTTGCGCAGGCGGTAGCGGTTGCTGTTGACGCTGTCCGGACTGACAGAAAGCATCTCGGCTATCTGCTTGGCCCTCATGCCAATACGGATATAAGCGCAAAGCCTGAGGTCGTTTTCGGTCAGCTCTTTGCTTGCCTCCTTCAGCTTGATGAAGAACGAGGGGTGCACACTGTCAAAATGCAGCTTGAACCTATCCCACTCGTCATCATTGCGCAGGCTGTCGCCTATGGCATCGTTAATCTGCTTTACATACTCATGCGGTATCTGCCCCTCGTCAGAATAGCGTTTGGTTATGTCGCTTATCTGCTGCAGCACCTCATTCTTGTTGGCCAGCAACAGTGTCGACGAGCTTATCTCACACTCTTTCTGCTTTATGTCACGTTCATAGTTCTTGCGGTTAACGCTGTATATAAGAGCTTCTTGCGTAAGGTTGTTACGCAACTCGCGGTTTTCTATCCTCCTAATCTTATACCGCTGGAAGAAATACACAAATATTCCGATGCCCACTATAAGCACAAGCACAAAAGCCATTATCATCATGTACATATAGCGGCGGCTAAGCTCGGCGTCCTGCTCCAGCAGCTTTATGATGTCATTGCGGCGGGCTATAGAGTCGCGCGCCTTGGCCTTGGGCACATCTTGCTTGCGCACCTCCCGGTCGTTGCGCTCATACTCAGCCTGATACAGCTTGAGGTATTTGTGCGCCGCCTGTATGTTGCCCATCTTCTCGTGGGCTAGCCACATATACTTATACACATCGGTCATCATGCGCTCACCGGTCAAGACAGCCTTGTTCCGCTCTTCTCTGGAGAGGATTGCCAGCACCTGTGCATAGTTGCCCCTGACATAGGCCAGCTGGGCCTTGGCTATGTCTACAATCGCTGAAAAAAGAAGGTTGCCCGCCTGATTGCGCTCTACTTCGTTTTCCGCCATACGCACATAAACCCCAGCACTGTCAAGGTGCCCTGCATCAATATATTCCGATGCCACATTGACCATGGCCTGCAAAGTCATGCCCCAATCTTTTTTCCCCGTTGCTATTGATTTTTTAAAAAGGTTGATTTTTGAATTACCATCCTCAGACAACAACGCCTCATAGAAGTAGATGCGGTTGAGGGGATAATCAGCCTTGACATAATAATGTTTTGCTTGCTCCAGTGGCGCCTTGGCGTTCTCCGGGTCGTTAATGTCAACAAAGAGCTGTGTGAGCAGCAGATAGGCATTGCCCAGGAAAAAGTTGTCGTCATGTTCCTTGAGCACGGGTATGGCCGAGAGCAGCAGGTTGTAGGTTTGCAGATAATGCCCCATGCGCTCGTGGTTGCCGGCAAGCTGATACTGTATGCACGCCCTGTCATACTCATAACCGTCGGCACACAAGCTGAGGGCACGCTCAAGCAGCTGGATGCACTTCACGGGCTGGGCATCCATCTGCCCCGCCCTAACCTGCCAGAATATGGCACGCGCCTCAAGCTGACTATTGCCCAGCGCCTTGGCACGCTGCTGCAAGGCCTGCAGCTGTGCCGTCGTAATCTTGGCACGCTCGTTTGCATAATCCAGATTGTCAAGCTGCCTGGCAATGGCGTCAAACTGCTTGTCAAGCGACTTGAAATGATAGGTGTTGACCATGTCGGCCGCACTCGTTATCACGAATGACGCCAACAATATGCAACAAGCCATAAAACGGCCGGTGTGTAGTGTTCTCATTATATGATATTTCTGTTATGCAAGCCCTCGGTATGGCTGTAAAGAAGCGGGTTGTGTTAAAATATGGATGCAAATATACATATTTTTTTATTACCCCTTAATTCCGCAGCACTATTTTAAATTCATCTTTTTAAACACCTGAGCAACAAATAGCTCTTGCTTTGGCAAGCGGCAGAGCCGAGCAGTCCAGGATTTTGCCATATCAGGAAATTCACTTATCTTAGTACTGCAAACAAAAAATAATCCAACCCCCTGACAGACATGGCAAAAATACAAATTAAATCCGAGAAACTAACACCTTTTGGTGGGATTTTTCCCATCATGGAACAATTCAATTCCATGCTCTCCTCTGTAACTCAAGTTTCGGATTTAGACTTTGAGGTTGAATTTATTGCATCAAAAAGGCTTTGAGTATGCCCGTCTTTGGCCACATTATTAGTTTTACCGGACAGTAATAAAATAATAACATCAAAAATGCTCCTACTCCGATGTGGGTTTTGTCAATGTCCTTGAAGTATTCCGGACCTCCATAATATGCTATGGAAGACTATTAGTTAAGAGTAATTGTTATAGCTACGACAGGTGTCTTCGCAAGTGCCCTTGCAAGTATTTTTACATGTTGTTTTGCAAGTGTCCTTACAAATCGGACAGGGAATTATTCAACCCATCATAAATATCTGCATTATAAATAAAATCACCAACTTTATAATCTGTATTCATATTCTTTATTGATTGCTGACACATCACAATGCTTATCTGTAAAGAGATTTTTCAATATTGTTTTTTGTTCGTTGTAAGAGTGTCTTGCAAATTAAATTGTGAAACGGTTTGATTATGGCAAAATAACATTTTCCTAAGCTATTATGGAATCTGACTTTTGTGCTGACAGATATGCGTTGGCTATCACGCTCCATGCTTTCGGTTATAAACACAATTCCTAAATTAAGATGCTTATCATTTTTGCATACCGTTGCTATATTCTCGGATTCGATGTGTACTAAATCCAAGAAATCTTTTTCTTTTTTCAATCCCAAAGGTCTCACCATGACATTGCGAAATCTCATCAAAATGGTTATCCACTTGGGGGTAGAAAAGAATAGTCTGGACAACTCGGCCGCATTTATAAATCTTACAGTATGGATTATATCGCTAAATTCATCCGTATAATCGTAATTCTTATTGTCTTTCATAATCCTTTATTTCAACAGCTTGCGATTTTGATTATCACCACTTTCCAATATACTCATTTGATGGATAGCTATTTGATTTAGCTTAACAAGACGTTCACGTTGTGCCATATTCTGTTCGATAAACACAGCATTTAGATTCTCCATATTCGACAAACAGATAAGTTCATTGATTGTAGCATAATCACGAATGTTTCCTTTCAATTCGGGATTCGCTTCTTTCCATTGTTTTGCTGTCATACCAAACATTGCCACGTTCAGCACGTCGGCTTCATTGGCATAAATAATGCTTGCTTGTATCGGTGTGACTTCCATCGGAATAAGATTTTGCTTTATGGCATCAGTATGTATGCGGTAGTTGATTTTTGACAATTCACGTTTAGCTGACCAACCGAGCAGCCTTTGTTCTTCTGTCTTTAGCCGCTGATACTCCTTAACAAGAAGTAATTGGAATTTAGGAGAAATCCACATACCAAAATGATATGCTATATCCCGATGTGCATATGTGCCACCGTAGCGACCAGCCTTAGAACGAATACCGATGGCACTGGTTCGTTCTATCCACGTTTTCACTGAAAGCACAAAATTGTTACTTCCTGCCGCATTTTTAATTGTACCGAATTCGGTACAATTAAAATCGGGATTGTACAACATTTCCCATTCACCAAGATATTCAATAGTGCTTTTAAGGCTAAGCCAACGGAAGATAATATGTTCTTGTAGTTGGCTTCTTGCCATGTCTGTAAGGCTGATGTAGTCTTCTTCATTGTACTTGACAACGCTAATATCTGTATTTTGAACGGTAATTTTTGCCATTGTAATTGATGCAATTGAGTTTCAATTACAAAGGTCGCTATAATTTGCGAGACTGCATCCTTTTTTATGGACTATTTACAAATATTACTGTCCGGTAAACAATTAGTCATCTTTATATTGCCTTGTTGTTTAGTGTTTTATTGTAATATTTACTAAAAGGGCTTGCCTATATACTATGCGACCTTTGGTTCAGCCCGTCTTTGGCCACATTATTAGTTTTACCGGTCAGTAATAATAAGTAATAAATAATAACATCAACATTCTGAAAAACTGATTGTTATGAAAACTTTTTCTGTAATCATTGATGCCATATTGGTTCTGCTGATGGTGGGAGGTGTAGCTCGGCCATGAGGAGCTGTGCGTATGTTCGTTTACCGATATGAATGGAGTGAGAAAGACGATTGATATGTATGGGCACAACGTGAACGACAGTGTTTACAAGCCACATGTCATCGACAACATTCCCGATTACGGTATAGCAGATATTTGACAAATTGAACCCCAAACGGTCGTTAGGCCGTATGGGGTTAAAAGCCAAATATAATCCACACTTCTAAAAGCTCAAAATCCAGGCAAGCCCTAACGACCGATTGGAGTTAAAAAGGATTACCCCTTTGCTATTCACATCGTTAATTTCAGTATTCCTTATCGGCTGCCGAAACACTTAAACTGCATGAGCCACAGGTTGCGTTGCTCAAATGCCGGGTCATACTCTTCATACGAGTCTACATCTAAAATGAGTTGCGTGGGCCGCTCCTTGCCTGTGATTGAAGTCCAGTCAGCAAGTCCAAGACCGTTGGGGTTGCCAGTCTTTATAAAGTTGGCATAGTAGTTTATGAATTGGTCTGACACGCGGTAGTCGTCAGGTTGCCAGTCATACACACGATTGGTGGGCAAGGTGCCCATAGCATATTCGATATCGGCCGAGTGGACAGCACCCTTGAACTCATCATATTCGGGAATGGTTATCACGTCGCCATCGCCTTTCTTTTGCACACCGCCAGCCAGACCTGCGACCAGCTCGTTGTTGCGCATCGCGGGACGCGGACGTGAGAAATAGTAGCGATAGACCGGTTGACCAGAGGTTTTGGCATGCAGATAGCCAAAAAGCCACGTGCCATAGGCAATGAACTGATCGGAGGCGAAGTCGACGCCTGGCTTGCCCAACACATCGCGGTCGGTATTCAGACCATACATACGCATGGCCTCATCGGTCTTGTCGCCAAAGGTGGCCTCAAGGGCGGGGCGAAAGTTTTCAAGTGTGGGGGCCTTTCCGCCAAGATAGGCTTGCGGCGACATCTCTAAACTATTGCGACCTACGAGCAACGGCACTTTCTGTTGGTGTCCATTGAGATAAGCATCGGTGGGGTCTTCGGTAAAGAAGTAGCCGTCAAGACAATAAGATGCCAGTCCGCCAGACTGCGTCTTAGCCAACAGTTCGTCGGCAGACATCTTGCGGGCATCGGCAATATTTTTCAACCCCAACTCTTTCAGCTTCTCGACGCCTTGCTTCTCGGCATCTTTAAGTGAAAGCAAGCGTCGGCCACACACGGCTCCTGACGATGCCATAGCACGAGCAATCATGCCACGCGTAAGAGGCGATACCAGCAACGCGCTGACCGACATAGAGCCTGCCGACTCGCCAACAATGGTTATTTGCTTGGGGTCGCCACCAAAGGCAGCAATGTTTTCATACACCCACTTGATGGCCGCCGCTTGATCCATAAAACCATAGTTGCCAGAACCTTTATACGATGTTTCCTTCGACAACTGCGGATGTGAGAAGAACCCGAATATGCCTTCGCGGTAGTTGGCAGTAACAGCCACAATGCCGTGGCGTGCCATCTGACGTCCCGAGTATCGCGGCTCGCTGCCCGAACCGGCAATCAGTCCGCCACCATTGAAGTAGATTACCACCGGCAGACGGTCGGTCAAGGTCTTGGAAGGCGTCCATATGTTAAGATACAGACAGTCCTCACTTTTCTTTTCGGCATCGAAGCCCATATCACCGAAAGGGTTGCCTTGCATGGGGTCGTTGCCAAACTTCTTAGCACTGCGCACCCCTTGCCACGACTGCAACGGTTGTGGCGCACGCCAACGGTTTTCGCCTACGGGTGGTGCTGCAAAGGGCACACCTTTAAACACGTTTACACCCGACTCGCACACGCCTTCAAGCACACCATATTGTGTGGTGGCCAGAGGCCCTTGCTGCGCATAGCCTGCTACGGCGCATAACACACAGGCTATCAGAAACATCATTTTTTTCATTGCACTCTTGTTACGATTTTAGTTATTATTCAGTTGCAGAAAAATCTACATATTACCCGTTGGCGGAATTAATTTAAGTTGATAAATATGAGTAAAAGGTTGTACATGTCGCTGATTTTTAGTAACTTAGTGGTGATCAAAATATTAAGTCCAAACCATCGTATGTACAACCTTTATACAAAATTCGTCAAAATACTTGAGAAATGCAAGCAATTCTCTGAAAATCTCGTCAATGAATCTGGTAATGTTCCACATCGTGGTCCTGTTCCCAAGTTTTCGGATTTGGAAGTGGTGGCGCTATCCCTGACGGCAGAGACCGAGAGCATTGATAG
>JAXJBE010000194.1:0-3139 GCA_036303125.1 Bacteroidaceae bacterium
GGCTGCCGTCTTTTTGCCACGGAAGTTTTCACATGCGCCTTGCTTTTGCTATCATACCATATTGATGAAATTGTCTCTGATGTGGCTCCATTCCTCAATGAGGGAATTGATGCCTTGCATCCACCGCGCCATGAAGTCGGCTCTCTTGAATAGTTTCTTCCTCTCTTCTTGCGGCAAAGCATGAAGCGCATTGCGTATGCCTATCAGTTCCGCCCTTGCGCCAATCAAACCTTTCAATGCTTCCTGCTGTTCTGCGGTCATTGGCAGGGATGGTTTATGTCCAAGAGCAACATCGTGAAGGTAGATACTCTTGCTTCTTCCCGACATTCGGGCGTATTTCAAAACTATGTTGAACTCGTCTTCTGTAAAACGAACATCAATGTGTCTGCTCTTCGAAGGTCTCTTCCTTGAAGCCTTCTCCGAGTTGTTGTGTTTATCTTCTGTCATTGTAAATGCGTTTTTGAAAGTTTATACTCCGATATAAGAGGATTGTCAATGTGAGCCAGCGAACATTCAAGAATGCCAGTAGAAAGCGGCGAGCGAAGCGAAACCGTCTGACACTGGTACTTCTTGTTTAGACCTCCAGAAAAACTACGGCTAACAAAGGTACAGACTCTGGTGTGGCATATCTGTTAACACTGGCTGCTGACGAAAAGAAAGGGAAAAGGAATATCATCCCTTACACCATCGAAAGATGGTAACTCCTGCCACAGGCAAGCTCAATGCCAAGTAAACGTCAGTCCCAAGTTGTCCCTCAGTAAAAGAAAGAAATCCTTTATTTATCCTACACTCCATATTTTCTTTTTTGCCAAGTATATTTGGGACAAAGGGACATGAAGTAAATGGATAAAGGTCTATCAGAATGGTAAGTCTTGCTGAAAAACTTCTTCTTTTCCCTTTTGTTCTTCTTGTTGAGCACTTATTCTCACCCAAGGGTGTTTCGTCCGTCCCGTCTTGTCGCAATATGAAGGGTGCAACCCTTTGACCTTCTCCTGCTCGCTACGCTCCCATCCGTCCACCAACGACATGAGCCGATTGATGTATTGGGCAGTGTACTTGGCAGGATTCCTTCGTACAAGGTCGTTGGGCAGCTCTTCGATAATTTGTCTTGCGCAGACCATATTGAGTAGAACCTCGGGCTTGCTGTTGGGTGTCGCTTCGGTATATGCACCTTTCTGATAGGCTGCACGCATGGGAATGCTCCAAGTGTCGTAAGCCTTAGGCACAAGACGTTCCAAGTAGAGTCTGATGTCATCAAGGATAGGGTCGTTGAGAATGCTTGAATGACACATCTGCACTTCATTTGCCTTTGCTTCCAATTCAGGGCTGAGGTAGAGGTTCATGCTTTCTTTATAATAGGTGTAAGCCTCTGCCCATAGTTGATGCACCACAGACTGTAGAGCTGAGAGCCAATCTGAAACGTGACCATTGCCTTGAACTGGCACTATCCACCAACGGCGATTTCCATTGTCGCCTTGCAGGAAGTTAGTCTCGTTTGTGGTGGCTGCAAAAACATTGTGGCGCAAGTACTCTATAGGTTTGCGCCCATAGGCAGGACGCATACAGTCGCTACGACGGCTAAGGAAAGCCTTTGCCGCCTCTGCATCATTGGCCCGCTTCATGCCGTTCAGTTCGCTTATCTCGATAATCCAACCATTCGTGATAGTCTCAACCTTTTCCTTGTCACCACTTGCGAACGAAAAAGAGTCGTTGAACCATCTGTCTCCAATAACTTTGAAGAACGTGCTTTTGCCAATACCTTGTGGTCCTGGCAAAGTGAGCACATTGTCGAACTTGCAACCTGGCTCGAAAGCTCGGGCAACAGCCGCCACAAACCACAATTTGGTCTGTTCTCTGATGAGTGGTGTGTCTTCCGCACCGAGGTAATCAATGATGGCAGTCTCAATGCGAGGATTTCCGTCCCATTTCTCCTTACAGATGTAGTCTTGCACAGGATTGAAGTTACGCTCGGAAGCCGTGGTCTTCAATATCTCAAACACCTTGTTCTGTGTGAGGCGTAAGTCATAGTTCTGCTCCAGATAGTCTTGAATCTTCCCTACGGATTCTTCATCCACCTTGTTTCCATTGACGTTGCGGAACAATGGAGAAAAGGAGATGTCGTCTTGGCAGAAGGTGTCAAATCGAATCTGACGGAGATTCTCATCATGCGTGAAAATCATCCTAAGATTGCTGATGGTCTTCAAGTTGTTCCCCTTAGCATCAGTGGATAGGTTGTCTTTCCAATCTTCTTCCATACTACTTTCTGATAGATGCAAAGCCACCTGCTTTTTTGGCAAGTTCCAAAGCCAGTTCCACATCAATCACTATCTTGCGAGCGACCTGCGTGATGGCAGGGTCTATCACTCCGCTTTTCTTGATACGGTTAGCCGTAGGAATACTACAACCAAAAATCTTGGCTATTCCAGCAATACCATGCTCATAATGTCTCTCTGGCACCACCTCGGCAGGTGCCTTTGCCGTTCCTTTCTCTGCATTTTGGAGGAGCAGGACAAATTCTTCTCCCGACATCATGCAGACAGGCTTCTCTAACAATTGTTCTATTGTAACGAGTCTTGTCATACTATTCTTGCTTTGTGGTTTGTCAGTTGTACTTCCTGACATCCCGATTACACATCTTCTGTTGGCTCATGAACCATCTTTGAAATTCTGTGATTGAAAATCCGTGGGCAAAGGTAGTTTGTTTGGTGTAAAGGAACATTACAGGCGCTATTCGCCAAAAACTGATAGAGTTTTTTATGTATGGTTTCTTAGCAGTCGTTAACGGAAAAGCATGTTTTTATGAAGAAAAAAAGAATGTGTTAAAGGTGGGTTATGACATAAAAACAAAGAAGCCATAAAACCCGAAAATGAAGTCTTATGGCTTATGTAATTTTGTGGAATCGTTGTTTTCCCACGTTGTTCTGATATTCAGAGAAACCTTGTTTACATGCTTTACTTGGAATGATATGATGCCAAGTATATCGAAAAATCAAGGAGTTTTCAAAATCAATGTGTTTTCCTATTGTTTTCCGAGAAAAAGAAAAAGCAGCTACGATTTTGTCGTAACTGCTTGATTTCTAATGTGGACCAGCCTGGGCTTGAACCAGGGACCTCCAGATT
The DNA here is from genome assembly GCA_036303125.1 of Bacteroidaceae bacterium. Classification (GTDB taxonomy): domain Bacteria; phylum Bacteroidota; class Bacteroidia; order Bacteroidales; family Bacteroidaceae; genus Minthosoma. The sequence continues at coordinate 3,121 of JAXJBE010000194.1, forward strand.
ATGAGTCTGTTGCTCTAAC
>JAXJBE010000195.1:0-13523 GCA_036303125.1 Bacteroidaceae bacterium
ATAGAGTAGTGTGCTCTTGCCTGAACCGTTGCGCCCGAGCAGGCCGTAGATGCCAGGTTCTGTGTAGTTGAGCGTGAGATGCTCGATTACATTGCGGCTGCTGTAGCCGTAGGTGATGTCTTCAATCTGTAACATTGTTTTCTTGCATTGTTTTTATTGGAGAGCGCTGTGGCTGCTCCCCATGGTTGTTTTTTAATGTGGACGGTCGTCAGATGGCTTTCTGAGTCGCCCGAATGATACTTTTAAACACGTGTTGTTTTAGTGTACTACTGTGGTAGAACACCGCAAAGGTAGGGACTTTTTCCCGAAACAGCCAAAAGAAAAAGAGAAAAAATTAAATATTTAACATTTGTTTTGTAAAATATATCCCGAAAAAGTCGTAACTTTGCACCGAATTGTAAATAATTGCTCTGTTAACCGCTTACAGGCGGCATGGAGAAATATATGTTTAATATTTGGGGGAAAAGTAGAGCGTTTCAGTCTTTTCCCGCCAAACATTGCAGCGACATAATGAAAGTAAAGGAAATTTTGAATGCCCTTGAAGAGTTCGCTCCCCTGGCCCTGCAGGACGGCTACGATAATGCTGGATTGCAGATTGGATTAGCAGAGGACGCAGATGCTACAGGGGCATTGTTGTGTCTTGACGTCACCGAAGATGTGGTTGACGAGGCAATCAGACAAGGATGCAACTTGATTATAAGCCATCATCCGCTTATGTTTCACCCGCTTAAGTCTATATCTGGAAATGACAGCAATGGGCGAGTGATAATCAAAGCTGTGAAGAAGGACATAGCCATATATGCTGCCCACACCAATCTTGACAGCGCATACGGAGGGGTGAACTTTAAATTGGCAGAGAAGCTCGGGCTTAAGAATGTGAAATGGCTTGTCGGCAAAGGCGTGTACCAGCGCGATGGGCAGGAAATGACATCGGGCGAAGGCCTCATTGGTGAGCTGTCCGCTCCTATTGACTCTAAGGATTTCATGGAGAGAGTGAAGGAGACATTTGGCATACGGTCGCTCCGCGTGAACGGATATGAAGGAAGGACGGTCGGCAGGATAGCTCTCTGCGGCGGCTCGGGAGCGCACCTCATCCAGGCAGCCATGGAGAATGGGGCTGACGCATTCCTCACTGGCGAGATAGGTTATCACCGCTTCTTCGGATATGAGAAGAAGATGCTTCTCCTTGAGATGGGGCACTATGAGAGTGAGCAGTTCACGCTTGAACTTTTCGCCGAGATTGTTTCAAAGGCTGCCCCTGACCTACCGGTGCTTTGCACAGAGATCAAGACGAATCCAATTAACTACCTGTAGCGCAGGTGGCCGCTTTGCCAGACATCCCTGACAAAAACAATAATACTAATTTATTTATAGAACACCCTTTAAATAAAGGCGGCAGCACTGTGCTGGCCGTGTAGAGATTAGAATGGTAAAAAAGAAAGACACTGCATCTGAGATGCCTGTAGAGGACAGACTGAAAAACCTCTTCCAGTTACAGACAATCCTGTCTGAGATAGACCGTATACGCACTTTGCGTGGAGAATTGCCTCTTGAAGTGGAAGACCTTGAGGATTCCATCGAAGGACTCAAGACGCGCATAGCCAAGGTGGAATCAGAAATTGAGGATTTCCGCAATCGTGAGAAAGACTTTTCTGCCAAGATTTCAGCTGCTCAGCTTCAGCTTGCCACTTATCAGGAACAGCTTGACAATGTGCGCAATAACCGTGAGTATGACCTCCTTAACAAGGAGATAGAGTTTCAGAATCTCGAAATCGAACTCTGCAACAAGCGCATACGAGAGGCGCAGGGGCAGGAGCGCGCCAAAGAGGAAATCCTTGCAAAGAGCAAGATTGAACTCGATGGACGCATGCAGGATCTTGACATGAAGAAAAACGAGCTTGACGAGATTGTCGCTGAGACTAAGGCTGACGAGGAGAAGCTCCGCGAGAAGGCCAAGAATATCGAAGCGTCTATCGAGCCTCGCCTCCTTCAGAGTTTCAAGCGCATACGCAAGAACTGCCGTAACGGACTTGGCATCGTGTACGTCCAGCGTGATGCGTGCGGAGGTTGCTTTGCGAAAATTCCACCACAGAGACAGCTCGATGTGCGCATGCGCAAGAAAATCATCGTCTGTGAGTATTGCGGACGTATCCTCATTGACCCCGAATTGGCTGGTGTGAAGGTTGACGCGCCCACAGAAGAGAAGCCTAAGCGCAGGACACGCCGCAAGAAGGATGAAATATAATGTGCACCATTTGAAAGGAGCCAGAATGATGAAAGGGAGTGCCGCTCACGACGAGCAGTGCTCCCTTAGTCAAACATATCTTTGATGAAATAAGAAGAATAATTCATATATGGCATCGCAAAGTGCTCTTCTGACGAAATGGGATAACCGGTTTATATGGCATTCCTGGAGTTGCTGAAGTGTTGGCGCTGATGGCTTTTCCATAAAAACATAAGATACATCTGTATGAAAAGATATATGTCAATAATAACAGCTTTTGTAGCTGCATGCGTCATGGCTTTGGCGCAGGAGAAAACCGAAAGTGAATGGACTGTACAGGAGAATGGCGAAGGCTACACTTGCAGAGTGAGGGAGTTTCGTCATGCTGGTCCGTTTGATTACAGCCGTCCTGTCATGCTCGACAGCCTTGACCTCTTTGGCAAACAGTTTAGTGAGGAGTCCCTGTTTCAGGCTATAGAAATGGATGTGGCCGATGCCTCAAAAGGGGAACTCTACACGGACACGCTCATTCCGGGATGCTCTGCTGATTATTCCGTGCATCTGTTTCAGTTTCAAATAGAAAGTTTACGATATGCTAAGGCTCGCATCAGCCTTGAGGGGCTCAAGCACCATCAGCTCTATGTCGACGGTGAGAAAAGCAGTGGCGAGCTCACGCTTATTCCAGGCACTCATGAGGTGGTGCTCCAGTGCCTTTTGGAGAAGAACGATCGCCAGCGATTGGAGGTGAATCTCTGGACTGCTGACAAAAGTGCCATGCGTTTGGGGACTGGTAGCAAGCGTGTCCTTGCTTTGGCCGACATAATGAATGGGCTTAGCTATCGCGATGAGTCTATATCGCCAAGCGGACGCTACTTGATGTATTCAACTTCAGAGGTGATGGACTCTAAGACCACCTTGTGGCGATATAAGATAATGGACTTGAAGACGCGCAGGATAATGCTCGACACGAGCGAAAGCATGCGCTGGATGCCTACGACAGACAGTTACTGCATCACCAGGCAAGGGAAACGGGGCAAGCAGCTCGTGGCTAAAGATGTGGTTACAGGCAATGAGAAAGTGCTCGTCGAGCACATGCCAGACGGGTATTATGTCATTGCCCCAACAGGCGACTATCTTGTCAATATGCGCACAGTCGAAGGTCCGAGTGACGATAGGGATGTGCATCAGTATGTCATGCCCGATGACCGTCAGCCCGGATGGAGAAACAGGACGATGCTTGAGAAGCTTGACTTTGCTACAGGCACGGTGCAGCCTCTCTTCTATGGACACACATCGCAGCATCTGCTCGACATTTCGTCTGACGGCCGCTACATTCTCTATATGACATCGAGGCCGAGACTCTCCAAGCGGCCAACAACTCTCATGTCCATCAGTCGGCTTGACCTCCGCACCATGGAGACGGACACCCTTGTGGCTGATGATGGGTTTGTGGCATCTGCTTGTTTTTCGCCTGATGGCAAGCAGATACTTGTTACTGCATCACCCGAAGCCTTTGGTGGGGCTGGCCTTAACTTGCCTGATGGTTTGATACCGAATTCTTTTGATTACCAGCTTTATACTGTGGACTGCTCTTCGCGCAAAGTGACTCCGCTGACCCGTTCTTTCAATCCGAGCATCGAGGCGGCCGTATGGAGCGTTAGAGATAACTGCATCTATTTCACGGCTCTTGACCGCGACTATTGCAGCCTCTTCCGTTTGGATCCGAAGACAGGGCGCATGGAGAGGCTTGACGCTCCAGAGGAATATGTCTCACGATTCGCTCTCGCCGACAAGGCACCTCTGCTTGCTTTTGACGGACAGAGTGTCAGCAATAAGTCACGACTCTATCTCATGGATCTTAAGAGCATGAAGACAACGCTCATCGACAATGCCGCTGACCAGCAAATGGCTGACATCCAGCTTGGGCAGTGTGAGGCATGGGACTTCGTCAACCAGAGAGGCGACACCATCTGCGGACGGTATTATCTGCCGCCTCATTTTGACAGCGGCCGCAAGTATCCCATGATTGTTTATTATTATGGTGGTTGTTCGCCCACGAGCCGCTATTTTGCAAGCAGCTATCCTTGGCATTTGTATGCAGCCATGGGGTATGTCGTCTATGTTCTTCAGCCAAGTGGGGCTGCCGGTTTCGGACAGGAGTTTGGTTCGCGTCATGTCAACACGGCTGGCGAAGGGCCTGCACAGGACATCATCGAAGGCACGCAGCAGTTCCTTCGGGCTCACTCTTTTGTCAACCCCAAAAAGGTGGGTTGCATAGGGGCTTCATACGGTGGATTCATGACTCAATACCTGCAGACAAAGACTGACATCTTCGCGGCTGCCGTGTCACACGCTGGCATCAGCGATCACACCAGCTACTGGGGTGAAGGCTACTGGGGATATTCCTATAGTGAGACTTCTATGGCCGACAGCTATCCATGGACACGCAAAGACCTCTATGTTGACCGCAGCCCTCTCTATAATGCCGACAAGATACATACGCCCATACTCTTTCTCCACGGCACGGTGGATAACAATGTGCCAACGGGGGAAAGCATACAGATGTACACGGCTCTTAAAATTCTTGGATGTCCTACTGCGCTCGTCGTCGTTGAGGGGCAAGACCACCACATCACCGACTATGACAAACGGGTGAAATGGCAAAACACCATCTTTGCATGGTTTGACAAATGGCTGAAAGATGACGACAAGTGGTGGAAGTCAATGTATGACAAGATGCCTGAATAGGGCAAATCTTATTGCGCCATCTCTTCATAGCTCGGCACATTGGGCATGAACTGATAACTGCCATCTCTTGGGTTGACACGGCAGCAGTAATGCTTCAGCCCGTTGCTCACTATCAGATACTCCACTTCCAGCACCATGTTGTAACGGCATATCTGGTTGAACACCTTCTGGGAAATGTTGATTTCTGGAGCTTTATACTCCACTATCATCAGCGGCTTCAATCCATCCCTGCTGTACACTACGGTATCACATCGACGGCTCATGCCGTTGAGGCTCACGGCCACCTCATTGGCCATAAGTGCGGCAGGGTAGCCGTGGCAATCTTTCAGAAAATGGACGAAATGCTGACGCACCCACTCTTCGGGGGTGAGTTTGACATAACGTTTGCGCAGAATGTCGAATATCTGCAGCATGCCGTCAGTGTTGCGGGTCTTGATATCGTATGAGGGTAGATTCAGATGGTCTGTCATGACAAAATATGGGTGATAGTAGTCTTCCAGATACAAATTTATATATAATTCTCGAATTATAAGCCAGTCAAGATAAAGAAAATGATTTTTCTTTAGAGGAAAGTTAAGCAAAATATCCGCAATGGCTATACGGCTGACATTTCGGAGCCTATTCCTCCAAAGGGGGGTATTGCAAAAATCTTATTAACAACATCTTTATACCTTAAGTTTATAGACAAACAATGGCAAAAACAAACATATCATATCGTGACATAGTGGAACAGGTGCGCCGGCAGGAGTTCGCTCCTGTCTATCTGCTCATGGGCGAGGAGTCGTACTACATTGACAATGTGTGCGACTTCATCGCTGCTAATGTCCTCAAGGATGAAGAGAGGGATTTCAACGAGACTGTAGTGTACTGCACCAAAGAAACGTCCGTAGCTGACATTGCCATGGCCGCAAGAAGATTTCCGATGATGGCAAAATCTCAATTAGTGATTGTTAAAGAGTCACAGAACTTGTTAAATATTGAAGGGCTTGAATCGTATGTTGCTAATCCTACTTCGACGACAATAATGGTAATATGCTATAAGAACGGACTTATGAAGAACAAGCGCAAACTTCTCGCTGCAATAGAGAAGGTGGGCATTGTGTTCGAAAGCAACCGTTTGAAGGACGGCATGTTACCTCAGTTTATCGCTGATTATCTTCGCCGCAAGGGTGTTGGAATTGAGAACGAGGCCTGTCAGATTCTTGCTGAGAGTGTAGGGGCTGATCTTAGTCGCATATCAAGTGAGCTTGACAAGCTTGTTCTTTCGCTTAAGCCTGGGCAAAACCGCATTGATGCTGGCATGGTCAAGGATTGTATAGGAGTCTCTAAGGAGTTCAATGTGTGGGAGTTGCGTGCGGCAATATGCAATAAGGACATTGCTTTGGCCAATAAGATTCTTTTCCGCATGGAACTCAATCCGAAACTTAATTCGCCCATCGTAGCAGTTGCGGCATTGTTTTCTTTCTTTGCAGGAGTGATGCAGGCTTATTATTCTCCAGACCGTAGTGAAAGAGGTTTGATGACTCATCTCGAACTCAAATCTACTTGGCAGTTAAGGGACTATCTCAATGCCATGAAACATTACTCTGCAATGAAGACGATGCAGATTATTGGAAAGTTAAGAGAGGCAGATGCCAGGCTCAAGGGGGTGGAGAGGGGTAACATGACGGACGAGGACATTATGCACGAGTTGCTTTATTTCATCCTCCACTGATTCTGTTCTCACTGCCATATCTCTTTGCGGAATGTGGCATATGAGTTTTGGGCATTCATCCATGTGCGTGGGTGGATGCCTAATTTTTTGTCAGGAAAAAAGCACGAAAGAGAATTTATAAATGGGGATGAGGTGGGGAAATCGGAGGTATGAGTAGTGAAAAAATCATTTTTCTGGTGTTGTTTTTGAGTGTATAGTAGCGAAAAACCTTGGATCTTATATGTCTGTAAATCTATTTCACTGAAAAAAACGAACAGAAATTTTTGGGGTATCTTAAAGGAAAATCAAACTGTTAGGCCCGAAAAAGGCACTAAAAAACAGGCCTTATTTCAATCCGAAAGATTGCTTATCGACTCTGATGGAATATCGTGTAAAAACCCGTTTTCCCGTCATGAGATGACACCAACCTTTTTTAGGTTAATGTTTGTTTGCGTTTACGTGGCTAAACTTTACATTTTGAAAAGGGCAACGATGTAAAACCAATTTACGTATTTCAATAATGGGAGGCGTGCCGCACTTCTCGACAAGCAAACTTGTTGCCATATTTGGTAATTTACAAATGTATAGTACACTATATTAAAATGAATGTTTATGCATGTTGATAATTTGTAATTTAAATAACGGAAAATCAAGCATATACAAGATATAATCGAAATATTGATGTGGTAAAATCGCAGAATCATTCTATTGTGACAATGTTTTGAATTTGTTTATGTGTAATTTGCAATAAAATAAAGATGTAAATAACACTGAATCAACATTATAATTCTATTTTTAGCAAGTGGTAGATTAGCAGGTTTTACAGATTGAAATGCTTTTCTAAATTTACAAAAATACATGACTTGCAGCCGTAAATGTATAAGTGTAAAATTAAAGTTTGTAAATACCGGTATTTAGATTTATAAAAATATTCTTGGAAATTTTGGTGATTGAAAAATAATGCCTACCTTTGTAAAAACTTTGCTAAAGCGTACTAATATGACTGATAAAGAAAAGATCGAGCTTATCATACAAGAAAAGCATCTCAACAGTACCCAATTCTGCAACGAGGTTTGTATAGCCCAGGGTACTCTGTCTCACATACGTAGTGGTCGTACTGAGCCTTCGCTCAACATCCTTCGAAGCATCTCGCAGGCCTTCCCCGACATCAACCCCGCATGGCTCTTCTATGGTGAAGGTGAGATGTACCGCAACTCCAACTCGTCTTCTGCAAACGCAGACTCTGGTTCTTCCGAGGAAGGTGATAATATATATGTGGAAGAAGATGTGTCTGTATATCCTTTCGGAGTTGTAACTCCGTCTGCGGAATCTCGTCAGTCGCCATCGAAGGAAGATGGTGGCAGGAATTTCAATGCAGCGTCCCGGTCGACTGCCAATGCACCGTCTGTTACATTCTCGTCACAGGCTTCGTCCAGCCAGTTACTGTCCTCCTCCCGTTCTAAGCTCGCATCCTCTGCCACTGCCGATTCTTCATCTTTCAGTTTGCAAGATGTCGTAGCAGAAACTATCCGACAACAGCAGTTACCTCAGCGCAGAGTGGTTGAGGTGCGTATCTTCTTTGACGATGGAACGTTTGAGACTTTCTGTGCTAAATGACATCTCTCTGATTTAATAAATGATAACTGATTTTTACAAATAAGATAGATTTAACAGTAGCTCAGTAAATAACTTGATGAATACATAATCAATAATTGTTGTATTTCTTGAGAAAATAGGAATGGCATGCTTTGGAAATAGGATGAGCATGTTTGGGTTATGAACAAAGTCCAGCTATTTGTCAAGGTCAGCTGTTATTGGTACTGAATAGAGTGGACAAACACAAGGGATTTGAACAAATATAAAAATGAAGCAATGACAACTAAAAATGAGGCAGGGACGACTTATCTGTTGTCCCTGTCTCTTTTTTGCGGTGGTACACCTGTTGGGAATCGAACCCAAACCAACGGAACCGGAATCCGTCATTCTATCCATTGAACTACAGGTGCGTGTTTTATCTTATCTTTATGTGTTTTATCTTGTATTTATATTATTCAATGAGTGATCTTGTTCAATGAGTATTCATTGGATTATTGAATGAAACTATCTTCAAAGGTTGCTCAAAAGAGCTGTGAAGTGTGTTCGCAATCTCAAATCGGCTACAAAGATAGGGCTTTTTCGTGAAATAAAAGGTCTTTGTGTCGAACTATTTATTGTTTCATGAGAAAAATCCCTTTCCGTGTGTATATTATTATAAGTTTAAGTGTAGGTTTCAGTTTCATTTATGCCTTATATTATACACTAATGCTTTCTCTTGATTCATCAGTGCTTTTCTCTCGATTCACCAATGCTTTCTCTCGATTCACCAATGCTTTCTCTTGATTCATCATTGCCTTCTATCATATTCATTCAGTCTTGTCTTGGATTGACATTGTGGAGCTGGAGTGTGGGTAAAAGACATCTTTTTGTGGGGACTGTGCCGTGATTAAGGCAAAAGAAAAAGAGCCAGATGGCAGGCCATGCATGATGGCAAGTCTCTGACTCTGTCTATTTAGATATTAGTATGTATCTATGTAGATATTAGTATGTGTCTATGTGGATTTATGTGTGTGAGAGTATGAAAAGAACGGATTCTTATCTGCTGACTGTGATTTTCTTGCCCTTGATGCTGTATACTCCAGGCTGGAGACGGTTGATGTCAGAGATGGTGGCATCTGTGGCAACGGGGATGCCTGACATGTTGTATACGGTGACGCGTTCGCCTGGAGAGAAGAGGTCTGTCACGTTGGTCGAACCATCATCTCCAATATGGTTGGTGGTCAGCAGGGCGGAATTGCCACCAGAGAGTTGTATGTAGCAGCGTGTGGCGTAGAAACCTGTGTTGACATTGTCTACGTTGACGAAGGCTGCTTCTGAGTTGTCGCGAGCGAGAATGCCATACACTCCTTTTGCGTCACGCTTGAAGGGGGCACCGGCCATGGTGACACGCTCGCCTGTTCCTTCTGCTGTGAAGGATATGTTGGCTGGGGTGTCTACGATGGTTACATCGGGGGCTGTGAAGCTGACGCTGCGGCTATCGCCTGAGTAGAATAGGATGTAGGGCTGGCCAGCCTTGATGCCCTCTTTTTTGCAGTCTCTGAAGTTGAGGCGGATGTTCTGCCCGTCGTTCTCTACACCAGCGAGTTGTTCGAGGCGGCAGTCAGAACCAAAGGTTGCGTCGAGGAGTGAGGCGTCGAGATCAAAGGGCAGGGATATTGTGTTCCAGCCTGTGAAGACGTAGCGGCTGACTTTGACGTTGTAATTCTTGCCGGCATACTTGGTGAGGTTTGTACCTGAGTAGGTACTGAGGTTGAGTAGTCCCTGCGCGTAAGTGGTGAGGGAGCCGCAGGCGAGGGCGGCGAGGAGTAGAAGTTTCTTCATGATGTTGGGTGTTTTGATGATTGATTATTGCTGATATGGATATGGAGATGCACCTTCGGAAGGTTGAAGCCTGGTGGTGCAGTTTTAATTCACATTATGCAGTTTATTTGAGTTCTTTGATGAAACCGTTGCGATAGGCATAGAGGAGACGCTTGAGGTCTTCGACTTTTGCGAGTAGCACTTTGCCTTTGTCTGTGTCTTTGACATACATTCGTTCAGAGCTGAGCTCGACAATCTGTGTGGAACTTTTGATGTCGTTGCCGTTTTGTATGGCGTCTTCTGCTGAGCGGAAGGGCTCATGCTGCACGAGGTCGAGTCCTCTGCTGTGGAAGGTGAGAGTGTAGCCTGCTATGCCTGTCTCTGGTTGGTAGGCTCGGGAGAAGCCGCCATCGATGACGAGGAGTTTGCCGCCAGCCTTGATGGGCGTCTCTCCTTTGAGCACTTTGACAGGTGTGTGTCCGTTGATGATGTGTCGGTGCCGTCCTTCCACCCCGAAGTTGTCGAGTATCATGTCTACCGTTTTCTCGTCGTCATTGTATTGGTAGTAGTAACCTTTCTTCTCGGTGTAGGTGGCCTTGTCCTTGATGAAGTAGCGCTCGAAAGTTGTCATCTTGTCTTTGTCGAAGAGTGGCGAGTCTTTGCCGCACCAGAGATACCAGATGTAGTCGCGTGCATAGTCCTTGCGTTCGCGCGGTGTGTCGCTGTTGAAAGCTTCGCGCACGAGATGTCCCGTCTTTTTCATGAGTTCTATGCCTTTATATTTGTTTCCGTCGATGGTCACTTCCTTGAGCGTGCCGTCTGCGTTGAGTGGCACAGTGGCATGATACATGAGGTTGGAATTGGCTATGGAGTACATGCATCCGTGGGCGAGTAGACACTGTACATGGCGCTGGAGCTTATCGCTGGTGAGGAATGAGTGTTCGAGTTTGGCCATGAGGTTTTCCTCCTCTTCGGTAAGTGCGCTTGGGTTGTCGCTCTGTACGGTGGGTAGGAATGTGTCGAGCAGGTCATATTCTGTGCCGTCGATGACGCATGTGCCTTTGTCGAAGATAATTCCTTCGAGGAGTTTGCGGTTGTCCATCTCAAACTCAGGGTGTCGGTTGATGATTTTTGCTTCTTCCTTGAATTGTATGATGGTGATGGCCTTGTGCATCTGCGCTATGAGGCGGTTGGTCTTTTTGTCGTGTTGCGACTCCTTGGTGAGCTCTCTGACGCCGAAAAGTTTGCAGGGGTCGTCCTTGTAGGTCTCCATGGCGAAGGTGGCCAGCGGCAGGAGGTTAATGCCATATCCGTCTTCGAGTGTGGCGAGGTTGCCATAGCGGAGTGAGAGTCGCAGGACATTGGCTATGGAGGCTCTGTTGCCGGCTGCTGCGCCGAACCAGCTGATGTCGTGGTTGCCCCAGACAATGTCGAAGTTGTGATAGTGCATGAGAGTCTCCATGATGAGATGCGCACCTGGTCCTCGGTCGAAGATGTCGCCCAGGAGGTGGAGGCGGTCGATGGCGAGTCGCTGTATGAGGTTGCAGATAGAGACGATGAAGTGGTCGGCTCGCTGTGTGTCGATGATGGTTTGCACTATCATGTTGTAATACTGGTGGCGCTTGTCGCCCACGCCGGAGTGGCTCTCGTGGAGCAGCTCTTCTATGATGTCGCCTATCTCCTCGGGCAGTTCTTGCCTTATCTTTGTGCGTGTGTATTTTGAGCTGACTTCCCGTAGCACTCTTATGAGTTGGTTGAGCGTGATGATGTAGAAGTCTGTCATGTTGGGCTCAGTCGGCTTGATGCGCTGGAGCTTAGCCTCGGGGTAGTATATGAGAGTGCACAGTTCCTGCTTCTCAGTCATGCGCAGCGTTGGACCGAAGATTTCGTCTACTTTGCGCTTGACGTAGCCTGATGCGTTGCGCAGCACGTGGTTGAACGCTTCGCTCTCGCCGTGCGGGTCGCTGATAAAGTGCTCGGTAGGCTTGGGCAGGTTGAGCACAGCTTCGAGGTTGATAATCTCGTAGCTGGCCTCTGCCACGTTGGGGTAGCTCTGAGCGAGAAGTTGCAGGTATCTGAGGTCTTCCTTTATTTTTTCTTCTGTCAGGTTATTTTCCGTGTTGATGTCCATGATGGTATGCTGATGAGGGTGGCTGACTCTGCGGTCAGACTTTAGGTTATCATGTCGCAAAAATAGTGATTATTTTTTGAATGCGAGCTATAATGCTGTCGATAATTATGTATTTTTCATCATTCTTTAATGTTTTGTGTGTGAAAGCATCGAAAAATGGGGACGATGTGATTGTCGTTTTTTCAAAATGCCGTACCTTTGCAGTCTCAAAAGCGCCGCATGTAGTCACTGCGCCTCGGCTGCAATCGATTTTGGTTTAGTGACTGCTGAATGTGCGGCGCGCGAGGGATTTTCTTTTATACACACATTCCCCGATATTCTACTTTATATTAAATATATGGCTGCAGGACTTAGATTTCAAGTTGTAAACGAGGCGTTCAAGCGTGGCCCCGTCTATGTGGACATGCCCAAGGAGCGTCCGAGTGAGTATTTTGCCAAGTATGTCTTTGACCGTCAGAAGATGTACAAGTATCTTTCGCCAAAGGTGTATGAGCAGATGTGCGATGTCATCGACAATGGCGCGCCCTTTGACCGCTCTATAGCTGACGCAGTGGCTTCGGGCATCAAGAAGTGGGCTATAGAGAACGGTGTGACACACTACACCCACTGGTTTCAGCCTCTCACCGAAGGCACGGCTCAGAAGCATGACGGCTTTGTGGAGCACGACGGCAAGGGAGGCATGGTGGAGGAGTTTGAGGGCAAGCTGCTGGTGCAGCAGGAGCCTGACGCAAGCTCATTCCCCTCGGGGGGCATCAGGTCAACCTTTGAGGCCAGGGGCTACTCCGCGTGGGATCCCACATCGCCCGTCTTCATCATAGGCGACACGCTGCTCATCCCCACGATATTCATATCCTATACGGGCGAGGCTCTCGACTATAAGGTGCCGCTGAAGAGATCGCTGCATGCCGTAGACAAGGCAGCCACGGCCGTGGCCCAGTTGTTCTATCCTGATGTGAAGAGGGTAGTGACCAACCTGGGATGGGAGCAGGAATATTTTCTTGTAGACGAGTCGCTCTACGCAGCTCGCCCCGATCTCGTCATGACAGGCCGCACGCTCATGGGGCATGACTCGGCCAAGAACCAGCAGATGGACGACCACTATTTTGGTTCTATACCCGCTCGCGTGGAGGAGTTTATGAAGGACATAGAGATACAGGCTCTTGAGCTTGGCATACCTTGCAAGACGCGCCACAACGAGGTTGCTCCCAATCAGTTTGAGCTTGCGCCCATTTTTGAGGAAGCCAATCTTGCTGTCGACCACAACATGCTGATGATGTCCATCATGAAGAGAGTGGCTCGTAAGCACGGTTTCCGCTGCTTGCTCCACGAGA
>JAXJBE010000196.1:0-1940 GCA_036303125.1 Bacteroidaceae bacterium
TCGGTGTGCCTCTCGGTCATAGCGTCATCGCCATCCAGAGCACATTGAAGGGCTTGCGTAAGCTCATCCTCCATGAGGAGAAGTTGCAGGAAGACTTGAATAATACCTGGGCTGTAGTAGCTGAGGCTATCCAGACCATCCTTCGCCGTGAGGCTTACCCACATCCATACGAGGCATTGAAGGCGCTCACCCGCACCAATACCCATATGACTGAGGAGACCATTCATGAGTTTATCAAGGGATTGAATGTTAGCGATAGCGTGAAGGCCGAACTGATGGCTATCACTCCAAGCAATTACACAGGTATCTAATCAAAAAACAGTTTCCCTAACGGGCAGCCAAGGATATATCAAGACATATCATATATAACATAATTAATAATAATAGATTTATTAACCCGGCCGTGAGGCTTTTATATTGAATAAATTATGGATTCAGAGATCGAGAACAAACCACAGAGTCAATCGTCTGAGAGCGAGAACACCCGAGAGGGCTTCAACGCAGGCGGTTATCAGAAGAGTTATCGTAGTGTAGGTCGCACACAGCGTCCACGTATTAACAGTCATCGCCCATCATTCAACAGCGATAGAAGTAGTAGTAGCAGCGAGGGTGGTTTCCGTCCAGAAGGCTTCGGAGCTGGCTTGCAGAGCAGCTCTACCAGCTCTAGCAGCGAGCGTCCACAGCGCAGCAGCTATGGTAGCAGCCGTGGCAGCTATGGCAGCCGTCCACAGCAGGGTGGCTACAACAGCCGTGGTGGCTATAACAGCAACCGTGGTGGCGGTTATAGTCGTCCTCAGCAGGGTGGCTATGGCAGCCGTCCACAGCAGGGTGGCTACAATAGTCGTCCTCGTTTCAATAATAACGCAGAAGGTGACGATCAGCATCCATCAACTGGTGGCTATCAGCCACGTCAGCAGGGTGGTTACAATGGTCGTCCTCAGCATGGTGGCTATGGCAGCCGTCCTCAGCATAGCGGTTACAACAGCCGTCCTCAGCATGGTGGCTACAACAGCCACCGTGGTGGTGGTTATGGCCGTCCTCAGCAGGGTGGTTACAATAGCAACCGTGGTGGCGGCTATGGTCGTCCACAGGGTGGTGGCTATGGCAACAACCGTGGTGGTGGCTTCCGTCAGCACACTCCAGGATACGATCCAAATGCTAAGTATAGCATGAAGAAGCGTATCGAATACAAGGAGGAGAATATCGACCCAACAGAGCCATTGCGCTTGAATAAGTTCCTTGCCAATGCTGGTGTCTGCTCTCGCCGTGAGGCTGACGAGTTCATCCAGGCTGGTCTGGTAACTGTAAATGGTCAGGTAGTTACCGAGTTGGGTACCAAGATTCTTCGCACCGACGAGGTGAAGTTCCATGATGCAGTAGTATCTTTGGAGAAGAAGGTATATGTATTGCTCAACAAGCCAAAGGATTACGTGACAACCAGCGATGATCCTCAGCAGCGCAAGACTGTGATGGACCTTGTAAAGGATGTATGCCCTGAGCGTATCTATCCTGTAGGTCGTCTCGACCGTAACACAACAGGTGTACTCCTGTTGACCAACGATGGTGACCTGGCTTCTAAGCTGACTCACCCTAAGTTCTTGAAGAAGAAGGTATATCACGTACACCTTGACAAGAACCTCACTGCTCATGATATGCAGCAGATCAGCGAGGGTATCACTTTGGAAGATGGCGAGATCAAGGCAGATGCAGTAGCTTATGCTGACGAGCGCGACAAGTCACAGGTAGGTATCGAGATTCACAGCGGCAAGAACCGTATCGTTCGCCGTATCTTCGAGAGCCTCGGCTATCGTGTAACCAAGCTCGACCGTGTTCAGTTTGCAGGTTTGACCAAGAAAAATCTCCGTCGCGGTGACTGGCGCTTCCTTACTGAGAAGGAAGTAGATATGCTCCGCATGGGTGCTTTTGAATAAGGATAATAA
>JAXJBE010000197.1:0-5412 GCA_036303125.1 Bacteroidaceae bacterium
GACAAACTTACCATATATAGGGTGCTTCTCCTTGAACTTTGATGAGACAACAATTGTCTTGTCCATCTTGTCGCTTGTCACGACACCCTGTCTTTGTTTTCTTAAATTTCTTGCTTCCATTCTCGTTACTTTATTTATTACGCTGAGTAAGCTCGCCCTTCATGCGTGCGATGTCGTGACGCAACTTCTTAATCTGAGAATTGTCTGCAAGCGGAGAGATGTTATGGTTGAACTTCATGTTTTCCAAATTTGCAACCTCCTGCTTGATGCGGTCAGCGAGCTCTTCTGTAGTAAGTTCTCTAATTTCTGAAATTTTCATAATTAAGCGTTTTTGTCGTAATCACGACGTACAACAAATTTTGTGGTAGTTGGCAGTTTCTGAGCGCCGAGGCGGAGAGCCTCCTTGGCGATGTCGTAAGAAACACCTTCAATCTCGAAAAGAATACGTCCTGGCTTTGCGGGGAAGACATACATGTATGGGTCTCCCTTACCTTTACCCATTCGGACATCAGCAGGCTTCTTTGTGATAGGTTTGTCAGGGAAGATGCGAATCCATACCTGTCCTTGGCGCTGCATGTAACGTGTGATTGCAACACGGGCAGCCTCAATCTGTCGAGCAGAGATCCACTTTGTCTCAAGAGCCTTTATGCCGAAGCTGCCAAAGGCGAGTTCAGTACCTCTATGAGAGACACCCTTCCAACGACCGCGACCTTTTTGCGGTCTTCTATATTTTTGTCTTTTTGGCTGTAACATAGTTAATATCTTCGTTGAGTAGACTCCAAGGCTAAGCCTCAGAGCTCCTACCAGATTTTTTATTTGCGGTTATTAGGCTTCCTGTTTCTGAATCGACGTCCATTACCGTTATTGTTTGAGCGTGCAGATTCCTTCTGCTGAGAAAAGTTAGGAGTGAGATCCTGCTTTCCGAACTTCTCGCCGCGGCAAATCCACACCTTGATGCCGAGGAGTCCCACTTTTGTGAGTGCTTCAGCGAGGCAGTAGTCGATGTCAGCACGAAGAGTGTGAAGAGGAGTACGTCCTTCCTTGTACATCTCAGAACGGCTCATTTCCGCTCCATTGAGACGTCCGGAAATCTGAATCTTGATTCCCTCTGCACCTGAGCGCATTGTGTTTGTTATTGCTGTCTTAACTGCGCGGCGGTAAGCAATCTTACCTTCAATCTGGCGAGCGATATTATTTGCCACGATAACTGCATCGAGTTCAGGTCGCTTGATTTCGTAGATGTTAATCTGCACATCCTTATCTGTCACCTTCTTGAGCTCCTTCTTGAGAGCCTCTACCTGTTCGCCACCCTTACCTATAATAAAGCCAGGACGAGCAGTGCAGATAGTAATAGTGACGAGCTTGAGTGTGCGCTCGATGACAATCTTAGAAACGCTTGCCTTAGCGAGGCGTGCGTTGAGGTACTTGCGGATTTTGCTGTCCTCAAGGAGATTATCTCCAAAATCATTTCCGCCGAACCAGTTAGAATCCCAGCCTCTTACAATACCGAGGCGGTTGCTTATTGGATTACATTTTTGTCCCATAACTTAGTTTTCTTCATTAGTTTTAGCGTCCACGAAGATGGTAATGTGGTTAGAACGCTTGCGGATTCTGTAGCCACGTCCCTGAGGTGCAGGTCTCATACGCTTGAGAGTAGCGCCTTCGTCAACAGTAATCTTTGAGATATATAGTTCCCCGCTTTCAGCCTTACGGTCATTCTTCTGCTCCCAGTTTGCGATTGCAGAACGAAGGGCCTTCTCGATGTCTCTTGCAGCACTCTTGCTGTTGAACTTAAGTGTTGCGAGAGCCTTGTTCACTTCCATGCCGCGCACAAGATCAGCAACGTAGCGCATCTTGCGTGGTGAAGAAGGAACATCGCGGAGAATAGCGAAGTAGATATTCTTTTTGGCCTCTTTAATTTTCTCGGCCATTAATCTTTTTCTTGCTCCCATTATGTATTGTTCTATTTAACTTGGTTGTAACCTGTTATACAATTACTTCTTCCTGTTACCTGAGTGACCGCGGAAAGTACGAGTAAGAGCGAACTCACCGAGTTTGTGGCCAACCATATTTTCTGTAATGTAAACAGGGATGAATTTGTTACCGTTATGCACTGCAATGGTATGACCAACGAAATCTGGGGATATCATTGAAGCGCGAGCCCATGACTTGATAACGCTCTTCTTCCCGCTCTCGTTCATGGCGAGAACTTTCTTTTCGAGCTTAACGTTAATGTATGGACCTTTTTTTAATGAACGACTCATATTCAGTTAACTTTATTTCTTGTTACGTCTTTCGATAATGTACTTGTTAGACAGCTTCTTTGGCGCGCGAGTCTTGAGACCCTGAGCGTAGAGGCCGTTGCGTGAACGTGGATGTCCACCAGTGTGGCGTCCTTCACCACCACCCATTGGGTGATCGATTGGGTTCATTACGACACCACGGTTGTGTGGACGGCGTCCGAGCCAACGGCTACGGCCTGCCTTTCCAGAAGATTCAAGTGCATGATCCGAGTTGCTGACGCTACCAATTGTTGCGCGGCAAACTGAAAGGACCTTGCGGATTTCACCTGAAGGCAACTTGATTACGCAGTACTTTCCTTCACGTGATGTTAACTGAGCAAAGTTACCTGCAGAACGAACCATCTTTGCGCCCTGTCCCGGACGCAATTCGATATTGTGGATGACAGTACCGACTGGTATGTTCTCCAGTGGGAGAGTGTTGCCGAGATCGGGAGTGGCCTCTGGACCTGACATGATAGTTGTTCCTACCTGCAAACCGTTAGGAGCAACGATGTAACGTTTTTCTCCATCAGCGTAGAATACGAGAGCGATGCGAGCCGAGCGGTTTGGATCATACTCGATTGTCTTAACTACTGCTGGAATTCCGTCCTTTTCTCTCTTGAAATCGACGATACGAATCAAACGCTTGTGACCGCCACCTCTGTAACGAACAGTGATGCGACCTGAATTATTGCGACCGCCTGTGCTGCGCTTACCGAAAACAAGAGTTTTCTCTGGTACTGATGTAGTAACATCATCAAAAGTACCAATAGCTTTGTGCCTTTGACCAGGAGTTACTGGTTTGAATTTACGAATACCCATTATTGTTTAAATGTTACTATAGAAATCGATAGTTTCGCCTTCCTTGAGAGTCACGATAGCTTTCTTGAAAGCATTTGTGCGTCCCTTTATCACACCAGCCTTAGTGTAGCGGCTCTTACGCTTACCAGCGTAGTTCATGGTGTTGACCGAAACTACATTAACGTTATACTTAGCTTCTATTTCTTTCTTAATCTCTACCTTGTTGGCAGAAGGAAGCACAATAAAGCCGTACTTGTTCTCCTTCTCAGTGAGAGCTGTCATTTTCTCGGTGACGAGTGGTTTTACGATATATGCCATTGTGAACCTCCTTACTTTTTAAAAGTTTCGTCAATCTGGTTGAGTGCGCTTTCTGTCATGACAAGCACATTTGCATTCATCACACGGTATGTGTTGAGGTTACTTGCTGTCATTACGTCAACGCGCTGAATGTTACGGATTGACAAATTTACATTCTTTTTCACTTCCGACAAAACGATAAGTGTCTTCTTGCCTTCAACTTTAAGATTATTTAACAGCGCGATGCCCTGTTTGGTCTTTGGAGCCTCGAAATCGAAGTCCTCAACTACAATGATAGCATTCTGCTGAGCCTTGTATGTGAGAGCACTCTTCCGTGCAAGAGCCTTCACTTTTTTGTTGAGTTTGAACCAGTAGTCACGTGGACGTGGACCGAAGACGCGACCACCTCCGCGGAGGAGTGGAGACTTTATGTCACCACGGCGAGCACCGCCGCCACCCTTCTGACGGATGAGCTTGCGAGTAGAGCCTGTGATTTCGCTTCTTTCCTTTGATTTATGAGTACCCTGTCGCTGAGCAGCGAGGTACTGGTTTACCGCGAGGTAGATGACGTGGTCGTTGGGCTCAATTCCGAAGATTGCATCGTTCAGAACCACCTTCTTACCAGTGTCCTCGCCTTTGATATTTAATACAGAAACTTCCATTGCTTACTTCTTGATAATTACGATTGAACCTTTGCATCCTGGCACACTTCCCTTGAGAAGAAGGAGGTTGTGTTCTGGAACCACTTTAATCACCTGAAGGTTGTGAGTTGTAACCTGCTCGTTACCCATCTGGCCACCCATTGGGACGTTCTTGAAGACGCGAGAAGGAGTGGCGCAAGCACCGATAGAACCTGGCTTGCGGAGACGGTCATCCTGACCGTGGGTAGCCTGACCTACACCACCAAAACCGTGACGCTTAACGACGCCATGGAATCCCTTACCCTTTGATGTACCTGTAACGTCAACGTAACTAGCATCGTTGAAGATTTCTACTGTGATTACATCACCGAGGCTGTGCTCCTCGTCAAATCTGAACTCAGCCAAGTGTCTCTTAGGAGTTGTACCAGCCTTCTTGAAGTGGCCCATCATCTGCTTTGTTGTGTGCTTCTCTTTCTTATCCATGAAGCCAACCTGAACAGCAGCGTAACCATCCTTCTCAACAGTCTTAAGCTGAGTTACAACACAAGGACCCACTTCGATAACAGTGCATGGAAGATTCTTGCCATCAGCACTGAAAACGGATGTCATTCCGATTTTTTTTCCAATTAATCCTGGCATTTCAATATAACTTTTAGATATTTGATATTTGCTTTCTGCTGCACAGCGCCAAGCCATCATTTGGGCTCTGCTATGCCATGAAAACGGTTGCTGTATTAAACCTTGATTTCAACCTCTACACCAGAAGGAAGCTCGAGCTTCATAAGAGCGTCCACTGTCTTTGTTGTTGAGCTGTAGATGTCAATAAGTCTCTTATATGTGCAGAGTTCAAACTGCTCGCGAGACTTCTTGTTGACGAATGTAGAACGGTTTACTGTGAAGATACGCTTATGAGTTGGGAGAGGGATTGGACCGCTCACAATAGCCTCAGTCGCCTTCACTGCCTTAACGATTTTCTCAGCTGACTTGTCAACGAGATTGTGGTCGTAAGACTTTAGCTTAATACGAATTTTTTGCTGACTCATTGTCTTTTATGATTAGTTGTTATTTAATGAAGGTGTGCAGGCAAAGAGTCGTTTACTCGCCTGCACGCCTTTAGTACTTTTACACGAGGTCAACTCGTCCGTTGCACTCTGTCAGCACAGCTTTTGCAATTGTGCTTGACACTGGTGCGTGGTGGTCATACTGCATTGAAGATGTTGCACGACCAGACGTGATAGTACGAAGAGCTGTTACATATCCGAACATTTCACCGAGTGGCACCATAGCCTTGACGATGCGCGCACCTGAACGCGCATTGTCCATGCCTTCCACCTGTCCGCGTCTCTTATTGAGGTCACCGATGACATCACCCATGTTCTCCTCTGGAGTAA
>JAXJBE010000198.1:0-18366 GCA_036303125.1 Bacteroidaceae bacterium
AACTTGACCCAACGAAGAAATGTCACACCATCCACACCATGTTTCTTGCTAATGCTATACATCGAGCTGCCGCTCTCATAGTACTCTTTCAGCAACTGGAGCTTAAAATCCATACTGAATTGCTGTCGTTTTAATGTTGCGTTTGACATAATACTACACGTTTTAATTGTTAATTACGTGTGAAGTAAATCTGTATCATGTCACGTCAAAATACTGTCATTTTAATGAAGGTACCTTCATGGGGCAATGAAGATATCTTCGTGGGGCGATGAAGGTATCTTCGCGGGCACTTGAAGGTACCTTCATTTTTTTCAACTAATTTCAGCATGGACGCATGTCAGTGCAGCAAACCCATCTCACATGCACATCTCACAGCTTCGGCTATAGTCTTCACTCCCAACTTGCGCAATATGGAACTGCGGTGATACTCTATAGTTTTTTCGCACACTCTGTATTTTTCAGCTATCTCGAAATTTTTACTGCCATATGCTATGTCTCTTATTATATCAATCTCCTTCCTGCTGAGTATTGCGCTTGATGACATCGCCTCACCGCGAATCTTGCAGAATTGCGGACTATAGTATTTTTCACCACTTAGCACACTGTCCATCGCAAGCATCAGTTCCTTAGGACTTTCGCCTTTCATCACTATACCGTCAACAGCCAAGTTCTCAAGTGCTCTCATAGTCCACGGCTCACAGTGCATGGTAAACACAACGATGAGGCTCTGCGGCATGACGCTGCGGATATGTTTGATAAATTCTATTCCATCAGCAGTTGCTGGCAATGACAGACCGCACACTACAAGGTCAATATCTGAAATATGCATGCTTATCACAATCGCCTGTTCCGGAGTTGTAGCATCATATATTGTGTAGCCTTTATCTGTCAACATCGAAGATATGCCTTTCAACACTATTGGATGGAAGTCCACTATGAGTACCTTCTTCATGTTTAGTTAAATATTGTGTTGTTATTCTGTATTCTTCCTCTGAGCATGGTGTTTGTCTTCAATGACCGCCGCTCACACAAGAACTTATAGCCTTGTCCTCATCTACATCTTAGCGGGAGACACAAGAATGGACACAAAGTTAGTCAGAATATTTTAAACAGAACATGTACTCACGTTACTTTTTTTATCAAAATTAAGATTTTTAGGGAATCACCTAATTGGTTTTTAGGGATTTACCTAATAACATACGCAAGGCAGCACTCACTATCCGCTTGTGAGCGCTGCCTTGCGTATGTCGCTTGATGTTCTCCTATTATTGCTTGTCTATTACTGGACGCACGTTCATTCCGAAGATAGGATTAAGAAGGACGATGATAAAATTATCATCTTTGTCCAATCCCATACCATAGGCGGTAATCATTGAATATTTAAAGCCGCCTTCTTCTCCTGTCTCGTACTCAGAAGTACCCGACATATACACTCCCTCCACTCCTATATGCACATGCTGCGGAGCGTGCGTATAGGTTGAGCGTCGTGTGCCTGAGAACGGCAGGAATATGGTGTTGCCGTTGTCGGCAATGACAAGAGCGCCTGCCACGCCATTATAAGTCAGCACCCTGTGTGAGCAGTTCTCCATCAGTTCAGTGCATTCAGCCAAAGTGGGCATTCGCCATTCATTGCCTAAGCTCACATGCGCGGGATCAAGAGCCGAACCCGATATCTCGCTGTCAATAGGATACACCTCTATCATCCAGTCGCTTGTAGGCGGACAGAATTTCCATGTAGTATAATCATACAGTTCCTTTTCCTCCGTTTCCCCAAAAGCATAGAACGCTCCGAAGTTTTCAGGCTCCGAAGCACCCACATTGCGGTTTGCCCAGAGCACGCTCACTCCCATGTCTACCGCATCCTCCTGAGTCAGCAACGAACGGTTAATCGTGATGCTGTCTATTGTTGACACACTTACGTACAGAACGCTGTCAGAATCAATGTTGGCAACAAGCATCCATTCATTGTTGTCATTCTTAGAGAAACTCATCTCCACACTGGCATTGTCGGCAATGCAGTAGTGTTCGCCGCTGTTGCAATAAATATCAATATTGTCATCAGCATATACAGATGTGAATGTAAACATCATCATTACCATTGTCAACAACCCCATCTCGCATGCATGCCTTATGGCTTCGACGGTTGTCTTCACACCTAACTTACGCAGTATGGATCCCCTATGATATTCTATTGTTTTTTCGCAAATATTATTTTTCTCTGCTATTTCACGGTTTTTAAGCCCGGAGGATATGTCCGTGAGTATATCTATCTCCTTTTTGCTCAATATGCCATTAGACACCATCACTTCATTGCGAAGCTTGCAAAATTTCTCGCTGAAATACTTTTCTCCGCCAAGAACACTCGACACAGCGCATAGCAGTTCTTTGGGATGGTCCCCTTTCAGCACAATGCCGTCAATCCCCATATCCATGAGAGCCTTTATTGTCCATAGCTCCTCATGCATCGTAAAGACTATGACAGGAAGCTGAGGATTTATTCTCCTCGCCTCCCCTATCAGTTCCATTCCCCTTGCCACAGTGGGGAGAGAGAGGTCGCACATGAGAAGACAAATGTCATCAACATGCGCCAAAAGCGTCAAAGCCTGATTGGCATTGGTTGATTTCACCACATCATAACCTCCATCGCCAAGCATCTTTGAGATTCCTTGCAGTACTATCTCGTGGTCATCCACAACGAGTATCTTTTTCGTTTCCATCTTATTTGTGCTGTATTGTTACTCTATATATACCATCCTCATGCATGATGTCGACTGTCGCCCCTATGCTGTCCGCACGCGCCTGCAATGTCCTCCTGCCTATGCCAATGCCTGCTCCAGCATCTTCATCGCCGCTGGCGCCATCATTCTCCACGGCCACAGCATAGCTATCCGCTGTTCCGTCAAGCATTATCGCTATGTAGCTTGGAGTGGCATGCACGAGAGCGTTGCCCACAGACTCCTGCACCATGCGGTAAAGTTCAAAACCATGCTCTGCCGACAGGGTTTCCCAAGCGTAGCATCCTTCATCTGTTATGGTTATGCGCGTTTCCGGATGGCTGTCGTTCATCATCATGACATAGCTCAAGAGCAGCTGGCAGATGTTTCCGTCCTTAAACTGTGGAGGCATCAACTCATGAGACAGCCTGCGCGTCTTGGCGATGATTGCCCTCATCTGCTCCAGCGCCTTCTCATCATCAGCCAGCGTGAATGTCATTGCCTGCATCTCATTGCATATCCCGTCGTGCAACTCCTTGGCCAAGCGTTCACGCTCGCTTTCCAGTCCGCGTATATACACTTCCTGTTTCTCAAGCATCATCTTTTGCCTGAACTTCTCTCGCTTGTATCTCAGCAAAAATATTATGGCAATGACAAGGATTGCAAGTATTGTCGATATGGATATCCATACAAGACGCTCCTTTGAGAGCCGTTCTATCTCTATTTCCTTCTGCAACGTGTCATACTTTACTGACAGCTCACTCTTCTCCGTCTCCACTTCGCTTCTTCTGATTGAATCCATAGCCAAATATGCCTGCCGCATCAGTTCGTATGCACGGTGGCTGTCGCCAATGCCATCATAACATTCAGCCCGATCATGCAACTCAATGCAAGCAAACCTGCCGTGAGAGTCAAGCGAATCAAGACGATTGTATATTTTCAGCTGTTCCTCATACCGCTTCTCTTGGCCAAGCAATTTTGCCTCCGCATTGAGCATAAAAACCGCTGTCTGATGATTTTCCGGCAATTGGGCTACAAAGGGCTCTGCCATTTTCATGTAACGCCTCACAGAATCTGTCTCGCCAAGAGCCAGATAAGCATTGATAATAGGAGACAGGTATTTCATCACATACCCTGGAGCGCCAACCTTTTTCACCATTGGCATATACGGTTTGAGCACATCAAGTGTCTTCTGGTATTCTTCCTCCCCTATATAGATGAAACCTATAGTGGAAATAGCCGACACCATGGCTACAGTGTCGTTCATCTCACGAGCAATATCAAACGAGCGCCTTGAGAAAAGCATAGCCTCTTTGGGGCGCGGCATTTCAAGATAGAGTATCGACAACAGGTCGCTGATATACTGCTCATACTCAAGATTCTTTTCATCCGTCGCAATTTTCAAAGCCTGGCGGTAATATATCAATGCCGAATCGGTCATTTCATTGCGGCGGTACATCACCCCCTTTGAGGCCAGCGCATTGATGGTCACTTCGCTTACGCCATGTTTCTTGCTGAAATCTATCACCTCATCCACGTATGCCTTAGCCTGGTTCATTTCTCCCATATTGCCAAATGCCAGCATACGCTCCAGCATGATATAGGCCTTCAGGGAGTCAGTAATGTTGAGCTGCAAGATTGAATCAGAAACTTATATGGCTTCTTCGTATCGCCCGTTGGCTCCAAGCTCTGCTACCCTGTCATAAAGAATGTTTTCATCATTTACGCACGGGGGGGGTATTTGCAGCACACAAACGCTGTCAACACTACAGATAGCAGATAGAATAGTTTTCTCATTATCAAGTTTTATTATCCATAAATCAGCAGCACTATTGTTTAACTTCACTTACAAGCGTCTTGAGCGACAAAAGTTGCGCAAGATTTCATCTTATCAGAAGTTTCGCTTGCCTTAGTGCTGCCAAAGTCAACCAAAACTCCGAATGAGATGGCAAAGTTACAAATAAAATCTGAAGATTTCACATATTTGAAGGAATATTTGCAACAGAGTAAGGATTCTGCCCTTTTCAGCCCCGCAATATCATTATTGCCAGCAAGCTCAACACTCCTCGTGAGCTTGCTCCCGAGGGGTTGTAAGCTTGCTCCCGAGGGGTTGTGGGCTTGCTCCCGAGGGGCTGTGGGCCTGTTCCCGAGGAGTTGTGGGCAAGCGCAATGGAGGCGTGAGCACGGAGCCTGCTTATGAGGAGTGAAACTGAGATGTGAAACAACCACAATAAAAGGAGCGGTGGCAATCCGTAAGGTTTGAAGCCTTACAGATTACCACCGTTCTTTGGATATGCCAGTTTATCTAACTGGAAGAGGTGACATGTGCGGAAGAGTTATTTAGCAGATGCTCTACCAAATACACACTGCCGAGACAATCATTTGGGCAGTGAGAAATACCAGAGGGCGGTATTCTTCAGCTTGCTGTAGAGAGCTGCGTCGAAGCCTTCAACAGCCGGAGACTCTTCAGTGGCAGCCTTCGTGCCACGGTTGGCAATCTTGCGGGCAAGCCACTCTGTGCCATCAAAGCCGGAAGCATTCTTGTGCTCGGCTATGCGGACAAGGTCAGTGAAGCGGTTGCCTTCGAAGGCTGTCTCGAGAGCCAGCTCGTCAACGATGACATTCTCAATGGCATTGATGATGTCGGCCTCAGAGGCGCGAGACAAGTCTACGCCCTGAGAGGTGATGAGGCGTGAGTAGTCGTAGTAGACGGAATCGCGGTATCCGGAGATACTGGTTGAAACAACATCCTCGTTGGCAGATGGCCATGCGGTGCCGTCCTCTCGCCTCATTCCGCAGCCGCGAGCGTGGATGCCATAAGTAGAGTTCCACACTTCATCGCTGAAGTTGAATTTGGCGTTGAAAGCCTGCAGGCGGAGTGTATCGGTGACATAGTACATGGCTCCGTATGTGCCATAGTCGAGCTCGCGGTATGGCACGGCCTCCTGCTCGTAGCCGATAATCTCTGTGTTGTCAAGATTCCACACGGGGATGGAGTCACCGTTCTCGTCGAGCTTGGTCTGATATTTCACTCTGTCCGCTATCCGAGGCAGTGTGAACTGGTTTATGCCGTCCTTGAGGATGGCGAAGGCAAACTCCGGATAGCCCGCTCTGTTGATAGCTTCAGCCAGACGAAGCCAGATGAGCGTCTTGCGGTAAGTCGGGATGGAGTAGTAGAACGCTGTGCCACGGGCGGCCTTGCTGCAAAGCGGATAGCCTTCACCCTCGTAGCTGTAGTCTTCTTGTGACCAGAAGCGGCGGCCGTCATTGTTCTTATAATAAGAAGCAGTGAGGTTTGATGCGGTCAAATTGGTGTACTGCACATAAGTCTGATGGTTGAACACATCATCAAAGGCGCAAGAGGGAGCGTATTGACGCTTGTAATTGCGTGTGACGCTGATAGAGCCCGTCTGGTTGTATGTCTCGTTGCCGTTGGCATCGGTTGAGTTGCTGGTGTTGCCGTTCTCATCGGTCGTAGTGTTGTTGCTTGACGACTGTGAGGAAGAAGGCGTGTAGCCGAAGATGTCTGCTACTCGCGTGAGCATCTTGCCGAAGCCAGCGTTGGCTGTGCCTGGGATGAGTGAGATGACTTCGTTGCTGCCATCATAGCGGTTGGCATAACTGCCCCATCCTGTGGTTCCATAACTGTACAATCCGTTGCGGCTCTGCCTGAGCGTGGTGTAGTCAAGGTAGAGCGGATAGTTTTCTTTCTTCAAGAAATCGTAGTAATAAGTGGCAGCCTGCTCATAGTCGGCTGTGCTGTTGCCGCGGAGGAGGTAGAGGTCGCCAAGGATGACGCGGATAGGCATGAAGAACATCTTGGCAGAGAAATCGACTGAACCGTTGTTGAATATGCCCCATGTCGAAGTGGAGGATCCGTACTGAGGATAAGGTGTGTCGAGGAACTTGAGGATTCCGTCCTCTATAATCTTGTCGACGAGATTATCCTTATTAACGGTATTGGACATGTCGAAATGCTCGATGACTCCGAGGTCTGTGACAGGCTGCGTGATGTATGGCACTTCCTTGTAGTTCTTGACAAGCTGAAGGTAAGCCCATGCTCTGACAGCTTTGACCTGAGCGTATTCAGGCACCATGTACTTGATGTTGGCCTTAATGGCTGAGGTGTCAGCGTTGGCTATGTAGAAGTTGCAGTTGTTGATAATGTTGTAATAGTCGCTGACCTGAAGCATGGAGCAAGTCTTGTCCTGAGGGTCGTCGAAGTTGGAGATGGCGAAGAGGGTGTCTGTCGTATAATCAGTGGAGGCAACGAGGTCGCCGCGTATCTCTCCAAGGATAATCTGTCTCTCTGCTACATCTTGCATGGCGCGCATGATGCCGAGGTAAGAATAGAGTGTGTCCTGAGCGTTGACGTAAGCCTTGTCGCCGGTGTCTACTGTCATCAAGTCTTCGCACGAACTGAGGTATGCCATGCCGCAAAAGGGAAGAGCGACTGTGGCTGCGCGCAGTATATGTTTCTTAATGTTTTTGGTATTCATATCTATGTAGTTTTATAGTGTTGTCGTGCCGTGCCGGCTGAGAAGCAGCAGAGGAAGCCTCTCCCCTGCCGGCTGCGGAGCACGAGAGTGTTAGAGATTGATTTTCACGCCAAGGTTGAAGCTTCTGTTGCGTGGGAGCAGGCCTGCGTCGATGCCTTGGTAGAGCACGCCATTGCCGCATGAGAACTCAGGATCCTTGCCTGTGTAGTCTGTCAGGGTGAAGAGGTCGTTGGCCTCAGCCCAGATGGTCAGTCCCTGCAGCCATGAGGTGTTGACAGGCAGTTCATAGGTGAGGCGCACCTTCTTGAGCTTGAGGAATGAGCCGTCCTCTATCCAGCGGTCGGAGAAACGCTCGTTGTCGACCCACTGCTCTGACTCGGGCGACATGGCGCGTGGAAGGAGAGCCTTGTCGCCTTCGCATGTCCAGCGGTTGACAGCAGCTGTGGTCTGGTTGTAGAAGCTGTTGAGCGACTCGAGCTGTGAACGCTGGTAATTGTAGATGTCATTGCCGAGGGAGTATTTGAAGATGACATCAAGGCTCCAGCGTTTGTAAGACAGGTTGGTGGTAATATTGCCGTAGATGTCTGGATTAGGGTCGCCAATGACGGTCTTGTCATCATCGCTGATGATGCCTTCACCTGTGCGGTCAACAAAGCGCACATCGCCTGCTGAGAAGTTGCGGAATGGATTGCTGGTGATGCCTGTAGGATACTTGAGGTGTCCGTCTTCTGTCTTTGTGGTGGCAGAGGCGGCTTCTGCTTCAGAGGAGAAGATACCATTGGTCTTATAGCCGTAGAAGAGTCCTGCAGCTTTGCCCACAGATGTGAGTATCTCAGCACCGTAGATTTTCTGAGTGTAGTCGCCCTCAGGCAGGGAGGTAATCTCATTCTTGTAGTGACCGAGGGTCGCGCCGAGCTGCCACTTGAAGTTTTTGCCGTTGACGAGAATGACATTGGCCTTGGCCTCAGCTCCTATGTTGCGGAGCGAACCGTCGTTGCACATGTAACCTGCCATGCCCGACATGTAGTTGATGGATTTGTAAGTGATGAGATTGTCGGTGTTGGACACATAGAAGTCCACGCCTGCCTGCACGCGGTCTTTCAAGAAGGAGCCATTCAGGCCGAAGTTCCATTTGCGTGTGGTCTCCCATTGGATGGCGGGATTTTCGATGTTTGCCAACTGGAGCGCGATGGCGTTCTTAAGGAAGGTGTAAGACTTGAAGTATGTGCGTGCAGCAGCGTAGTCGATGTTGTCATTGCCCGACTCATCGTAGCCAACTGTAAGCTTGAGATAGTTGATGCCCTTAGCCTTCTGCATCCATTTCTCATTGGAGATGACCCATCCAGCCTGCAGGCTTGGGAAGAAGCCCCATCTCACTCCGAAGAGCTTAAGACCTTCTGCGGCCTCAATGCCGAAGCGTGAGGATGTCTCGGCAGAGAGTGTGCCTTCGAGGAAATAGGTGTTCTTGATGCTCCAGCGTCCCTGGAGATAGTAGGCAAGGTTGTTCCATCCGTCTTGCGCGCCGTCAACTGTAGGGAACTTGTTTGAGTTGCTCATGTTTGGCATCTTGTCATTGCCTGTGTTGTAAGAGCGCATGTAGGAGTCAGAGAAGCGGTTGCTTGTGAATCGCACTCCTCCGAATGCGCTGACGGCATGTTTGCCGTAGTCAGCGGCCCAGTTGATGCGCAAGTCTTCGTAGACAGATGTCTCCTTAGAGAAGAGAGACTTCACGACAGAGGTGACATCGCCGTAGCCTTCGTAGTTGAAGACAGGGATACCAGCCTCTGGGAGATAGTACTTCTCGTTGGTGCGATTGAGCTGATAGGCAAAGCGGTTGGTGACGTAGAGGTGCTTGTTAATCTCCCACTTTGGCATGATGTTAAGATTGAACTGCGTCACCTCCTGGCGGTTCTTATTGGCTCCGTCACCGTTCTTGAGAATCCAGTAAGGATTGGCAAGGGCTGTGTTTGTGCCATAGGCGGAAGCGTAGTCAAAAGGATAGTTGCTGTCATCGACATACTTGCCTGCATAGACAGAGGAAAGGTGAAGCTGGCCGTCGTCACCTGTGTAGTAGCCATACTTAGAGAGGAATGGTGACTGCACCAGTCCGAGCACATTTGGCGAGGATATAGTGCTGCTCTCGTATGTCTCAGCCCATCCGTTGTCGCGGAGGTTGTATGACATCTTTGAGAATGAGACATCGAGCTGAGTGGAGAGATTCTTGATGAGGTTGATGTCGGTGTTAAAGCGGATGTTGAGACGGTCGAAACCATTCTCCTTGGCGGTGGAGGCAGAGTTGGTGTAACCGAGAGAAAGGTTGTACATGGCCACATCGTCTCCTCCTTGCACATTGACTTTGTAGTTCTGCGTGGCTGCCACCTGATAGAGGTCATCACTCCAATCTGTCTCATTGTGGTACATTGGATACCAATAGTATGAGGGATTGTCATTGAGGAACGGTATGGAGGTGGAACCTGTCGTGTGCTCTGAGCCATATTTAGTTGTGCCTATAAGGTCACTGACATAGCTGCGGAACTGCCCCGCGTTCATCATTGGCGTGAGGGAAGGCTTGAGTTCAAAGCCAGCGTTTGCGCTGATATTGATTTTTGTCGCCATGGAGTGGCCTCGCTTAGTGTTGATGACGATGACGCCGTTGCCGCCTCTCGCTCCGTAGATGGCTGTGGCATTCTTCATGACCTCTATGGTCTCAATATCTTCAGGGTCGATGCCTGCGAGTATGTTGTTGAAGAAGCCGTCGTGGACGCTTGTGCGGTCGAGCTGAGGGTCCATAATCATGCCATCGAGGACGATGAGAGGCTGAGCGTTGACATTAAGCGAGTTGAGACCACGGATGAACATTGCCACTCCCTGTCCTCTCATGCCTGTGCGGTTGATGGCATGGAGATCGCCTGAGAGCTGGTTCTCAACTTCCTCGTCAAGAGTGATGGCTGAGGAGTTGCTGAGAGTGGCCTTGCCTGTAGCGGTGATAGCTGTTGTGGGTGAGTAGACGGATGTGAACTTGCTGCTGTAGAGGTTAGCGGCTGGAGCTGTAGCGCCATCGAAGCTGACCTGAGCGGCATTATACTCTGGCACTGTGACGTAGAGTGAGTTGACGAAGACTGGCACGCTAAGCGTGTACTTGCCGTCCTCTCCTGTCATCACAGAGTAGCGGTCGTTGCCGTATGCCTGCACCTTGGCACCGTCAATGGGTGTTTTGGTGGCAGCGTCGTACACGTAACCGCTGACTTCTTTCATTTCGTATTCTGGAGCAGACAAAGCCACTCTCCTTGCCTTAGCCGGGATGCTGTCCGCTTCCTGTGCCAGCACGGTTGTCGCTCCTGATAACATTGCGATTCCTGTTGCTATTCGGAGAGTGTTGGCAATGCCATGTCCTAATATGTTCTTATAATCTTTCATATCGATGTCTTTTGGGAGTTCTTAAAAGTGCGATTTGATTTCATCTTCCTCAGTCACGACTCGGCAGTGTTCAAGTGAACTGGACACTGCTCTCGCTGTTCCTTCGGTCCTCGCCATGGCAGAGCTTAAGCTGGGCTTGTCTCTGCTCATCTGGCTTGACGAAATCGTTCTACCATTCTTTAGCTTTCATAATAACTGCGTTGACCCATATCTCACGTGAGTAATAACTCTTCTCTGACGAGGTGAAGTTGCTCTTGATCTGTATGGTTGGGTATGCCTTGTCCAGCCCCCAGTAAGCTACAGGGAACTCGAAGTCACGAGCGATGAGGATGGTGTCGGTATAGTTCATGACGAGGTCATCGTTTAGCTTAGGCTTGCGGTTGACGAAGTAGTTAGTGTTATAAATCTCCTGTCCCTTGGCATCAAGTGCTCCCTCGTTGGGGTTTTTAAGCACCTCGTTGTTGACGCGCTTAGAATCAGTGTCGTAAGAGATGTAGGCACGGAACTTGTTCTGGAGATCGTAATTAGTATTGTAGCCAATGA
Source organism: Bacteroidaceae bacterium (assembly GCA_036303125.1). GTDB lineage: Bacteria > Bacteroidota > Bacteroidia > Bacteroidales > Bacteroidaceae > Minthosoma. The sequence goes on from JAXJBE010000198.1 coordinate 11,174, forward strand.
CAACGTATATGTCATACTTGCATGAGAGCACTGATGGCAGCCAGAAGAATGCTCCAGGATGTGCTGTAGCAGTGGTGTTGCCCATCACGAGATAGTCATACTTATAGGTACTGTCTCGCTGAGCTATGATTTCGCCAGTCTCCTCGTCTTGCTTGACTGAAGTCAATTTATAGCTCCAATTGAGGGTGGAAGGATTGCAGTTCTTGTCCCATGACTCTATATAGCCGCGTGCCAACAGGTCTTTGTTTGGAGCGTAGTAGGTGGAAGGGAAAGCGAAGTTATCCACGACATACGCATAGCCGTTGCTCACTTCTACAGGATCGGCGTTGCCGAAGATGTCGGCAAAGTTATCCACTTCAATCACACCGCTGCGAGTGTCCAGGAGTTCAAGCGTACCAGCCTTCTTAATCTTGCGTCCCACAGTGGTGCGGAGTGAGTCGCGGCGAGCGTCAGCATCACGAATGTCCTGGATGGACGTGATAGGAATCTGCTCATACTGCCAATTGGCATTGAATGAGAGATAACGGCAGATGGCATCCTTGGCAGCGAAGTTAGTCATGGAGTCTATCTCCACCTGAGTGAACTTGGTCTCTGCTCCCTCAATGAGAGTGTCCTTGCCTGCTTCTGTCTGCGTGTTGATGTCTTGCTTGTATGAGAGTTTGTACTTGAAATACTGCTTGGTCTTTTCGAGAGTGCTCTTCCAAGCATCGTTTGTGGGAAGAATCACCACATAGTTGGAGTCTTCACGCTCTGTATATGCCCCCATATAATAACGTGTGTAGTCGTTGGTGATATAAGTCACGGAGTCTACCCATGTAATCTCGCCATCGACAGTCGGTCCCTGCGTGGAGGCATCCTCGTCAAACTCTTTCTTCTCAAAACTTTTGATGAAAGAGTTGATGGAGTCAAGGTCGCTGCGTGTAGCCATATACTCATAGAGGTTGGGCTGATATGGCAGTGAACCTTGGGTGATGTGGAGCACACCGTTGGATGAGGCGATGTTTGGCTCTGTCATTGTCATGCCCTTGATAGTCTGCTTGTCATAGTTGAGCCAAGCGGCCTTGTCGTTGAAGAGTTGAATCTTGACAGAATCTGTGGAGTTGACAACCATGGCATAGCGAGTCATGTTGTTGCGTATAAGCTCTTTCTCCACTTTATAAATGTTGTCTCTCTCGCCTGAGGCAAGAAGGTCTTTGTAGTATTGATAATTGAAGCTGCCATTGACGGGTGCCCACACAGTATATGTAGCATTGCCGCTGAAGACATCAGCGTATGTCTGCGGTGTGGTCTTCTCCTCGCTCTGTGAGTAGTATACACTCTGCAGGATGTCTTTATATTCGCTCAACTCGGGCTTGGTGCTGATATTGTCCCAAAGGGATAGCTTGCCCGAAGCCTCTGGAGTGATGTCGAAATGGTCGTCAGAGCAGGCTGTGAAGCAGGCTGTGATGGCGGCGGCTGCAAGTGAGCCGCCCAACCATTTGTATATTCTGTTGTTGTTCATGTTTGTTCGATAGTTAAAGTTTGTTTTTCTACAGACATTTATAGAGTCCTCTCCTCTTTAATATGCTTATATATTATATAATGTGAACTGTCACATGCGTGACAAGAGCTCCCATACGTCTAAACGCATATAAAGAGAAGTCCTTTTGCTATAGGTCCAATTACCACTTGTCCTCCGCAACATCGCCCGCATAGATGGACTTTGGCACGAGCTCAAGGTAGTCGAAGAAGAACTCGAAGTTCTTGCCTGACAGGGCTGACTTAAAGCGTATGTAATAGGTCTTGCCGGCTTCGAGCTGGCCAGTATAGATGATTTTGCGGAGACAGAGTGTAGCGTCGCGACCTGTATTGCCGCCGAGCTGGATGTACTTCGGTCCTTTCATGAATCCGAGGTTGCGCATGGACTTGTCATTCTCATTGATAGCGTCATCACTACCAAGGCTTGCATCGCTCTGCCATCCTGTGGCTGATGCTACGCATCCTGAACTTTCGCGGAGGTCAAGCGGGATGCCGATGGCTGGCAGGTTGTTGGGGTTAGTGCCAATGTAGACCTGAGCCATGCCGCGGTTATTGTTAGAGTTGACGCCATAACGTATCTCATAAGTACCAGTATATGGCACAGGAGGCAGCTTCATGGTGAAGTCGAACTGTCCGTTGATGTTGAACTCGTCTATCTGATAGTTCATCCATGATCCGATGCCACCCGAATAACTAACGTTGGGCAAGTAGACAAACTCCGTTTCCTTAGTCATGTCGACAACATTATTGAGGTATCCAGGAGGCAGAATCCATCCATCCTGTCCACATCCAGCCTTTGAATCGCGGTTCTGACGAATGTTATTTGACATGAATTCAGGGAAGAGCGATGTGACGTCGTAGCGCATGCGCTCATTGAGCACCTTGAATGGCACATCCTGATTCCATACGAGCATGCCGTCAACAGGGAAGTAGTATCCATTGCGTGCATTATTGACATAGTTGTCATTAGTCTGCATGATTTGGATGCCAAGATTGGAAGTCATCTGTGAAACGCGCTCCTTGTAGGTGTTGTTGTTGTAGATAGAGACACGGTTGATGCGTTTCTGTCCGCGCATGCCTGTAACTTTCATAGGGCGGCGATACTTGCCCATAGTCTCCCAGTATTCCCACACGTTGACAAAGAACTGTCCCGGTGTGCGGTTCTTCATTGTCGCTGCGTCACATCCATACTCGTTAGCGAAGGTGACGAGTTTGTCATAAGTGAGGAGCTCGGGGAGAAGGTGATAGGAGACAAACTGATTGACGGCATTGTTCTCGTCTGTATAGTCATCACCCCAACTTGGCTCCGTGTTGCCGCTGGTGTCATCGTTGTAGTAGGCATTGTCTTTGAGCCACGCCTTCAGCTCTTCGACGTTGGTGATGCCGTTGGCCTTGAAGACAGAATCCGTCTCCACGAAGACTGTATAGCCAGAGTAACGTTTCTCCGGATACTTGGTCTTGAAGCGTCCGCTATACTCCGTGCCTCTGATATCTTCGTTTTCCTCCGCCCACTTTTTGTCTTCATAATCTTGAAGTTTGGCATCCCACCCCGTGAGCACGAGAAGTTCGCCAAAAAGTCTGGTGTTCTCGCAGTTGATGATCAGGTCGGCCACAGATGCGTTGGATGGTGAGAGCACCTTGTCTATGGCATGTATGTATCCATTCTCCACCTCTATGTCGCTCTCTACAATGCGTGAGTTGAGATTGACGTAGACGAGTTTGTTATTGTCCGCGTCATTGGCAAAAGAAATGTCAATATATCGGTTGTTCATATTCGTCTTGCCGAGGGTGGCATCGAAGGTGGTAGAGGCATAGGCCTCATCGTCACCGTTTTCAATGATGGAGTTAAAGACGATGGCCTCTGCCACAGAGTCGCTTATCTGCTCGAGCTGGTTGCTCTCAAGCTGGTTGATGGTGACAAGCGAGTCGAGGTAGGCCTGTATAGCCTCGTTGGTCGGTGCGAAGCAGGTATAGTTGCCGCGAGCTGAGAGCAGTTCCTGCATGGTGGATGCAGAGTGGTTGCTCGGGTGCACCTTGCCCAGTATATACAGGTAACTGCTGAATTTCTCCGGATTATTCACGAAGTGGTCTGTCATCATCTCTCCTGTGAAGGTGTAGAGATTAGACTCGTCTATATTCTCCGTGCATGAGTTCAGCGCGACCATGGCACCAGCTGCAGCCAGCAGGCCTGCGCCACAATAATGATATATTCTGTTGATGAGTTTCATTGTTGTTGAGTTTGAATTATGATTGATGGCAAAAGACGCAGGCTCCTGCACTACTGTCCATCATTTCGTGAAGAGGTCTCATTAGTTTCCCATATACCGTTCTGATAGAGCCATTTGTTGTTGATGAGCTCATCTCTACAAATCGGTGAGTAGAGCGACTGCATGTCAGCGAGCTTAGCCTTGATAGCATTGCTGTTGGCATACTTGCGCGTGAGCAGGGTGAGCATCTCTGATGTGCTGCCGCGCCTGAGAGCGAAGCGGACAAGGTCATACCATCTCTTGCCTTCGCCTATGAACTCTCGTTGTCTTTCAGCCAAGACAAGCTTCTCCAACTCCTCTGGAGAGGTGAAGAGAGCCATCTTGAGACTGTCTTGTGAGGCTGTCTGGTCGTTGGGTGAATATGCGTATGGATTAGAGCGCTTGAACACTTCTCTCACATAACTGAAGGCCTCTTCCATCTCCTTCCCGTTATCGGCCACATCCTTGTAAAGCTGCGTGAGAGCTTCTGCCTTCATAAGGAAAATCTCCGACATGCGATATACAATGAAGTTAGCATCGCGATTGGAATTAGAGCGCATGCTTGTAGTCACTCTAAGGTTGTTGTCATTGTTGTCTGTGAGATAAAGTGACGTTGTGCCGACCCTCTGGGTGACGTCGCGGTTGATGTATTTGCCTATGTTGAAGTCCGTCTGGCCGATTTTCTCAAACTGGAGTGTCTCCCAACGGCGCATGTCTGTCTTGGTGAAGACAGAGGCTGGTGTGGAAGTGTTTGGCGTCTGGTCTATGCCCTCGAAGAGAGCCTTGGCTCCAGTGAGCGAGCCAACCTTGGAGTCCTTGATGTTCCAGAAGTAGTCTGTCATCATGCTATTGGAATAGGTGATGCCGTCTACCTGCAACTCAAATATAGCCTCATCAGAATTGCCCTTGCCAAAGATGTTGTAGTAGGCTTCATACGACTGAGCGAAAATGCTGTTGTTGTTGTTGGGGTCATTGTTTTCAAGCAAATCAGAGTTCTCCACCTCGATTGCCAGGCCACCGGGATTGAGTCCGTGTTTATTGGCATATTCCAGTTTCTCTTGCTTGGCCATATCAATGACGCGGTCGCAGCATTCGATGCACTTGGCGTAGTCGGAATTAGCGTCTGTGGCGTAATCCTCATGGCGATTCATGAGGTCTTCGACAGCCGTAGGGCCTTCGTAGGTTGCTCTGACCTTTATCTTGCTGAACGGCTGGTTGCCTCCTGCCTTGTATGAGGCTCTCCAGAGGTATACGTCAGCAAGGAGTGCATAGACAGATTTGCGCGTGATACGTCCCTTGTTGTCGACTGTGTTGCCGTAGTCAAGCATGGCCTGGTCCTTCACCTCCTCAAGGTCGGCTATGATGTTGTCAAGCACCTGAAGTTGAGTTGACTGCGCAGATTTAAGCTCCTGAGAGTCATTGTTATAATCGATGGTGATGTAAGGAATCTCACCATACGTGCGCACGAGGTAAAAGTGGCAGAGAGCTCGGAGCGTGATAATCTCGGCCCGGATAGGAGTCCATTCGCCAGCAGAGAAGCTCTCGTCGTTTGCTACCACCTCTGGGCCATGAGCGAGAACTTTATTGCAATAATTGATGGCGTTATACATGGGTGTCCACGCAAAACCGCGATACGTCTCCAAAAGGTTGGCATTCATTATCTGCGCCGTCTCGCTGGTGGCGGGGATAGCTGTAGAACGTTCGAAGTTGTCCGACCTAAGTTCGCCCCAGTAGATGTATTTGTTGAGCAGGTCATTGTCGACCATGCGCTTGTAGCACGCGAAGACAGCACTGTTCAGGTCATTCTTGTCCTGCCAGAATTCCTCCTCCACGATGGATGATGAGGGGGTGATGGTCAGGAAGTCCTCACATGAGGAGAGGCCTGCGCTGACACCCGCTGCTATGAGTCCGCAGAGTGCTATGTTTGTTATATGATGTCTCATTGTTTTTCTTGTTTACTTTGTTAATTTAGAAATTACAACAACACTGACTTAGAAATAGCAAATCACATATCGGAATTGCAAATTACAAATCATGGATTGTAAATTATAAATTGTCACTCTCCATTAGAAGCCGAGGTTGAGACCCACGGTAAATGACTTGGCGCGTGGAGTCTTAGAGTGGTCGTAGCATACTCCCCATGCTCCGTACGATACCTCTGGGTCTACTCCTGTATACTTGGTCAGACAGAACAGGTTCTGTGCTGAAGCGTTGATGCGCAATGACTGGATGCCGAGGTTCTTGCACACCTTGCTGCTGAGGTTGTAGCCGAGCTGCATATACTGAAGACGGAGATAATCTCCCTTCTCTATGTAGCGGTCGCTGCCGAGAGCATTATATGAGGCTCCAATCTTTGAGTTCATTGCGCGTGGAATCTCGGTCACGTCGCCGTTCTTTCTCCATCGCCATGCCACAGCCTTTGACTGATTGATATTGCTGCGCATTGACTCGTTGTTGAGGCGTGCCATATTGGCTATCTTATTGCCCACACGGAAGTTGAAGGAGAGTTTGAGCGACCACTGGCCATAGTTGAAGTCGAAGCCGAAACCACCATTGAGCTTTGGATTTGAGTTGCCGAGATAGACGATATCAAGTTCATTGATTTGACCATCGTGGTTGACATCTTCATACATGACATCACCGCCCTTGAACTCGTAGTTGACTCCGCCGTAGTTAAAGTACATGTGCAGAGGGTTGCCCTTGGCGTCAAAAAGGATGTTGCCTTCCGCGTCGCGCGCTACCGGCACAGTGGCATTCTCGCCACGCTTCGCTGCTGCGGCAGCCGTGTTCTCGCCGTATGTGCGGTATGATTCATCGGTGTAGCCATTATGCTCATAGTCGTAAGCGTAAACACCCTTGAAGCGGAATCCGTAGATTGAACCGACTGCATTGCCTATCTGGATGCGCTGGAGGTAATTGGCATTCTTATAATCATAGTCTTTGTTCATGCTCTCAAGGACAGTATCATCCATCTTGGTGATGGTGTTGATATTCTGAGCAATGTTGAAGTTGACCTTCATGGAGAACTTGCCGACCTTAGCGAACTTGTCTGTGTTGACAAAGAGTTCCCAGCCGCGGTTGCGGAGGCTACCCACATTCTTCCAAGCCAGCGAGCTGTAGCCTGTTGACTGCGGGATGCCGACACCACCCATAAGGAGGTCGTCTGTCACCTTATTATAGTAGTTGAAGTCAAACTGGAGAAGGTCATTGAAGAGGTTAAGATTGGCGCCAAGGTTCCATGATGACACGATTTCCCAGCGAATGTCAGTCAGGCGGAGGTTGTCAGGATGGATGGCGGTATGTGTGTTGCTGCCAGAACCATAGACACCGTAGCTGCTATACTTGTTGTACATCAGGTATTCTGAGCCTGGCTCACGTCCTGACCTACCCCATGACGGGCGGAAGGAAAGCATAGAGACGATGTGGCCT
>JAXJBE010000199.1:0-7132 GCA_036303125.1 Bacteroidaceae bacterium
CACTCCTACTCAGATACGCAAGAATCAGTCGGCTATCAATGAACACAGGAAGATAGACTATCTGGGCGATGCGTATATCGAAGAGAATGCTTCGCTTGCCGCAGAGAGTAAGGTGGATTCTGTCTACGGTGCCATGTCGCCAGCCGAACTCAAGGCGGCTGCTGAGAGATGCAGGAAGAAGATGAAGGAGGCCGCTAAGCAGATGGAGTTCCTCAAGGCTGAAGAGTATAGGCAGGAGGTGTCCAGGATAGAAGCGATGTTGGACATGCGCGAATAATGACAGAAAGCGAAGCCCCATGCATCCTGTATGTTAGTGGATGCATGGGGCTTCGCTTTTTGTCTTCATCAGTCTGTTTCTGTACAGATGTTAAGCAGGTGTTTAAATAGACACTCCTTATGCTAATTTATAGAACACACCTATAATTTTATAGAACACCCCTATAAAGCTAATTATGAATGTCTGCTTATACCACGAGGTGGTTGGTGTTTTGGTCTGGAAACACCACCTTGGGGACAAATGATTTGGCTTCTTCGTAGTCCATGAGGGCATAGGACATGATGATGACTATGTCGTCCACCTGTACCTTGCGTGCTGCTGCTCCGTTGAGGCAGATGCAGCCGCTGCCTCGTTTGCCTTTGATGACATAAGTGTCGAAGCGTTCGCCATTGTTGTTGTTGACGATGTAGACGCGTTCGCCAGCTATGAGGCCAACCGCATCCATTAGGTCTTCGTCTATCGTTATGCTGCCCATATAGTTAAGGTTGGCTTCCGTCACCCTAACGCAGTGCAGCTTGGATTTGAGCACTTCAATCTGCATAGGTCATTTATAGTTGATATTGTCAATAAGTCTGATAGGCTTGGCGCCGCAAAAGACCGTGATGCATCCCTGTATATGCTCTGCCTCGTCCCATGTGCCGATGCTGGAGAGCGTGTGGGCATTGACGATGTCGTAGTATTGCACCTCAAGGCCTTTGACAGCGTTGATTTCTGATATGACCTGCTGCTTGGTCTCTGCCACAGTGTGTGATTTGCTGTAGGCCACGCTGGAGCTTAGCGCTCTGTAGATGACAGGGGCGATGGCGCGTTCCTCTGGAGAAAGGAGGGTGTTGCGGCTGGACAGGGCCAAGCCGTCTTCCTCGCGCACGATGGGGCATGGACAGATAGTGAGTCGCTCGGCCCATGTTGCCTCCTGCTGCCTGTAGTCGTTTGCCATGGCATTGATGACAGCTATCTGCTGGAAATCCTTTTCTCCGAAGTATGCTTTGTCTGGCTCAACGAACATGAAGAGCTTGCTGACTATCTGGCATACGCCGTTGAAGTGGCCCGGACGGAATGAGCCTTCCATGACAGTGTCTGTGGGTGGATAAGAGAAACGGCGCGTGTCGGGCTCTGGATAAACTTCTTCCACGCTTGGCGCGAAGACGTATGTGGCGCCGAGGCTCTTGAGCAATTCGCAGTCGGCCTCAAGTGTGCGGGGATATACCTCGAGATCCTTCTTGTCGTTGAACTGTGTGGGGTTGACGAACACGCTGACGACAGTGACATCGTTCTCCTTGACGCTTCTCTGCACGAGGGATGCGTGTCCTTGGTGGAGAGCACCCATTGTTGGCACAAGGCCAACGGTTTTGTTATCTTTTCTTAGGGCAGAAACTGTTGCTTTGAGTTTCTTTACTGAATTGATAATTTCCATTGCTTTATTTTTTGATACATTGAACCGTTAGGGCTCTTTTTGTCAAATGTGGCTGCAAAGGTACGAAAATAATATGAATTGATGGCTTTAATATATGAAAAAACCAAGTTACGACACTGTATGTGTGTTTGCAACTTGGTTTTTGCCATATCATGTGTATGAATGATGGTTAAAGAGGATAATTCTCGAAATCGTAGAGGATGGTGGACAAATAGCGTTCGCCTGTGTCAGGCAGGAGGGCTATGATTGTCTTGCCTTTGCTGGAAGGCTGTTTGGCTATCTCTGAGGCGGCATAGGCTGATGCTCCGGATGAGATGCCTACAAGTAGTCCCTCTGTGGCAGCGAGCTTGCGGCTGGTGAGGATGGCTGCGTCGTTGGGAACTTTGAATATCTCGTCTACCGCATTGCGGTCGAATGTCTTAGGCACGAAGCCTGCACCGATGCCTTGTATCTTGTGTACTCCGGGTGCCTCGCCGCTGAGCACAGCTGACGATTCTGGTTCCACGGCTATGACTTTGACATTCGGGTTAAGCTCCTTCAGCCTGCGGCCAATGCCGCTGACTGTGCCGCCTGTGCCCACGCCAGCGACGAAGATGTCAATCTTGCCGTCTGTGTCGCGCCATATCTCCTCGGCGGTGGTGGCATAGTGCGTGGCAGGATTGGCAGGATTCTCAAACTGCTGGAGTATGACTGAGCCTGGGATGCTGTCACGCAGTTCTTCAGCCTTGTCGATAGCACCCTTCATGCCTGCGCTTCCAGGGGTGAGCACCACCTTGGCGCCGTATGCCTTGACGAGGTTGCGTCGCTCTATGGACATGGTCTCAGGCATGGTGAGAATGAGGTTTAGACCTTTGACGGCGCTGACGAAGGCGAGCCCCACGCCTGTGTTGCCTGATGTCGGTTCGATGATAGTCGCTCCCGGTTTGATTGTTCCTTTCTGGAGAGCGTCCTCCACCATGGCGAGTGCGATGCGGTCTTTGACAGACCCTGCTGGGTTGAAGTACTCCACCTTGGCGATGATGCTGGTCTGCAGCTGCTCCTTGGCAGAATATGCGTTGAGCTGAAGGAGCGGGGTGTTGCCCACCAGCTCTGTGAGTTGTTTTGCAATTGTAGACATGTTGTTTTGTTTTGAGTGTGTGTGTTGTTCGTCTGGTTGTTTCTGTAGCTTTTATGTCTTCCTGTATCTTCTGTATTTTAAAGATGAGAAAAGGGCAGCTGCATTATGCTGCTGCCCATAGATGCATTTGGCTGGCAAATGTATGCCTATTTCTCTTAATGACCAAATATTTCAGGAGAAATGTGATGAATGAGTGATTAAATAATCTTTTTTGTGCGTGCTTCGACTACATTGATTACATAGTCGCCGAGCTTCTCGCATTCGTTGATGATGTCAATATACATGGTGCCGAGAGCGTATGTATACTTGTGGTTGTCAACATTGATGATGTTCTCTGCCTTGAGACGATTGCGGAGCGAGTTGATGTCGTGCTCGATGCGGCGGGATTCGTTGGTGGTCTGCTCTTCGCGTCGGCCTTGCATGAGCAGATTCATCTCGACAAGGGCGGTGTTGGTGAGTTCCATCATCTTGCGTATGTTTTCTGTTAGTTCAGGCGTGAGCTGCATGCCTTCTTCCTGCCTGCGGTTGAAAGAGCGGGCGAGGTTGTAGCATGAGTCGCCGATGCTTTCAAGCTCACTGATTTCCCTCATCATCTGGCGTATCTTCTCTTTAGTGTCATCGCTGAGGTGCGCGTCGCTGACCTTTTCGAGATAGCTGGCGATGGCAAGCTCCAGTTCATCGGAGAAGTCTTCCTCCTTCTGCACCTGTTCAAACATCTTGGCTGTCTTGTCCGTGTCAGTCTCATCGAGCATCTTGCACACGTTCGCATAGAGGTTGCAGACGATGTCGGCAAAGCGGCTAGTCTCTTTCTGCGCCTGAAGCACGCTGATTTCTGGCGTCTGCATGATTTTGTTGCCGATATACTGGAGGCGGAACTTCTCTTCGCCTTTCCTCTCTTTGTCCTTTATGATGGTGAGGCAGAGACGTTCTATTTGTGGGATGAACCCGATGAGCAGGGCTGTGTTGGTCACATTGAAGCAAGTGTGGAACATGGCCAGGACTACGGGCAGGCGCTCTATCTGCCCGGTGCGTGTCGGGTCGTAGCCGGCAAGCGAGCATACCATGTCGACGAAGGGGTAGAAGACGCAGAGCACCCAGATGACACCTATGAGGTTGAAGAGCAGGTGGGCGAGGGCGGCGCGGCGCGCCTGGCTGTTTGCGCCGAGGGCAGCGAGGTTGGCCGTGGCTGTGGTGCCGATATTCTCTCCCATGACGAGTGCTATGCCGAGGTATATGGGCAGTACTCCAGTGGAGCATAGCAGGATGGTGATGGCCATGACGGCTGCTGACGACTGGACGATGCAGGTGATGAGCGTGCCTATGCCGAGGAATGTCAGGATGGTCATGTAGCTTGATGTGTCAAAGGAGGCGAAGAAGTCCACTACGGCCTGATTGTTGCCGAGATCCATGGATTTGCCTGCCGTGCTGAGCATGACGAGCGAGAGAAACATGAAGGATATGCCGAAGAGGAAGTCGCCTACATAGCGGTGGCGGCGCAGGTAGATGAGGATGATGCCAATGAAGAAGGCCGGATAGACTACCGAGGTGAGGTCTACGTTATAGCCGAGCGACATGATCCATGCGGTGAGCGTGGTGCCGATGTTTGCTCCCATGATGATGGAGATGGCCTGGGCGAGGGTGAGCAGGCCCGCATTGACAAAAGAAACAGTCATCACCGTTGTTGCCGATGATGACTGTACTGCGCATGTGACAAGTGTGCCTGTGAGCATACCTGTCAGTCTGTTAGTTGTCATAGTCGCTAGGATGTGGCGAAGCTGAGGACCTGCCATCTTCTGGAGGGCTTCGCTCATCACCTTCATGCCGTAGATGAGCAGCGCGAGAGCTCCCATCAGCTGGGTGGTCACTGAAAAGTAATCTTGAAAAGTGTTCATTAGTATGTTTTTTGTGGTTTGTCGCTTTAGCCTGCCCCAGCGCAAGGGGCATTGTCAAAAATCCGATGCAAAGATATATCGTTTTCGCGAATAATTAAAGAAAATGATGTTACAATAATGTTACAGACCGTAAATAGAGGGGTGGCAAGTGGCAGCATTCCGCCTTTTGCCGGATTTGGCCATACATGCGGAGACGCGGCGGCAGCGGCGAAAAGCAAGAAGGTGCGCATGAAGCATCAGAACTTCATGCGCACCTTCCTTGTCTGTATGCGGCTGGTTTGTATTTACAGGTTGAACTGCAGGTAGTATGGCAGGCTGGCCTGTATGCCAGTGGTGCGAGTGACCCGCTTCATGTCGGAGAAGAAATTGTAGTACTCGCCCAGATTTTGCTGGAGCTGAGCCTCTACATAGCTGTTGCCCTTGGTCTCTTCGACAAGGTTGTCAAAGATGGAAGCCTTGGCAGGGTAGCTCATGATTGTGGCTTCATCTGCCTTGGCGAGCTTCTTAGCCTTGTCAATGGCGGCATCGAGACCGCCGAGTGCATCGACAAGCCCTATTTGTTTAGCGTGCACACCTGTCCACACACGTCCTTCTCCTATGGCCTTAATCTGGTTCTGCTTGACATGGCGGCCGTCAGCGCAGCGGCGAGTGAAGAGCTCGTAGCCGTTGTTGACATAGCGTTGAGCGAGCGCCCTCTCCTGTGGAGTGAATGGACGTGTGGGGTCGCCGAAGTCTGAGAGACTGTTGGTTTTGACCGTGCTGATGTGAATGCCGAGCTTGTCACCCAGAAGTTCACCGGCATTGGGGAAGAGGCCGAAGATTCCTATCGAACCGGTGAGTGTCGTCGGTTCGGCATAGATGTAATCGGCCGCGCAGCTGATATAGTATCCGCCAGAAGCGGCGAGGTCTCCCATGCTCACCACGATAGGCTTCTTTGACTTGATGTTCATCACCTGGTGCCATATCTGTTCGGAAGCGTAGGCTGAGCCACCACCAGAGTTGACGCGCAGCACTACAGCCTTGACATCGTCGTCCTCTGCCAGTTTCTTCAGGTCTCTGATGACAGTGGTGCCGGCTATCTCGTCTTCTGTGTTGAAGCCCGTCGTGGGTTCGTTGACGATATCGCCTACGGCATAATACACAGCTATGACATTGCCGCTTGTGCCCTTTGGCTTGGCTGATGCGGCCTTGGTGAGGTCAGAGACGCTGATGGTCTTGTAGTCGTCTACCTCATCCACTTTCATCATGTGCGCTATGGTGTGAGGCATATCATCGCTGTAGGCAGTCTTGTCCACGAGCTTGACCTTCTTATATAGCTCCGTTCCCTGCATGAGCATGGACGAGTCTGCGAGCTCGTTGAGTCTGGCGCTGCTGAGCTTGCGGCTCTTGCCCACCGCCTTGACCATCTCGTCCCACACCTCCTGGCTGTAGACCGAAATCTGCTCCCTGTTGGCGTCGCTCATCTCGTTGAGCATGAAGGGCTCGACCGCGCTCTTGTACGTGCCGACTTTCACAACCTGCATTTCCACTCCCACCTTGTCGAGCAGATCCTTATAGTACATCACCTGGCTGCTGAGTCCGCTCCAGTCTATCATGCCCTGAGGGTTGATGATGATGGAGTCGGCGAGAGAGCATAGGTAGTATGCCCCCTGCGTGTAGGTGTCGCCGTAAGAAATGATGAACTTGCCTGATTTCTTGAAGTCGGCGAGCTCATTGCGGATAGCCTGCAGAGTGGCAGGACGCGCCCCTGTGAGGCTGCCAGCCTGAATGTATATGCCCTTTATCTTGTCTTCCTCCTTGGCAGCCTTGATGGCTGTGATGATGTCGTCAAGACCCTGCTGGTTAGCCGCGCTGTTGCCCAAGACGGAGGCGAGAGGATTGTCCTTGGAGCGTTCAGCTATGGTGCCGTCAAGCTGGATGACCAATACGCTGTTGTCGCTGACAGTGGTCGGCGCGCTGCCCATGGTGGCTAAGCCGATGAGGCTGATGATGGACAGCATTGAGATGATGAACACAGCCACGAAGATGCCGACGACTGTGGAGAACACGTTTTTGATGAATGATTTCATGTCTTTGGATTATAGTTGTTGGTTTGTGAGGGATGGTCTCATCACCTCGGGTTAATTGTTGGATGTCTATTTCCTTGATTACTTCTTATTATAGAACGTGTTGGCCTCGCTCAATTGCTTGCGGTATATTGTCGTTCTTTTGCTTAATTACTTCTGTTTGTGCCGCAAAATTATATAAAATTCCCGAATTATAAGCCTGTAAAGACAAAGAAAAGGATTTTCTGGCGCACCTGCAAAAACCTGTGTTTAGCCAAATATCTTTGAGAGTCTGAATAAGAAGAACTTTACATCGATAACCCCATGCAGTTGTGCACGAAACTGCTTAATCTTTGAATTAAGAGATTCAGCAGACGCATTGGTGGA
>JAXJBE010000200.1:0-3684 GCA_036303125.1 Bacteroidaceae bacterium
TAATGAGAGGACGTGTACACGCAAGAAGGACATTGAAGGGCTTAGTTGCGTATTTGAGGATGACAATATTCTCTCTGTCGTAAGAACACTTTATGGCATACGAAAGGGGCAGCGTACTCTTCTTGGGCAACGAACCAGTACTGTTTCGGGATTACTTTCCACCTCCAAGGGCGGCTAGGCAGTATGCTCCACCGTTCAACCCTAGGCTGGACGGTCATAGAATATATACTGCGTAGCAAAAGTATCCAAGCTTCATCCACCGTCCAGCCTAGGCTTGGACGGTGACAGAGAGTTTCTTCCCCATCACGAAGACTGACTAGAAGTGCATCAGGAGCCTTCTTTTCCTTATTGTCAACATAGTAGAAATGAAGCGGATAATTCTGTTCAAGATATTGGTGACTCGATAGCCCATCTTAAGTGATACCCTCGTGAGAAGTGTTAGCCCTAATTATTGTTGCTTGCAAAAGTTTTGCCGAACAGCAAGAATCTTTTTGAGGAACAAAGGTAAACTGTATCAACGTACAACCGTCCGCGTTGGCAGGTACCCTGTAAAAATAATAGCCGTCCAGTATTCGGGCGGCTATTATTGTGCCTTCTTCCATCGGTCAGGAAGTAAGTCTCGATATTTTTCTATAGGAGTATTAGGGGGCCATGCTGCACACCTGTCGATGATGTCGCAGAAATAATCAAATATATTCACACCGCATCGATGGCATGTTATAGTCAACGAGTGGTATAGTACGGCTGTCTGTGCACCAGTGTGCGACCCGATTGTCAGGCGACGTCTGGTTAGTGATATATAGCGGTTGATTCGCTCTACTTCATTATTCGAGAGCTTATATATTGGTGATTTAAATATCTCCGGTATCTCATACCATTGCTTGAGTGCATGGAGTGTCGCTGCTAGAAGCGGGTCATCCGGCAGCATGCCGGGTCTGTCCTTTATAGCAAGCAGTTTGACATGGATTTTGCCAAGCACTTCCTTGGAGTATTTCTGTCTCCACTTCAGATGGTCATCTTCCGTCCATCCGTCCTTGCCTATCTTGTGCTTGTGGTCATGATGGAATAGTAGGCCGAATAGCCCTGCTATCTCTTGTGCTTCGGCATTCTCTTTTAGATCAAGGAACTTACGCTTGATGTGTTGTAGACAAGGCAGTCTGGTTATCCCGCTCATGTCGCCTATGCCGATGTGGCGGTAGCCGGAGTAATAGTCGCACTGAAAAGCACCCTTGAAGCCCTTTATCTGCTCCTCAAAGACATCTGCGGCGCGTGAGCCGTCGTCGTAGAAGAAATACACCAGACCTGTGGTCATGCCGACAAACACCCAGATGTATCCCTTCTTTATCTTCTTGCCTGATGGCGTGGCCACCTGCAGGCGCACCTTCTGATAGGTCTCGTCGCCACATATATAAGAGTCCTCCCTGAGAGCTTGAACCAGGGCCTTGTAGAGATTCTCAAGTTGCACTTTGGTTTTGCTTACCAGTTTCTGTGCAGTTCCCTTGTCCAGATCAAAGCCGTGTGAACGGAAGTACTCAACCGCACTCTCCAACGGCATGCTGTGGAGATAGCGCAGCTCTGTAAGTCCTGCTATAAATGATGCCGTGTACTGAGAGTTGAGCAATGGTGCCGCAGGTGCTGTGCCCTTGTAGACATGGCCGTCCTGTACATACTTCTTCACCTTATAGACAGTCTTTACGAAGCGCATGGGTATCATGGTGTATCTCACCACATCACATGTGCCGATAAAAGTGGCTGCCTCTTTCTTAAAGACAGGATCATCCGGCTCTACCTCAATTGTCTCAATCTCACACTCTGGATGAGTCTTTCTCTTTGCGCCGTTGTTCGTACGCTTCTTCTCAGACTCTGGTTTTTCGGCCTCTGCTGATTCCGCCTTGGGCTTGCCCTGTCTTTCCGATGTCGAGCCTTGAAGACGTTGCACGGCCTGTACGGCAGCCTTCTCCTTAGCCACTTCTACATCCTTACCCTTGATTACGTCTTCCAATGAGGCTATCTGCTTACGCAGTTCCTCTATAGTTGCAGTCTGCTTTTCATTGATGAGAGTAAGGGACTTGATAGAAAACAACGCCTCGTCCAACTTCCCCTGAAGGAAGTCGACTTGGCGTTGCAATAGTTCTATCAGTTCATCCTTTTTCATATCTCAAAGGTACAACCTTTTTCTGACATATGCAAGCACCCAAGGAAGTTTATTTGATTGAAACATAGATGTTTACACGTTATTTTACGCCCATTCTAAAGCGATCCTCGACGATTACTTTCACAGGTGTCAGACCTCTCATTATCATGTAGAAATCATCCCATTGGAGCCTGCGCACGCCATCGTCTCCTTTCTTGATTATCTCACGGAAACGCCCTTGCGACAGCCTCTTGGTGTACATAAGGAAACCATCCCCATCCCACTTCAATGCCTTCATGGTCTTGTGATCACGCGAGAAGAACACATATACATCGCCAGAGGCAGGAGAGTGCCCCTTCCACGACCACACCATCTGCGTTAGACCGCGTATGCCATAGCGCATCGATACGGATTGCTGGCATACCCATAGATGCAGTCCCTGATCAAGCCCCCACATTGCCCGCCTCCTTTCTTGCTTTCTTCACAAACTTCGTGATAACGTCAATATCTGTGTCGGCAGGGAAACTAACCTCTATGTGACCATCAACTCTTACGGTTATCACATTGCCATCATCTGCAGGAAGAAATCCGGCTTCCTCAAAGATGATATTCTCGAAAGGAACTTCTTGACACTTAGACGACCTGTTGTTGCATCTCCCGACGTATCCAGGTAGGTCGGAGACATAAAGTTTATGATGTTTTAAATAGCAACGAGTGTGCTCATAGTCCACACCGCGAATTCTGCAGAATTCTGCAAACGTCTCAAATCGGTGATCCTGAGCACAGAGATTCTGGAAATCATCATAAATTTGCAGGTAACGAATGACTGCATCAGGATTCTTTGCAAAACGTCTATATCCAGGAATGCAGGATACCCCTTGGAACTCATCTTTTAAAATGAGCTTCATTTGGCATTGGTTTACTCCATGCTCGAGGCAAAAAGTCCTGAAAGAGCAGGTTTGCTTACCATCGGCACATAGTTTCTTAAATGCATGAAAAACCTGTCTGTAAAGGTCTACCTTATTAATGTCCATAGTTTTTTAGAACAAAGGTAGGAACTTTACAGACAGGTTACAATATGCTACCGCGGACGGTTGTACGTATCAACGTTATGGAAAAGGCGGCTTGTTTAGGATGGTTGCAAGGTAAGCAGTGTCAACGATATGGAAAAGGCTACCTTGATTCGGATGATTACAGCGTGAATAAGAGGTGTACAGAAACGACAAATCCCCACTCTGCCTTTCAGCGGAGTGGGGATTTGGCTATTATGAAATTGTTATGCAGTCAGAACTTAAGACTGAGGAGCCAGCTCATCAGCAAACTCAAGGAGAGTCTTGCGGCTGGAGAGTGAGCGCTCGTAGTCCTCACGGCTGGTCACGATAATCTTATCGAACTCGCGCAGACCTGTACCTGCGGGAATGAGGTGACCGCAAATCACGTTCTCCTTCATGCCCTCCAAGTAGTCGCTCTTGCCATTGATGGCTGCCTCGTTGAGCACCTTGGTTGTCTCCTGGAAGGATGCTGCTGACATGAAGCTGCGGGTCTGCAGA
>JAXJBE010000201.1:0-6157 GCA_036303125.1 Bacteroidaceae bacterium
GCGTTGCGCTTGATAGCGCCGTAGATGTCTGGCTCATGCTCCTTTGAAAGGCCGATAACCTTAGCGTAGCATCCACCTTCAAAGTTGAAGATGCCGTTGTCGTCCCATCCGTGCTCGTCGTCACCGATGAGGCGGCGCTTAGGATCTGTTGAGAGTGTAGTCTTGCCTGTGCCTGAGAGTCCGAAGAAGATAGCTGTGTTCTCACCGTTCATGTCGCAGTTTGCAGAGCAGTGCATAGAAGCGATGCCCTGGAGTGGGAGGTAGTAGTTCATCATAGAGAACATGCCCTTCTTCATCTCACCGCCGTACCATGTGTTGATGATGACCTGCTCGCGGCTTGTTACGTTGAATGCAACGCAAGTCTCAGAGTTGAGTCCGAGTTCCTTGTAGTTATCAACCTTAGCCTTAGAAGCATTGTAGATAACGAAGTTTGGTTCGAAGTTGGCGAGTTCCTCAGCTGTTGGCTGGATGAACATGTTTGTAACGAAGTGTGCCTGCCATGCTACCTCAACGATGAAGCGAACAGCCATGCGAGTGTCCTTGTTTGCACCGCAGAAGGCATCTACTACGTAGAGGTTCTTATTGCAGAGTTCCTTAACGGCGAGGTTCTTTACAGTAGACCAAACATCTTCTGACATTGGATGGTTGTCGTTCTTGTAGCCTTCAGTTGTCCACCATACAGTGTCCTTTGAGTTAGCATCCATTACGATATACTTATCCTTAGGAGAACGGCCAGTGTAGATGCCAGTCATCACGTTAGCTGCTCCGAGCTCGGTCTCCTGACCTTTTTCATAGCCTTCGAGAGCTGGGTCTGTTTCTGCCTTGAAAAGATCCTCGTAAGAAGGATTGTGCGCAATCACTGTTGAACCAGTGATGCCATACTTTGTCAAATCTAATGCCATAGTACTTTTGTTGTTTATAATGTGAATAAATATCTTTTTTTACCTTGTATAGTTTATGGCTATAATAATAAAATATATTGAGTTGCCATTGCACATAAGTCATCTGTTGCTGACTCCTATTTCAGTACAAAGTTAGCTATTTATTGTGTGTGTGCAATGAATTGCAGAATGCTTTTCTTTGTTTTTTAAAATATTTTTCATCAAAAAAGCGTTATCATCTCTTTCTATTGTTGTTATTGTAACTTTTGTATTACAACTTGCTTGCACCTTTATATCGCTTTTGCCTATGCCAATCAATGCTATTGTTTGTATGATAAGAATCACTTGCCAGTACTCATGTGCACTTCATTCTTCCACATTCTGTCCGTAGACATGGCGGTGAATGATTTGCACCATTTTACTGACTGGTGGAGGTGGTGTGGACGAATTGTTGCTGTGCAGCATGAGTTGGAGTGGTATGCCTGGCATCACACCGTAGGATGGTTGCATGTATGGATTGGGTAAAAGCTGGAAACCGAGGCGATGATAGAAGCCTATGCGTCGGGTGGTCAAGGGATCGGTAGGCGGTTCGACCTCAAGGATGACTGGCTGGTTGCAGTCAAGGATTAGCTGCTCCATTATGCGCCTGCCTATTCCTTTGCCTCTTAGGGATGTGTCAACCGCTAAGTATTCGACATATATGAACGTGTCGAAATCCCAGTAGC
Organism: Bacteroidaceae bacterium; assembly: GCA_036303125.1. Lineage (GTDB taxonomy): Bacteria > Bacteroidota > Bacteroidia > Bacteroidales > Bacteroidaceae > Minthosoma. The sequence continues at coordinate 1,607 of JAXJBE010000201.1, forward strand.
AGAGCATGGCGCATTCGTTTGCTTCTGGTATTGCCACAGGGCAGGCCTTTGCATCGTATGCTACGAGGTGCATGCGAGGTTCTGAGGCAATCAATTCACGAAACCAGTCGAGGGGCCGACGCTCGTTTTGGGGAAATGATTTGATGAAGAGTTTTTCTATTGAGGGTGACATAAGTAGGTATTCAAAATTATCTTATATTTACATAAGTAATGGTTTATAGCATTTTTAGGCTTTTCTCAAACGCATGTTCGAAGTAGTAGCCTTGAGCGAGTCGGTCGCTGACTTTGATGACATTCTGTCGCATCTGTTCATATTGTTCTGGTGTGACAGATGAAAGCACAGAGTCAATGTCGGTGAGGGAGTCAACTGTGATGCCTATGCCATTTTCTTCGATAAAGCGGGCGAGGCCTGCTGTCTTGGAGAGAATGACAGGAGCGTGGCATCTCAGATAGAGTGATACCTTGTGAGGATTGTTGTATGACATGTATTCGCCTATTTTGCCTTTACCCTCTGTCAGTGATTCGCCATACCATGACAAGCCGAAGTCGCCACGGTTCATTTGCATGATTTCGGTGTCCACGGCATAACCTTCGTAGTGGGTACGAGCTCCATTGGGGAGAAGTTCGGGATGATAATGGTTGCCATATAGGAAGAGGGTAGAGGAGGTGAGGCGGGATGAGATGTCGTAGATGAAGTTATTGCTTTTCGGATTGAGGTTGCCGAGGAAGAACATGGTAGGGCATTCTCCTGTGGGTGAAGGCCGTAAGGAGGTAACGGCAGATGGCGAGAGATAGTCGAAGATACCCAGTGTAGTGAGCTTGGCGGGGCATCCTTGCTTCTCGAGCCATGCCTTCATTGTATCATTGTGTGCAATGACTACATCACTGTGCCCTAATCTTCTCATCTCTTGAGTGGGAGTGAGACGTTTGCTGCGGAATGAGTTGAGATCGTGTATTTGTGTGACGACCTTGGCTCCCTTCCAGTGTGCTACGTTGCACAGTGACTCATAATACTTCTTCAGTGGGTACTGAAGCACCAGCACATCACCGTGCCTAAGCAGGCACATTGCCTTGAGCACACCGCATAGATTACGTACGAAGTGTCTGACCGTTCCCTTGCCCACACTGTGTTTTAGGCCAAGGTTGATAAATCCCATGCGCTGCATCGTAGTCTCTATGTCTGTCTTTGCTTTGTTGCCTGCAGAGGTTAGGTCTTTGTAATTGCGGGAAATGTAACACTTTCTCATAATTTTATATATCTTGATGGTGCAAAGGTACGTTTTTTTGTGTAACTTTGCAATCCCTTTAAATAAATATCTTCAAAACTCGGGCATAGCACTCAAGAGCCATCCCTTGATTAAAAAAAATTTTTATGCTATCCAAACTTTCTTATATGTTGCACAGCGGCAAAAATAATAAATTTGCCTACATGTCAAAGAACTACATTTTGCAACTTGTGCCTAACATCTTTTATCGTCTACAGCTGGAGAAGGTGCTTGGTAGTCTAAACGCTCGTCCTGACAAGGAATATATCTTGCAGCGTGTCGACTACTACTGCAAGCTGCTCCCTGGCGCATGTCTGCCGGAAGACGCTCCAGCAATAGGTGAGAGGGATAAGAGATGGCATAAGGTTTATTGGTTTGATTCGGTAGAGTGTACTAGATGGTTTGACCCAATGCTCCGATGGGTGTTCAAACCTGGAGACATAAATTATATTCCAGATGTGCCATCAATTGTCAAGAGCCGTCCTGTAGATGGAGACAATGCCAATGGTGTGATACTCAAACTGAACAAAGTGCGTCATTTCATCTTTGTTCATGATGTCACACCTTTTAGCAAGAAGAAGGACATGGCCGTCTTCCGTGGGAAGGTCAAAGACAAGGAACAGAGAATTAGATTCTTCGAACAATATTTTGGCCATCCACTCTGCGACCTTGGCGATATCAGCCGCCGCTACACTGAGCATACTGAATGGCGAGTGGACAAAATGACCATCCGAGACCATCTCAACTATAAGTTTATTTTGGCTCTTGAAGGCAATGATGTAGCGAGCAACCTTAAGTGGGTTATGTCATCCAACTCTGTAGCTGTCATGCCACGTCCTACATGTGAGACATGGTTTATGGAGGGCACTCTAATTCCTGACTATCATTATATAGAAATTAGTCCAGATTTTTCTAACCTCGAAGAAAAACTCCGCTACTATATAGCCCATCCTGATGAGGCTGAAACTATTGTGCGACATGCCAACGAATATGTGGCAATGTTTAAGGATGAATGTAGGGAGAAACTCATTTCTCTTCTTGTCATGGACAAGTATTTCAGAATGACAGGACAAAAATAAGAAAGAGAACACATAAGTAACCGTATATAAATAATGTATGAATATAGAAATCAATCCTCGATACAGTCATTTTGATTCGTTTGTCAGACAGTTGCCTGCTACCTTTGACCAGAGCGGTGAACTAATCTACGACTCGCGCAACAAAGTACGTCTATTTACTGTCAATGGCCAATTTATTGTGGTCAAGCGTTATAAGGTTCCTCTTCTTCATCAACGCATTGACTACACATTCTTCCGTCCGAGCAAAGCTAAGCGTGCCTACATTTTCGGCATGCGCCTGCTAAGCATGGGCATAAGCACACCAGATCCTATTGCATACATTGAGGATTTCTGTGGCGGGTTATTTTGTCAAGGCTATTTTATCTCAACCTTCTGCGGTGACCCAGATCTTCGTGTCCTGCGTGAAGACCCCCACAGCCACGACCAACTCATGACAGCCTTTGTCCACTTCCTTGTGGATATGCACAAGAAGGGGTTCATTCATGGCGACACCAACCTCTCCAACTTTCTTTATCACCCTGACTCGTCTTCTTATCGATACCATATCACAACTATCGATACCAATCGTTCTCACTTCTCTTCTAGTCCTTCCAGCAAAGAATGTCTCAAGAGTCTGATGAGAATAACGCATGAGCGCATGGTTCTGCGGAAAATTGTTGGCGAATATGCTTGTATGCGAGGATGGAATGTCGAAGAGTCGGTTAACTATATAATCAAAAGCATTGAGAATTTCGAGAAGAGAAAGAGGATAAAGAGAAAAATATTCGGATAGGATTGGCATGATGGGAGATATCTTGTCGTTCATAATTGACTTCATACTCACATCTTCGAGGACTGAATCGCTACGGAAGTGGATGCTCGAAAGGTAAAGAAAAATGAATGATTTCCCTTTATGTTACATGATTACTTTGTTTATTTTTTTCTACTGTTTCAAGATATGGTGTTTTGAATCATATTGTTATCATGTAGTTATGTAACATGGAACGACTTGAAACATTGTCATAACTTTATGCAACGTTACATTTTATGTTGTTCTCGATATTATGTTTAACTTTGCAGGACAAATCAAATCAGAATCTTTATGAAACAAATGTTCGTTCTCTTGCATGCTCTCATGTTCGTGTCCATCTTCACCTTAGCCCAGACATCGGTGTCAGAAGGCAAGGTGTCAAAGAAACAGAGTCACACATCAACTCACATTCCAGAAGGCAAGATGGATGCCTACCTGATGGTTTATTTCAAGGAGCATGGTCATAATGTGTATTTTGCCGTTAGCAATGACGGATACACATTTGTTGATGTTAACAATGGAGAGCCTGTTATGGCAGGTGATACAATCGCTTATCAGAAAGGCATACGGGATCCTCATATATATAGAGGGCCAGACAATGCTTTTTATATGTCATTGACAGATTTGCACATATATGCCAAGCAAGAAGGACTGAGAGACACTGAATGGGAAAGAGAAGGTTTTGGATGGGGCAATAACAGAGCATTGGTATTGCTCAAATCGCATGACCTCATTCATTGGAAGAGAGCCAATATAAGAGTAGATCTCGCTTTTCCCGGACTTGAGAATATTGGCTGTGCATGGGCTCCCGCCACAGTCTATGATGAGGAGAAAGGCCAGCTCATGTTGACTTTTACCATGAGATTTGGCAATGGTGTACATCATCTATACTACTCGTATGTTAATGACGACTATGACACTCTGCTTACTCGACCTGAAATCCTCTTCACTTACCCTGGAGATAAGTCTTGCATAGACAGTGATATCACCAAGATAGGCGATAAATACCATCTATTTTATGTCTCACATGATGGTGTGTCGGGAGTCAAACACGCTGTGTCAAATAGAGCCAACGGTGGATACGATTATGAACCTTTATGGTGTGATCCGGAAGAAGGTGCGTGTGAAGCCCCTACATTGTGGAAGCGCAAAGGGGAAGATAAATATGTTTTGATGTATGATGTCTTTTCTGCACGACCCAACAATATGGGATTCAGTGAGACATCAGATTTTGTGAACTATGAGAATCTTGGCCACTTCAATCATGGCAAAATGAAGACCGTTAACTTCACCTCGCCAAAACATGGTGCCGTTGTAATGATAACAAAAAAAGAACTCAAAAGGCTGATGCGGCATTGGAAATTCAATCTTAAGGGGTGTTCTATAAATTAGCTCGAGGCGATTTTGAGGCTATCAC
>JAXJBE010000202.1:0-1566 GCA_036303125.1 Bacteroidaceae bacterium
CTGATAGCAGGACTGAAGAAACTCGAATATAGAGGATATGACAGTGCCGGAGTAGCACTCGTCAATGGAGAGGACAAACTCAATGTCTATAAGACAAAGGGCAAGGTGGCAAACTTGGAAGAACTCGCAGCAGACAAAGACTGCGGAGGCCATATCGGTATAGCTCACACCCGATGGGCAACACATGGCGAACCATCAGCCGAAAATGCACATCCCCATGTCAGTATGAGTGGTGACCTGGCTTTGGTACATAATGGCATCATCGAGAACTACCAGGTGCTGAAAGAACAACTCATAGCACGCGGTTATCAGTTCAAGAGCACAACAGATACCGAGGTGCTGGTACAGTTGATAGACTCATACTATCAGCAGAATGGCAAAGATTTGGTGTCAGCCGTTTGCCAGTCACTGAATGATGTTGTGGGCGCCTATGCCATAGCAGTCATCGAATGCAAGAACCCCACTCACATTGTAGCAGCCCGTCAGTCAAGTCCATTGGTGGTAGGCGTAGGAACCGACAAGCAAGACTTCTATATCGCCAGTGATGCCACTCCTATCGTAGAATATACCGACCAGGTAGTCTATCTCGAAGACGGTCAGATAGCAGAAATCAGTATCGGTAAGGATATAGAGATGATCAATCTCAACCATAAGTTATGCGATTATGACATCAAGACCGTAGACCTCGACATCTCCAAACTCAGCAAGGGAGGCTTCGACCATTTCATGCTGAAAGAGATCTACGACCAGCCCCAGTGCCTGAAAGACTGTATGAGTGGTCGCCTGTTTGCGGATAAGGACAATCCATCCAACAACCACATCGTGTTGTCAGCCCTTACAGACTATAAAGACCGACTCATGTCAGCCAAGCATATCATCATCGTGGCATGCGGAACCAGTTGGCATGCAGCCCTCATCGGCAAGCAACTCATAGAGAAAATGTGCCGCAAGCGAGTAGAAGTAGAATATGCCAGCGAGTACCAAGGCCTTCACCGGTCAGGTCACCGTCCTTACCCTTTTTGCCTTGGCGTTAGGTCATGAATTGGGAACCCTTTCCGAAAAAGACTATGTAGAGACCATCGCCGAGTTGGCAGAGATACCCGGCAAGATGGAGAAAGTGTTGGAGCAGACGCCATCGATCTCCCGACTGGCTAAAGTATTCACCTATGCACATAATTTCCTCTATCTCGGTCGAGGATTCAACTATCCCGTAGCATTAGAGGGAGCCTTGAAGCTAAAGGAGATCAGCTATATCCATGCCGAGGGCTATCCTGCAGCCGAGATGAAACATGGCCCGATAGCCTTGGTAGATACCGATATGCCGATCGTATTCCTTGCCACTCATCACCAGTTGTATGAGAAGATTATCAGCAATATGCAGGAAGTAAAATCCCGCAACGGACGCATCCTGGCTATTGTTACCGAAGGCGACAAACAAGTCAAGGCGATAGCCGATTCTGTGATAGAAGTACCGCAGACCCTCAATACTTTAGTCCCTCTTCTCAGCGTCGTTCCCCTGCAGATACTGGCCTATTATGTGGCAGTAGATAAGGGATTGAATGTAGA
>JAXJBE010000203.1:0-3092 GCA_036303125.1 Bacteroidaceae bacterium
CTCCAAACCAAGGTCCTTGACTGCAAGCGACAGGAACGCTCTGGAGCAGGCTCTGCTCAAGCTGTCCGAACGCGATCCGAGATTCCTCCTTACCCTCAATATATTCTCCATCACCATCCGTTCCGACATCAGGGCTGGTCAGCTCTGCGCGCTGGATCTCAGCAGGATGATATGGAATGATGACGGGACATCCTCATACCTGTCCAGGGTCAAGAACAGAGGAGGCGGAATGGTGAGGACGGATTTCTCCAGAAGAGCCACCGCCTTGCTTCGGGAAGCGATAGAGCTCACAGCTGAAGCGAGAGCAGTCTGCCCTTCCGACGGCCTGCAGAACAGTCTTTACCTGTACCGTGGCCTCAGACCCACAGACCAGCATATAGCTGTCATGAACATCAACAGATATAACGAAGATCTGGCAGAGGCGTGCAATCTTGCAGGCATAGAGCATATATCCAGCGGTAATGTCAGGGATACCAGACAGACGGCTGTAGCCCGTTTTGTACGCAGGCATAACCTCAATGACGCTCAGAAGGCGACATTGACAAGACATGCGAACAGGACATCCCTGAACAGTTATGTGGACTTACGTATCGAGGACCTTCTCTTTGCCGCAGACAACATTTCATTAGGAACAGTAAAAAGACAGTAGTCATGCTCAGAAACGGATTGGCCAGACAGATTATAGGAAATATACCTTCATATTTGGGCGGCATTGGCGTGTCCCCCGAGAAGGATGGATACAAGACATTGGTCGAGCTGATGCCCGTCCAGGGACATCTTGTCGACTACAGGAGCGATGAGTGGGACTTCAAGGATGGCTTCAAGTATCAGCGCAGGAGCAATCTCAAGATACGTTTCGACAGAGCGGATGAGGAATTCAGGGTCCATCTCAAGGACTATGCTGTCATGCTCCTGGACTCCTATGAGTGGAAGGTATCCACAGTCAGCAGCGTGATCGCCATGATGTCGAGCATCTTGAACCATGCAGTCAATGGCAGTGCCTATGGTATGTTCATTCTCCTTGACACAGAGGATATCATCAGTTCGGTGGAAGCTGTCATTTCTCATTCCGGATCCCGCAGGAGTGCCTATTCTCACATCATGAGATTCATAGAGTTCATCCGAAGCAGTCACAGCATCTTCCTTCCTGTCGACCTTGACGTGATCAGCAAGAGAATGACCATACTGAGCGACATCTACAGGTCCAGACGACAGCACAACCACCACAAGAGGATTCCTGATGCGTTCTATGACTCGATCCTCCAGACTGCCGACAGGGTAATGAGGGATGACTCGCAGCCTTTCAACATGAGAATGACCGCCGGCATCGTCCTGATGAACACACAGCTGGGCCTGCGCTGTCTGGAGATCCTCGCACTCGAGAAGGACTGCATCCATGAATACAACTGCGGGGACGGTCTGCGTCGGTACTTCACCACCTATAACTGCATCAAGGGAGCCAGGGCTGACGTAGAGGTCATACAGGTCAAATCCATCTGCACTCCGTTACTTCTTGAGACCTGGAGTTACATGACCGAATTGAGGAAGCAATCCCCTTACAGCGAGCAGTCGCGGTTCCTGTACACACTGGATATTGTACAGAAATCAAACAAAGCCAGCGAGCTGCCGCCCGTCAACAGAGACACGTTCGTAAGACAGTACAAGATGTTCTTTGGGACATACCTTAAGAGCGAGATCGAGCAGGATTGGAAAGGGATTGATAGGGTCAAGCTTCCCATCCGCACGGACAGGAACCTTTATTCCATCCCAACCATCCACAACTTCAGGGTACATTTTGCCACCTCGCTATATGCTCAGGATTTCCCTCTGGACTTGATTGAGAGCATCATGAGCCATACGCCTCAGAGCAACAGCTTCGATTCATACTACGCTGTCGATGACGAGGAGTTCAAAACGAGCAGAAGAGCCAAGCAGACGAAGGGCTTGTCCGGTACAGACACAGAAGACGAATTTGACACATTTATAGAAACACTAGGAGAGTAGGACTATGAACACTATTTATAAAGAAGGCAAGGAAGAGCTCAGGGCCCGTTTACGACGAGTCCTCACGGGCTGCGGCGTGGATCCTGACATCCTGGACTATAAGCAGCTGCAGAGTGCTGACAGACTGATATCAGTATGCGAGGCCCGTCTGGCACAGATTCACGAGCACGAAGAGTCCATTGCTTCGCTCAAGCCGACCAAATCAAGCATCGCTCAGGAGGCAGGATTAAAGCGTACGACAATTTCGGAGTCGCACAACATCGCGCTCCTTAAGATATATGACACCTTCTTTCCGAAGAAGATTGAAGAGAGTGTTCCCGTCACTGAGTATGAAGCTCTGAAGAGCAGAAATGCCGAGCTTCAAAGGATGGTCGATGCTCACGCCATTACTCAGACCCGTCTTATGACTGCCATTGAAGACAAGAAGAAGCTGGAGTCCAAGAGCCACATGCAGGCCGAGTCCATCAAGAACCTCACCAGGATCATCAACGACCTGAAGCAGAGGCACCTTGAAGAAACCGGAGAAGAACTTGACATCAATCTTTCTCGCATCTTCAAGGAGTCAGAAGAAGAGGAAAGAAGCGGCAGAGTCATTCCGTTATCGATAGTCCCTCCATCGGGAATAAAGAGTTAAGTATCAGAGGTCTTCGGGCCTCTTTTCTTATGTCTGATTCTTCAAAGGAACACTATTTTTTAATGTTAACGCCCCGTAAGATGCAGGCAAGCCTGCGGCACACAAGCCGTTTTTCACATGATATCGGCTGATTTTATTCACGAACCCCTCTGTAATTTCAGGATCTCTCCTTTTTCTTTTCATCGGAATAAATCATCATCGCTAACACTTTTATTTATTGTTAATAAAATCATTGTTTCCATACCTGAAAAAAGTGTTCTTTTATATGCATCGGGTCAATATATTGCTAAAATGCCACTACAGATAGTTGTAACGCCACTTTTAAGCAAAGGAACACCCTCCGGTTATTGTTAAGCCACAAAACTCAGATGCGCCGGCAAACCATGAATCGAAATTTCGGTTCATCTTGAAATCTCTCAGAACCAAAGTTTTGTATCCTTCACCGGATTTTGTC
>JAXJBE010000204.1:0-13476 GCA_036303125.1 Bacteroidaceae bacterium
GTATAGGAATAGTCGGTGCGCGGCTGGGGAATGTGCATCTCGTATGTCACCTCGTAAGAAGGGGTATGCCTGTCGTTGCCGGCCGCATCTTCTACGAGCCGCACACTCTTTACCGTCTGCGCCTGCAGGAGAGTGGCAGCGGAGAGAATCAGTAATGTTATATATCTTCTCATATTGGGCATCATAATAATCACGTTTTAAAAACAAGGGGGACTGTCATCACTTCACATGGGACAGCCATCACTTCACATTATATATAATACTGATGCCAACCTTGGGCATGACCACCCAATGGTTGTCCGGACCGATATACATGCCGCAGTGGTGATACTTATATCTCTTAGACCACGCATACCCCACATCGGCCCCGGCCTCAGCCTCTAAGCTCCAACGGGGAGAGATAATCCATGAATGGCCGTATGAAGCGCCGACCGCAGCGAGGTCGCCTTGACGACGCTCTTTATCGACATTCTTGTAGAGTCCAAACGGAAACTTGATATTGCTCACATTATAATGGACATACGCCATGTTAACACTGACGAAGTGACCCGCAAAGGTCTCGCAGAACCAATACCTCCACTGGGGAGACACCAGCAGATGGCGCAGCTTCTTGTTCTCTCCCTCAGGATCATAACTATCCTTGAGAGGGAAGGGGTTGAAGCCCAGCGTAAGCCCTATTGTCTGTCTCGGACCCACTTTCACCTCAGTCTCGATATTGGGCGTGAGAGTCGCATCATACAGCAGATTGTTCTTAACCACCCACTGCTGCGCAACGGCTCGTCCGAAACAAAATAAACAAATCGACAAGGCAACAACTTTCATGTATAGACTCTTGTGCATATTGTTTTCTTTAAGCGTATTTTTATATATTATAGTATGAATCTCACAATATCTTTATACCCTAATATTCAAATCTCGCAATATCAACATCTTTCATAAAGGAATTTCACTACAAATATACTACTTTTATTTCTACCATTTTCTGCAGCCAGAAAAACCTCATCTACCACCCCCCCCCGTTATTTAACGTGGGTTAACTCTTTTGATTCCCTTTTGCAATATTGACATTGCAAACGCGCCCAACCTGGCAACAGAGCCAAGCATTTATTGTATAATTAGTAGTAGTATATTCCCTAAACATCGTCACATCATGCTTGTTGTATTGTCAAAAACAAGCAGAAACGAACCATAAATCTTTTAACAAGCAGCCATCGCCGACAATTTCAGACAAGCATTCTGATTTGTCGCAGTCAGCCAAACAAGTTTACTGGACTGCAATAAATTTGATTACCACTTCCGCATAAAAGCCCGTTTCCACACCCCAACTTTGCATGCCGTTTTGGCAAGGGAGACATCCCGCCTGCTCACAACCCTCTGTGAGCAGGCTCCCGAGGGGTTGTGGGCTTGCTCCCGAGGGGTTGTGAGCAGGCTCATTTGGGGTGTTGAGCTTGCCGGAATGAGACATTGAGTTTGCTGAGACGAAACGTTGAGCTTGCAGCCCGCATCTTCGCATGCAACTTATGCGCGAGCAAAGCATGTATTCCAGTGGTATTATTGAAGACGCACGCACATTTTTCATCTCCTCACCATTGTACATCAGACAAAAAAGACGTACCTTTGCACGCACTTTATGCGCAGGGAGCAGCCCTACCACACACAAGCGGAAGGCACACCCGAATACCTCACTAAAACAAGACAAAACTGAAGCAAGACTAATAACTATCACATACAAACGGCTACATTATGGGAACATCTATCGCTATGCGCGCCCCACACAGCAAAATGAACTATTCGCTGCAATATCCAGAAAATGAGGGCGGCATGAACGAACGCATCAAGCGTCTGCACCAGCAGAGCATGGAGACCGAACCCACGCTCACCATCGAGCGTGCGCTCATCGAAACAGAATTCTACAAGGAAAACTACGGCAAGATGCCCAACTGCATACTCCGCGCCCGCAACTTCTATGAGATATGCAAGAAAAAGACTATATATATCGGCCAGGACGAACTCATCGTCGGTGAGCGCGGGCCTGTGCCAAAGGCTGTGCCCACATTTCCCGAACTGACATGCCACACGGTGGAGGATCTGCACACGCTCAACACGCGAGACCTACAGCCTTACCGCATCTCGCAGGAGGACATCGACCGCTACGAGCGCGAGGTCATCCCCTACTGGAAGGGACGCACGCAGCGTGAACGCATCTTCAGCCATGTGAGCCGCGAATGGGAAGAGGCTTACCACGCTGGAGTCTTCACCGAGTTTATGGAACAGCGTGCCGGAGGACACACGTCAATGGACGGAAAGATGTATAGCCGAGGACTTCTCGACACGAAGGCTCTCATCGCTGAAGCTCTCGCCAGACTGGACTTCATCAATGACCCCGAGGCGACGGACAAGCAGCAGGAACTGCAAGCCATGGACATCAGCTGCGATGCAGCCATACTCTTTGCAGAGCGCCACGCCGACATGGCAGAGAAGATGGCAGAGGAAGAGAGGAACCTGCAGCGCAAGGCCGAGCTGAGGAAGATAGCAGACGTGTGCCGCTGGGTGCCGGCTCATGCTCCGAGAGACATGCAGGAGGCCATACAGATGTACTGGTTTGTACACCTCGGCACTGTCACCGAGCTCAACGGATGGGACTGCATGAACCCCGGACACATAGACCAGCATCTCTACCCCTTCTACGAGAAAGGGCTCAAGGAGGGGACTCTCACGCGCGACAAGGCCAAGGAACTCATCTCCTGCCTCTGGATAAAGTTCAATAACCAGCCAGCTCCCCCCAAAGTGGGCATCACAGCTCTTGAGTCGGGCACATACAACGACTTCACCAACATCAACATCGGCGGCATAGACCGCGAAGGCAAAGATGCTGTCAATGACGTCACATACATGATACTCGAAGTACAGGAAGAGCTCCACGAGCTCCAGCCGGGACTCTCCATCCACGTGGCCAAGGTCAACCCTGACGAGTTTGTCATGGCAGGCGCGAGAGTGATACGCCAGGGCCACGGCTACCCCTCCTGCTTCAACCCCGATGTGTACACCAAGGAGCTCATCCGGCAGGGAAAGACGGTGGAAGATGCCAACGAGGGCGGATGTTCAGGATGCATCGAGGTGGGAGCTTTCGGCAAGGAAGCCTATATCCTCACTGGATACCTCAACACTCCAAAGATTCTGGAGATAACGCTCAACAACGGCATTGACCCCATGACAGGCAAGAAGCTCGGCCTTGAAACTGGCGACCCTCGCACATTCAAGACCTTCGATGAGCTATACGAAGCCTACCACAAGCAGATGGTACACTTCGTCGACATGAAGCTGGCCGTCAACAACTATATAGAACGCATGTTCTCGCTCTACGCTCCCGCCACCTTCCTCTCCCTCTTCATCGATGACTGCATCAGCAAGGGCAAGGACTACTACAGCGGAGGCGCACGCTACAACACGACCTACATCCAGTGCACCGGTCTGGGCACCATCACCGACTGCCTGTCCACGCTCAAGAAGCATGTCTTCGAGGACAAGAAGTTCACCATGGACGAGATTCTCGCCGCCGTCAGCCGCAACTTCGAGGGCAACGAGAAGATGCGCCAGTTTATCATCAACCGCACTCCATTCTTCGGCAACGACGACGACTATGCCGACACCATAGCTGTAAAGGTCTATGACGACCTGGTCAGGGCCATCGAAGGCCACCCCAACACCCGAGGCGGCAAGACACAGCTCAACATGCTCTCCACGACCTGCCACAACTATTTCGGCTCTGTGTGCGGCGCGTCAGTCAACGGCCGACTGGCAAAGTTTGCTATCAGCGACGGCACATCGCCTGCCCACGGAGCAGACACCAACGGTCCCACAGCCGTCATCAAGTCGCTCGGCAAGCTAGACCAGACAAAGTCTGGCGGCACGCTGCTCAACGTGCGCTTCGTGCCCTCGCTGCTCAAGCGCGATGAAGACCTCAAGAAGCTGGTCTCGCTCATCCGCGCCTATTTCAATATGGGAGGGCATCACATACAATTCAACATCGTCGACACACAGACGCTGCTCGACGCGCAGAAGGAGCCTGAGAGCTACAAGGACCTGCTCGTGCGTGTGGCAGGCTACTCAGACTACTTCAATGACATGACCGAACAGCTGCAGAATGAAATCATAGCGCGCACTGAGAACGAAGAGTTTTAGGAGCACATGATTTACGAGAGCTTATCCTTCGCACGGTAAACAAACAAGAAGACAGCATAAGAGAGGGAGGGCACCCATATTGGGCGTCCTCCCTCTTTCATGAAATCTGGATATTTCGGAATGCAGGAATCATTTAATCTCGATATGTCTCTGAACCTTCTCTACATGCTCTTTAGACATCTTAGGCAGAGTGATGGACAGGACACCGTCATTGACTGTGGCTGAGATATCCTCCTTGACAACGTCATCTGGCACCGTGTATGTCTGCTGGAAGTTGGTGTAGCTAAATTCGCGGCGGAGATAGTGCTCATGCTTGTCCTCGCCCTTGTGCTCCAACTTGCTCTCGATGGCGACTTCAAGGTTGCCTTCTGCATTGATGCTGACGCGGCAGAATTCCTTAGAGACTCCTGGCACGGCAAACTCCATTGTATATGCCTTGGCATCCTCAATGACATTCACTGCTGGCGCAGCGACCTTGCTGCCTGTGCCAAATGCTGTGTTGTAAAACTCATCGAATAATGATGGAAACCAATTGTTTGAACGCATTACCTGTAACATAATATAACCTCCTATTAGTTAAGTTGTTAATATTTATTCTCGAATCAGCCTCAGCCCTGCGGCCTTTGAGCTTTCTGCTTCAGCCTCATCATGATTTGCTTGCCAGCGCGCCACCTTTCAGCTTTGCGCTGTCGCTATAATGTATAGGCAATGTCTGTACCACCCGTTCACCCAACCCCGTTTATTGACAAGCTATCATAAGTTGGATACAATCCGATGACAAAATGTCCGTTTGCGGATGACAAAATGTCCATTTCTGCTCATCAATCACATCCAAAGCCTATTATTTAACTATGCCAATCTATTCTCGCCCCACTTTACCAGCTTTTTATTTTGTACTGTGATTGAATAACACTAACTTTGCATCAGATTTCACTCACGCATATATATATAATATGTGTATAATATATCTTAATACGCACAGCACTGCATGTCACTTATCTTCGACATAAAACGGTTTGCCATCAATGACGGGCCTGGCATACGCACGACAATCTTCCTCAAGGGTTGTCCGCTGCACTGCGTGTGGTGTCACAATCCTGAAGGCATCTCATCCCGTCCCGTCAAGATGTACACCAAAAAGAAATGCATCGGATGCAGAAGTTGTGTGGACGCCTGTCCGCAACACAACCTTGAGCTAACGCCCGAAGGCATACGAGACCTCGGACACTGCACCGCCTGCGGACGTTGCACGGACGAATGCCCCACACTTGCACTTGAGATGGCAGGCAAGGAATGGTCCATGGACAAGCTGATGGAGGAAGTGGAGAAAGAGAGGCTGGTCATGGAAGAGAGCGGAGGCGGAGTGACACTATGCGGCGGTGAGCCACTGCTCCATCCTGACTATCTCTGCGCTGTCCTTAACGAACTCGGCGACAGACACTTCCACCGCACCGTCGACACCACCCTCTTCGCCTCGCCATCTGACATACGCCGCATAGCCGAACGATGTGAGCTTTTCCTTGTCGACCTCAAGATGATGGACACGGCACGCCACCATCTGTACACTGGCGTGCCCAATGAACGCATACTTGAAGGCATACGCCTTGTCAGCAAGCTCGCCCACCCTTTCTGGATACGCATACCACTCATAGCGGGAGTCAATGCAGACGATGACAACATAGAGGCTTCCGCCTCTTTCCTTGCCTCTCTGCCCACACTGCCTGAAGTGGTCAACATCCTCATATACCACGATATCGGCATAGGCAAGCACGCACGCCTCGGCACGACATACAACCCTGCCGACTTCCCCATGTCACCCCCAACAGAGGAACAACAACAGCATGCGCTCTCCATCATGCGCTCCCATGGCCTCAATGCCAAGATAGGCGGTTGATTCCCACTTATACATTCATGTAAAAGAAACGACTTAGCGTTCACCATTCACACAATAAACATCAATAATGAGAATTACTATCAAGATAGGCAGCAATGTCCTCACTCGCCCAGACGGTTCGCTCGATGTCACACGCATGTCGGCCATAGTAGACCAGATAGCCAACCTCCGCAGTTCGGGTCACGAAATCATCCTCGTTTCCTCCGGAGCCGTAGCCAGCGGCCGCAGCGAACTCAAACATATTCAGCATGACCTCGACTCTGTAGACCAGCGCCAGCTTTTCTCAGCCGTTGGCCAAGCCAAACTTATCAACCGCTACTTCGAGCTCTTCCGCGAATACTCCATCCCTGTCGGCCAGGTGCTCACCACCAAAGAAAACTTCTCCGACGCTGAGCATCGCAAGAATCAGGAGAACTGCATGCGAGTCATGCTCGAAAACTCTGTCCTCCCCATCGTCAACGAGAACGACACGGTCTCCGTCACCGAACTCATGTTCACCGACAACGATGAGCTCTCCGGACTCATCGCGCGCATGACGCAGTCGCAGATGCTTATCATCCTCAGCAACATAGATGGCATCTACACAGGCAAGCCATCTGACCCCGAGTCGCGCCTCATCAGCATTGTAAAACCGGGCAAGAGTCTCGACGAATACATACAGAAGGACAAGTCATCAGCAGGCAGGGGAGGCATGCAGAGCAAGTCTTCCGTAGCCCAACAGACAGCAGCGGCCGGCATCAGCGTCATCATCGCCAACGGCAAGCGCAACGACATATTGTTAAACCTCATGAACAACAGGGACAACACCCCCTGTACCGAATTCCTATGCTGACATCAACCCTCCAATCAGCCAAAGACGCAAGCATTGACCTTGCCCTCCTTGACCCAGAGACCATCAATCACATACTCCTCGCTGTGGCCGACCGCGCCATAGCCGAGGCTGACGCCATCCTCGCCGCCAATGCCAAAGACCTCAGCCGCATGGATGTGGCCAATCCCATGTATGACCGCCTGAAACTCACCCGAGAGCGCATCGAAGGTATAGCAGCTGACACACGCAACGTGGCAAACCTGCCATCCCCTCTCGGACGCACACTCAAACATACGGTCTTGCCCAATGGTCTCGACCTCAAGCGCATCAGCGTCCCCTTTGGGGTCATCGGCATAGTCTACGAAGCCCGTCCCAATGTGACTTTCGATGTATTCGCCCTCTGTCTGAAGGCTGGCAGCGCATGCATACTCAAAGGCGGCAAGGATGCTGACGACAGCAATAAGGCTATCGTGAAAATCATCAAGTCTGTGCTCCGCGAATGCCAAGTCAACGAAAATGCCATAACGCTCCTGCCTGCCACACATGAGGCCACGGCCGAACTTCTCCATGCCAACGGCATTGTTGATCTCGTCATACCACGAGGAAGCAAGCGACTCATCGATTTCGTGCGCCACGAGGCCTCCGTGCCTGTCATCGAGACGGGAGCTGGCGTATGCCATGCATACTTCGACAAGGACGGCGACACGGACAAGGGGGCTCGCATCATCAACAATGCAAAGACACGCCGCGTAAGCGTCTGCAACGCGCTCGACTGCACCATCATCCACATCGACAGACTTGCCGACATCACAGAGCTGTGCCGTCCGCTCATAGACAGCGATGTACTCATCTACGCGGATGAGCCCGCTCTTGTAGCCCTCAGCGGTTCATATCCAGAGAAGTTGCTAAGGCCATCAACCGACGAGAGCTACGGGACTGAGTTTCAGTCATACACCATGGCCATCAAAACTGTCACCAATGCGGATGAAGCAATACGTCACATACGCCAATACGGTTCGGGACACTCGGAGTGCATCATCACCGAAAACCGCGAGACTGCCGACCGCTTCCTCGCCCAGGTGGATGCGGCCTGTGTCTACCACAATGCCCCCACTGCCTTCACCGACGGAGCGCAATTCGGACTCGGAGCCGAGATAGGCATATCAACGCAGAAGCTTCATGCGCGCGGCCCTATGGCTCTCGAAGAGATTACTACTTACAAATGGATTATTGAAGGCGACGGGCAGGTGAGAAGCAAATAACGAAGTCATTTATCAATAACAAATAATCGTCTATAATAAACTAACAACTATGGCATTCACACTCATCGTACTTCTTCTTGCCGCTGTAGCATTTGCCATGAACAAACTGCGATCCGACATCGTGGCACTATGTGCAGTGATTGCTCTCCTACTTGCAGGCATTCTCACCCCTACCGAAGCCTTGGCCGGATTCTCCAACCCTATTATCATCATGATGGCTGGACTGTTCATCGTTGGCGGGGGAGTCTTCCAGACGGGGTTGGCCAAGATGGTAGGCTCAAGACTTATGGGACTGGCTGGCAAGTCTGAGACGGGGCTGTTCATCCTCGTCATGCTCGTCACAGCCTCCATCGGCGCCTTTGTAAGCAACACGGGCACGGTGGCTCTCATGCTCCCCATCGTAGTATCAATGGCGGCTGAAGGCAAGCGAGATGCATCAAGGCTGCTCATGCCTCTCGCTTTTGCCAGTTCGATGGGAGGCATGCTCACACTCATCGGTACACCGCCCAACCTCGTAATCGATGAAGTGTTGCAAGAGAACGGAATCACAAAACTCTCTTTCTTCTCGTTCCTGCCCGTAGGCCTCGTCTGCATAGCCGTGGGAGTCGTTGTGCTGCTTCCACTGAGCAGATGGATGCTAAGCCGAACCAACAAGGGGGGCAAAGAGAATGGCACGAACGGGAAGTCTCTTCCATCGCTCGTAAGAGAATACAAGATAGCCGACAATGTCAGCCGTTTTGTCATCGACAGCCATTCGTCCATAGTGGGACAGACTATAGGTCAACTCGACATACACCGCCGCTACGGACTCACCGTCATAGAGGTGAGGACTGAGAAAGGTAATAAGCGCAAACTCATGCACGACATATCCCAGACTATGGCCACGGCTGATGTGCGCATCAAGGCAGGCAACATCCTATATATCTCTGGCAGCGAAAACAATCTGAAGCAATTTGCGTCAGAATATAACCTGACACAGTCGTCATCATCGCACGCACTCGACTTCTACGATATCGGCCTGGCTGAGATTGTGCTACTGCGCCAATCGAAGTTTGTAGGCATGCGCCTCTCCGAGTCTGGATTCAGATCTAAGTTCAGCATCAACGTCTTGGCCGTACGCAGAATGGGAGAGTATATTCGAGACAATCTTGCTGACGTGAAGATGCAAGCAGGTGATGTGCTGCTTGTGCAGGGCACGTGGCATAATATCGGCCGGCTATCTAACGATGAAGAACATTGGGTGGTGCTCGGCCAGCCTCTCAAGGAGGCATCTCGCGTTGTCCTCGACTACAAAGCTCCTGTTGCAGCTGCCATCATGCTGCTCATGATAGCGATGATGGTCTTTGACTTCATCCCCGTGGCACCAGTCACAGCTGTTCTCATAGCCAGTGTGCTGATGATACTCACTGGCTGCTTCCGCAGCGTGGAGGCAGCCTACAAAACCATCAACTGGGAGAGCATCGTACTCATAGCGGCCATGATGCCCATGTCCACAGCCCTGGAAAAAACAGGAGCTTCGACATTGGTGTCCGGCCTGCTCGTGGGCAACCTCGGCACCTTTGGCCCTATGGCATTGCTTGCTGGCATCTATTTCACAACCTCACTGCTGACCATGTTCATTTCCAACACAGCAACAGCTGTCCTCATGTCGCCCATAGCCCTCTCCTCTGCCCTTGCAGCAGGAGTGAGCCCTGTGCCCATGCTCTTTGCCGTAGCCGTAGCTGCCAGCATGTGCTTTGCTTCCCCATTCTCCACGCCACCTAATGCCCTCGTCATGAAGGCTGGACAGTATACATTCATGGAGTACATCAAGGTAGGCCTGCCATTACAAATCATCATGGGCATAGTCATGGTCATCGTGCTTCCCCTCCTCTTCCCATTTTGAGGGGAAGCATGGCTCCAGAACCGAGATAGACATACAGTCTTATGCTGATACGGGTAGGCACATTTATTAGTTTATAAATGCGTCTACCCGTATGGAATTCAGTTGAAAAAATGAAGACACCTTCGTGGGGCGATGAAGGTATCTTCGCGGGACAATGAAGGTATCTTCGTGGGCACTTGAAGGTACCTTCATTTTTTTACCTGTATCAGCATAAGACAGGCCATAAATCCAGCGTCTTTGAATAGCTAAAGCTACTTCTCTTTCATTCCTAAAAATCGGGCGCGCTCGTCTGCATCAAATTTCTCTATGGCATAGCGGAGCATGGTGCGCGGCATGTGGGCAGCGCGTGGCATGAGCCACTGACGAAGGCGGTCGGTGTCGCGCTTGCCTGCTTCGCGGAGAAGCCAGCCAACGGCTTTCTGGAGGAGGTCATGGAGCGGACAAGGCTTGTCAAGAAATATTTGGGCAATGGCGTATGTGTCGTCTAGTTGGCCGTGGCGAATGAATTGCATGGTAGAAACAATGCCTATGCGCTGTTCCCATATAGTCTTACCGTTAGCGGCAAGGGCATAAAGAAGGCTGCGGTCTTTGTCGATGAGCCAAGTGCCAAGGAGATTATAGCAGCTCAAGTCAACAAGATCCCAATTATTGATGCAGGCAGTGTGGTTGAGGTAAAAGTCAACGCAACGTTGGCGAATGGCAATATCATGCTTGGCATGGGAGAAAATCTCCACAAGAGCAAGAAGAGCCGCGAGCCTCACTTCATGATAGGGGCTGGAAATGCATTGCTCAAGTTCCTCGAAAGTTGTGTCTCGCCAGCATTGCTTGACGACGCTGCGAGTCACTGGCACCTTAATGCCAAGAAAGCGGTCGCCTTCGCCATACTGTCCCTTGCCACACTTGAAGAAGCGTGACAGACCCTCGACTTGACTCTTGTCTGCATGTGAGATGATGGAGGAATATAGTGCCATGGGTAAAAGGTATTCAAAATTATCTCACTTCCTCATAGTCAATGTACGTACCTTCGCCGTCAGCAAAGACTTTGGTAGCAGTATGGCTGACGGTATCAGATGAGGAAGTGTCCGTGTTGCTTGCGCTGGCACGTTCATTCCCTTGATAGGCACGAGAAGACTGGCGATCAGAGGAGGAGCTGTAAGTGCGCTGTCCATCTCTACCCCGCCCCATCATACGCGCAACAAGCCGACAAAGATTGTCAAAACCTCCGAGCAGGCGGCTAAGAAGATATGTGCCGAGGCTCAGGATGATGACAATGATAAATACTATCGCTACTAATAAAGAAAAGATGAATCCCATATTTGAGGGTGTTATTGTTACTACTCAGACAGCGAGAGACATGTCTCCCACGCTATCACCCCTTTCGAGGCAAAAGAGATGCAACGATGGAAATCATGACATAAAGTCCGATACAGACTGCCAATCCCCTCACGAAAAGTTGCAAGGTGCAACTATGCGAGTATCCTACCATTGCGCTTGCCGCAAGAATCACAGCACACGCCACAAGGTAAAACACTTTAAGTCTACCGTCCTTGCCCCCAAATCCCTTGAAGGCAAACATTGGCACCTCGCACACAAGAAGCCAGCAGAAAAGAATCATGAAGAGGAAAAGAAAGAATGCATTGAAATGCGGACTGGTCAGCCATGAGTAACTGCTGGATATGAGGGCACTCCAAAAGATAGCATTAGCAGGTGTCGGCATGCCGATGAAGCATGTATGCTGACGCTCGTCTATATTAAACTTGGCCAGACGCAAGGCGGAGAAGGCTGCAAGCAGGAAGGCTGTGAAGGGCATCAAGGTGAAAAAGAACTCATTGGCCATAAACTCTGGATATGCAACCTTGTTGAAGAGGGTGAAAAGCATGGCTGAAGGAGCTACGCCAAAGGTAACACAGTCGGCCAAAGAGTCGAGTTCTACGCCAAGGCGGCCGCTGACACCAAGAGCACGAGCAACCATGCCATCAAAGAAATCAAAAAATGCCCCAAAGAGGATAAAGAGGAATGCCGCCTGATAACCGCCATAGAAGGCGCAGTAGGTGGCTATGCAACCGCAAATAAGATTGCTACACGTTATAATATTGGGAATATGCTTTTTCATTGCCATTATG
This sequence comes from Bacteroidaceae bacterium, assembly GCA_036303125.1. Lineage (GTDB taxonomy): Bacteria > Bacteroidota > Bacteroidia > Bacteroidales > Bacteroidaceae > Minthosoma. The sequence goes on from JAXJBE010000204.1 coordinate 12,158, forward strand.
AGGAAGAATGTATGAAAGAGTGGTCTTTAGTTTAAATTTTCGTGTTCCATCAAAGATGAATGCCTTTACTTGGCTAATTTATTGAACGTTCCTATATGCTTGGACGGAATGAATTGGAGGGCAGGAACCGCCCCCCTTATAGATTTCCCTTATTTGAGCCGCGCTATGAGTGTTTCATCGCCAACCGTCGATTGGCCCAACTTGACAAGAACTTCTGTACCAAGAGGGAGATAGACATCTACACGGCTGCCAAACTTTATGAACCCCATGTGATCGTCAATATAGCATTCCTCGCCTTCCTTGGCATAGGTGACAATACGGCGTGCGCAAGCTCCTGCTATCTGACGCGCCATAACCTCCGTTCCCTGTGGGGTGCGAATCACAACCATAGAACGCTCGTTTTCCGTGCTCGCCTTAGGCAAATAAGCTTTCATGAAGTTACCGTTCTGATGTCCTACCTTGACAATGGTACCCTCACAAGGAATCCAGTTGGCATGCACATTTGTCAGGCTCATGAAGATAGACACCATGAGTCGCTTGTCATGGAAGTATTCATCTTCGTCCACCTCCTCAATGACAACCACACGGCCATCAGCAGGAGCTACGACTGACTTGCAAGTAGGGCCGTTGAACATACGTATAGGACAGCGGAAGAAATTAAGCAGTATGCCATAAACTATGAGCACAGCCAATATAATGAAGTAAGAGCCATAGGAAAGTGTGGGACGAGAAAACCATGCCAGACATATCACAAGAAGTGACAGGGCACCGACATATAAAAGGGTATGAGTGCCCTCATGGTGAAGACGAATCTTGTTTCTGCGCTTGTTATGTATCAGCGGTTTTTGTTTTGTCATTATAGTATATATATGTGTATACGGTTGTTCGTTAGCGTAAGGCCATGCAATGTACCTTTATCTTATGCAAAGATACGACTTTATTCCCAAAACAAGGCCAAACAGACACTTTTTTTTCTAAAAGCAAGGGATTTTCGCCATTTTAAGTCATTTTTTTTCAAAAGTATTTGTCAAATCCAAAATAAAGCCGTACCTTTGCACTCGCATTCGGGAAAGGAGAGTCAATCCAACAGAAACTCCATGCTGAACGCTTAGAGGATTGTGCTATGGTGTAATGGCAGCACTAGAGTTTTTGGTTCTCTCAGTCTAGGTTCGAATCCTGGTAGCACAACAAGAGAAAGGGACACGAGCCATACAGACAAGAAGTGCCTACTTTCTCAAATATCGGACTTGTAGCTCAGTCGGTTAGAGCAACAGACTCATAATCTGGAGGTCCCTGGTTCAAGCCCAGGCTGGTCCACA
>JAXJBE010000205.1:0-11488 GCA_036303125.1 Bacteroidaceae bacterium
CAATATATCTTTTCGTCATTTAACAAACGACTGGAAGATAGTAGCAGGTATCTTATATCCTGTTATGTAAACAATAGTGTAGATGAGACTCTCCGAAAATTTGATCTTTGGTACAACAAAGATAAGTTTGACCATGAAAGAATCATAAACAACAGCGAAGAGTATATACACACGGATGCAGTTGAGACGGAAATGGAAAAGCATAGGATATGGCGCGAGAAAACTTCTTTGACTGCAACCCCGACAGTCTTAGTGAATGGCTATATACTTCCCCAAGAATATGAGTTGGAAGATTTGGCTATGATTGCCAACATTGATATAACAAGGAAAAATATCTTGCAAGATAACAATGGCAAGCACGAACCATTGGCAACGGATTAGCTATTCGATTGTAACAGTGCATAACGATTAACATTTAAAATTATGAGAAAATTAAAGAAATTCGAACTGAGAACGAATAAGTTTCTTTCTAAAGAAGAAATGTCGAAACTAAATGGAGGAGAGCATTCATTCACGTGTAGAACTAATGCATCTTGCAACTTGTTTATAGGGGCTATAGGTATAACAGTGCAAGGCACGTGTCAGTATTATAGCGCAGGTACAACTGTATCCTGTTTCTGTCAGAATGGTAATTATTACACGGCTCCGGGGAACAATACTGCATGCTGGGGGTAATGCTGCTGCTCTTTTCTGTTTGTATGTAGAATGAGTTTTATAACCATATATGCCAATCTGTAGCAAGATATTATTCTTGAAACAGATTGGCAAGGTTGTAAAGGTATTTATTCTTTGTGCATAGTCGATATTGAGGGCTGATAATATTGGAATCTATTCGAAAAGAGGAAAAAATATGATGAGTAATACAAAGAATATATCATATAGAAGTTTTAGAGTGTTTTTATTTGCTTTGATATCGGCAAGCGCATTGCGGTCTTGGAGCCAAGATGTCATCCTGACTGGTCAAATAAGGAATGCTTTCACCCGTCAAGCGATACCCGATGTAACTGTAACACTGATGCGTGCGGATAGTACTATAATCCAAGACTCGTTGATGTCAATGGTATTCGATGGCTATACCATTTGGGTAAAGCGTGGTATGCCTCGTGTGCCGCAAAAGCTGATTGTAAAGGTGACGCACCCAGAATTCGAGACTGCCTACTTGTCATATCAATTGAAGAATTTCGGTCGCAACAGACAGATAGACCTGCCTGTTATCTTGATGGAAAGAAAGGTGATGAAAGAACTTACGCTGAATGATGTCGTTATTCGTCCGACGTTGATAAAGATGGTGCAGCGAGGCGATACCATAGTTTATGATGCCACTGCATTTAACCTGCCGCAGGGTTCAATGCTCGATGACCTCGTGCGTGAACTGCCGGGGGCAGAGCTGAAGCCTAATGGAGAAATCTTTGTCAACGGCAAAAAGGTGGACTATTTGATGCTCAATAGCCGTGAGTTCTTCCGTGGAAACAATCAAGTGATGCTGCGCAATCTTCCTTATTACACTGTAAAAGACATTAAGGTTTACAACCGCACAACAGATTTGTCCGTATATCTCGGTAGAGAAGCGGAAAACAAAGAGTATGTGATGGACGTGCAGCTGAAAAAGGTATACAGACAAGGCTGCTTTGGCAACGTGGAGGCTGGCTATGGATCTCACAACAGTTATAAGGGGCGAGCTTTCGTCCTCCAGTTTACCGACAAATCCAGATTCACATGGTATGGTGGCATGAATAACATCAACGATGTTAATCGACCTTTGGGTGATGGGCAATGGGGAAGCGCACTGGACACAGATGGTGAGAAGAAACAGAATATGACAGGTGGTGAATTGTTTTGGGAAAGTCAAGACAGGACGTTTCGCAATACCCTGAAGGCTCTGGCAGAGAGAACAGAAACAGACACAGAATCTCGTACCGCAGCACAAACATTCATTGCTGATGGTAGCACGAGTTTCTCACGCTTGCAAAACATTTCTATTGCAAAACAAACAGATGTGAGAGTGTTGGATTACTGGCAAGTGACAAAAAAATGGTGGGTTTCTGGCGATATATTGTTTGACCACAGCAGAAGGGACAGTAATGCATCATCAGATTATGCGTCATCGCTCACCGACATTATGTTGTCAGACACACTCTCCAGTCGTTCGTCATGCCAATATAGGGAGGGACACAATAGTGAACTGGTATTGCATGTAGGCGCTACTCGTAAACTTGCATGGGGAGATGAAGTGGCATTTGAGGCGAAATATAAGCATGTTTCTGCTGAGCATAAATTGTATGGAAAAAATATCACATCGCAAAATGTACAGCCACCACTCATAGATTACCGTCATGAATATGATAAAGCTGAACAGACAGAAAACTACTGCAGTCTGAAAACGAAATATACAATACCTTTCCTTAGTGGTCCAACAGTGTCGCTCACATACAATTCCATCCACAGGAGACAAACAGACCAAGACAGAGTATTCCGCCTTGACCTTCTGAAGGACTGGTCAAATTCCGCCAATCAGCCTTTGTGCCTTCTTCCGTCAATGACTGACATGGTGGCTTCATGCATAGACCTTGACAACACGTATAATTATAAAGATGCGACTACAAGCCATGTCTTGACACTCAACATCAGTCACCGCACATCAACACAGAATGGAACTAAACGCAATATTGAGTTTGACTTTCCGATGAATCTCATACATGAGCGAATGGAATATACACGAGGTCGGATTGATACAATCGGAGCGCGCAATTACGTCATTCTCAACCCAGAACTCAAATATGAGAGCATGTGGAGGGATGGCAGACACATATTCCGTACCTCGACTTCATATCTGACATCTGCGCCTCAATTCTTGCAGATTCTGCCATTTCGTGATGACCGTAATCCACTACAGGTGCGAGAAAGTAACCCTAATTTGAAGCAGTCATGGGTCTACAGAGCGGAAGCGTCACTCTCCATGCGTCTTCAGCAGTCTTCTCAGATGCTGTCATTTCATGTGTCATCCAACATCTATGGAAATCAGATAGCCAATGGTTTCACATTCAACCCTGTCACAGGTGTTTACACCTATAGGCTCGAAAATGTGAGTGGTAATTGGGATATGAAAGGAGAAGTCAACTACAGCATGTCTTTTGGCAAGGATCAATGCTTCAAATTAGAGAACAGAACGAGCGCAAGCTTTCTGCATTCGGTCGACATGGCTTCTTTAGAAAACTCTACGCAATCCATGCATAGCAAGGTGAATACTACAGTTGTAAATGATAAGGCATCATTAGCCTTCAGCAGGAAAGAATTTCGTGTGGAATCATTTGGTGGTCTTGCTCTTCGTCACACCGTGTCTGTCTTAGATTTGTTTGAGTCTATTGATGTTGTTGACTTCAATTATGGTGTGAAAGTCCGATATACGGTTCCTGCGCTTAAATTTACGGCACAGGCTGATATCACGATGTACAGCCGTCGTGGTTATGGAGACAGCGAATTCAACACCGATGACTTGATATGGAATATGACTATGTCACGCCCATTCATGAATGGCCGAATTGTGGTGTATGCTGATGTGATGGATGTCCTGCGTAACCGTCGCAGCACGCAGTATTCGGTCAACGCACAAGGTCGTACCGTCACATGGCAACGCTCCATGCCGAGTTATGCAATGCTGCGAGTACAATGGCGCTTCAATTATAATCCTAAGAAGAGATAGATACATTGGAATCTTGGTTTTGTGCCGTTAGTAAAATTCATTTATATTAGCTACATTATTGTCCAACAACGATATGAAAAACAACTTTATAGTCAGAAAAATGTCGATTCTTCTCGTGGCCATCATCTTTGGCACGGCAGCCGCCAGCGCTGGCATCATCCAGGGCCGAGTGCTCGATGCTGAGACGCATGAGCCATTATATGGTGCTCAGGTGAAGGTGATTGAGGATGATTTGGAACATGCCACCATGGCCAGAACTTTGGAAACTGATTCGCTGGGATGTTTCATCTATAAGTGCATGGAAATTTCACGTATAACTTTTCGTGTCAATTTCTTTGGCTACAAACCAGAAGTAGTCAATGTGATGGGAGCAGGCGATGGTGATACTATACGCATTGACGACATATTGCTGAAGCCCAGCGATGTGCTGCTGAAGGAAGTCTTGGTGCAATCCAGGCAGCGGCGCTTCTACATGCGCGGTGACACAGTTGTTTTCAATCCTGATGCTTTTCAGATGAAGGATGGTGACCGTTTGCTGGATTTGATAAGGAAGTTGCCTGGCGTGAGTATCGAAGAGGGACGATTGCTATGGAATGGTGAGCCGCTGAAAATACTGATGAACGGCCGGGATGCGCTGAGCGAGGACTTGCTGCTGAATCGGCTGCCAGTGGAGGCAGTGGCTGATGTCAAGGCCTATGAACGAAAGAGTGAGCAGGAAGAACGCACGGGAGTGGCAGACGGCAACCAGCAGCAGGTGCTCGATGTGACCATCAAGCCGGGATTCATGGACAACTGGTATGGCAGTGTGGCATTGTCGGGCTACACCAGCGAGAACTATGGGGCGGAATTTGACGGCATGCGTCTGAGCGATTCTGACCCCGTCATGCTGTTCGGGCATGTGGGCGATGAGCCTAAAAGGATTCTGAAACACACCATGGGCAGTTTCGGTGGCGAGAGCGGGGGCACAGCAGTGCGTCAGCAGATGGGCTCTGCAGGCTACAAGCATGTCTGGCGGCCATCCTTCGAAGTGGTGAGAGAAAGTTACATGTCTCTGACTGCAGGTGTCAACCATGCAGACCGTCCGCAAAGCAGCTGGCAGAATACACATACCTTTCTCCCTGGCAGTACACCAACACGGACCAACAGCCTGCGGAACAGTTATGAGCACCTGTTGGATGTGCCCCTCGATTTCTCTGCCTTCATCAATCTGAATCCTAAGAACACACTGTTTCTGACAGCCCATGCAGGATATGAGAGAGGCGAAATCTGTAATAGCCAGGAGCAACAAACGTTAGAGTCTCTCACGCTCAATGCCATCAACAGTTCCATATTTCATTCTTCCTCTGCCACCACAATGTTTGTTGGCAACATCGACGGTTATCTGACTTTTCACATGCCAAAAGGTTCAGTCGATGCATCGGCCAGCGTCAGTTACTCTAACACAGAAGAACATGGCAACTCCGTAGGTGAATACCGTTACCAGCAGACGGCCTCACAGATCACAGACCATCAGCGGTACGAAGCTCCACACCGACATCTGAAGGTCGCCGCACAGCTCGGCGTCAGCCATGGATTCACAAAGCAGGCCATGCTCAACGCCAAGTGGCAGGCCGCTTATGAGCACAGCTTCCGTGATGAACAACGCTATAGGGCAGACGCGATGGACTATGACAATAGCTTCCGCAAAGCTGCGGATCAATGGCTCAACAAACTGGAAGCTAATGCCAACTTGACACTGCGCAAGTTCACGCTGAATCCATCCATCGCATTGACCCACAGACACGAGCAGACTGACTACAGCCGTGCTGTGCTCGACACCGCGGCTCAGCGCAATCTCTTGATATTCCGCCCGTCCTTAGAACTTACTTGGCGCATACGTCAGCAGATGAGGCTGAAAGGAACTGTCTCATACGATGGCAAACCAGCCGATCTCCTTGACTGCATCTCCTACACTGATGACACCAATCCTCTGTTTATCTATCAGGGCAATTCCTCCCTCACTACATCCCATGTGCTCAAAGCCGGTCTCCTCTACAACTTTATGCTCACCAGTGGCAGTCAGGTCCTCGGCTTTTCTGTGAACTATATGAAGACATGCAATCCCATCGGCATGGTGCTGCATTATGATTCGCAGACAGGAATCTATCGGGCGCAAAAACAGAATGTCAGAGGCGGTAACGGCTGGAGCGCATCGCTAAGTTATGATCGCACGCTGGCCAAGAACCTGCAATTCCAAAGTGCGCTCTCCGAACATTGGAACACCTCCTATGGCATTCTGACTATGGTGGACGACCAAACGGGACTCAGCTACAACCGCCAACAGTCCTCACACATGCAGGAGAGGCTTGGGCTTATCTGCGAGGCAAAGAATCTGACCATCACATCCTTCCACAACTTCAACTGGGAACGCTATGCTTATAGCGACGCGGCGCAAAGCACGGAGAACATCTACCGATATTCCGCCGAACTCAATGTCCGTTATCATTCAAATCAGTGGAGTTTTGCCATCGAACCTCACTTCTTTCTGAATCGAGGATACCTCTCTGATGCGATGAATAACAATCTGTTCATTCTGAATGCGGAAGCAAGCTATAAGTTCATGAAGCAACGTGCCGAACTCATCTTCTCGGCTCGTGACATTCTGAACGAAGAAACAGACTACAAATCCTCCATCACCGCCACAACTCATACCGAATCTGGCAAGAGCTTCCTTCATCACTATGCCACCCTCACGTTCCGATACATATTGGAGGCAAAGAAGAGACATACTGATAAAAACAAGAAAACTAATTTATAGAACACCCCATAAATATATGATATACTCACGTTTTCCCCATTTCAAGCAGCATGATGCTTCCGACTGTGGCCCGACCTCTCTGCGCATGGTCGCCAAGTTCTATGGAATGAACTATTCTGCAGAGATGCTGCGGAAACATTGCCATATCTCACGCCGTGGTGTCAACATGTTGGGCATCAGTGAGGGGGCACAGCGTATCGGCTTTGACACTGTAGGAGTGAAGATGAGTTTTGAGGAGTTGGCGGAGAAAAGCGTCTTCCCATGTATTTTGCACTGGAATCAAAATCATTTTGTAGTATGCTATGGCATTGAAAGGCATAAGCATGGAGGATATAAAATACATATATCCGACCCAGCTTCGCAGCGCCTTACTTATACAAAAGAAGAGTTTGAACGATGCTGGATAGGGGCTCAGGTTCGTGAAAACAGCAATGGCGTGGTGCTGATGCTTGAACCGGGCGAAAACTTCGGCAAGGTTGAGGACGAGTATAAGAAGAACAGCCGCAGCATGTTGTCATTTGCCCACTACTTCACCCCCTACCGCAGCATGATAGTACAACTATTGTTGGCCATGTTAATAGGCAGCCTAATACAGATGGTGTTGCCGTTCCTTTCGCAGGCAATGGTAGATCAGGGCATCAACGGGCGAAACTTGAATGTCATCACATTGATACTTCTGGCGCAATTAGGATTTTTCATTGCCACATTAAGCATTGATTATATCCGCTCATGGATAATGCTGCACATGAACTCGCGCATAGACATCCAGCTCATAGCCGACTTCCTGATAAAGCTTACAGCCATGCCGCTGCAGTTCTTTGACTCGCGCATGACAGGTGACATTCTGCAGCGCATCGGTGACCACGGGCGCATAAAGAATTTCCTTTTGTCCAACAGCATGCGCATCGTGTTCTCTCTCATCAACTTTGTGGTTTTCCTTGCTATCCTGGCATATTACAATGTACTGGTGATGACGATATTTGTTATAGGCAACACACTGTATGTGGCCTGGATCTCCTTTTTCATGCGCTACAGGAGGGAACTGGACATCAAACGTTTTAACCAGTCGGCTCTGGAGCAGAGCAAGATGATACAGCTCGTGCAGGGTATGCAAGATATCAAGCTAAACAATTGTGAGCGGCAGAAACGCTGGGAATGGGAGCGAATACAGGTCAAGTTGTTCCAGATAGGGCTGAAAGGATTGCGGATAGGCCAGATACAACAGTCTGGCTCGGTGTTTTTTACACAGACGACCCACATGCTTATCTACTACATAGCCGCAAAATCGGTTGTGGAGGGTTCGATGACACTTGGCATGATGATGTCGCTTACTTACATCATTGGTCAGGTGTCAGCGCCCATTGGTGAGTTCATAGGCTTTGCACAGTCATTCCAAGATGCGAAGATAAGTCTTGAACGTCTAAACGAGATTCATTCGCAGGATGATGAAGAAACTGGCATAGACAAGAAACTTGCTGCACTTCCAGAAAAGCATGGCATTGAGATAAAAGATTTGTCCTTCAGCTATAATGGGTCGGAACATGAATTGGCGCTAGAGAACATATCACTGTCTATCCCTGCTCATAAAGTGACTGCCATAGTCGGAGAGAGCGGATGCGGCAAGACTACACTCATCAAATTGTTGCAGGGGTTTTATGAACCGACACATGGCAGCATAAAGGTGGGCGGCATCAATCTTTCTGAAATCAATCCGCACGTATGGAGAGCAGCCACAGGGTCGGTCATGCAGGACAGCTTTATTTTCTCTGACACAATAGCTAATAATATTGCGGTTAATTCGGATGAGACGGATAATGAGCAGATGATAAATGCCGCTCGCATGGCACGCATAGACGAATTCGTGAAGTCGCAGCCTTTGGGCTATGATACCATCATTGGCATGGAAGGCAAGGGGGTGAGTCAGGGACAACGCCAGCGCATATTAATAGCACGGGCAATATATAAGAATCCGGAATACATATTCCTTGATGAGGCTACTAACTCGCTTGACGCCACAAACGAGGCAATGATAATGGACAATTTGCGCCTGTTCTATGAGGGGCGCACAGTGGTGGTCAGCGCCCATCGCCTGAGCACGGTTCGAGATGCCGACCAGATAGTGGTGATGGACGGTGGCAAGATTGTGGAACGGGGAAACCATGAGACGCTGTTGAGGAAACGTGGGAAATACTATAATCTGGTTAAACACCAGATAAACATGATAGAAGAATGATAGGATATGGAAACGAACAACATGAATCGTCATTGCCCTGAGGTAGAGAAACTGATGGGAGGCAAGATGCCGTTTGTAACGCGATGCGGCATCACGCTTGTGTCGCTTGTCATTTTCATTGTTATGGTGTTCCTGCTATTATCGGAGGGAACGTCCCAACGGTTGATGAAGGAAATGATAAAGCATACAATAGAGCAGATAATATCAAAAATATAACTTATGGATTATGAATGCAAGAAACTGTGTAATATCGGCCGTAGGCAAGAAAAGCCTGCATAAGATGTGGACTGAAGGTAATAGGGACTTTGACCTTCATCTGGTTGTCTATGATGATTCATTGGAACAATTTTGCAATGACGCAGAATATGCCAGCCACATCAAAGGATTTAAGCTGAAGGTCATATACAAGTACCTTGAAGCGAATCCGCAGTTTAAGGACAAGTATGACTACTATTTCTTTCCGGATGATGACATACAGATGGATGCAGCCACAATAAATGCGCTGTTTGATGCCATGCGTCGCTATGACCTGAAGATAGCCCAGCCGGCTCTGCGCATGTCGTATTTCACATGGCAGCACACGCTGTACGACAGGTACAGCAAGTTACGCTACACGAACTTTGTGGAAATGATGGTGCCGTGCTTCTCACGTGAAGCCCTGCAGAAAGTTCTGTTCACATTCAATGAGAATGAGACGGGATGGGGCACGGAGACTCACTGGCCTCTGCTGATAGATGCGACATCGTGCGACATGGCTATTATTGACGAGGTGAGTGTAGTCCACACACGCCCGATACAGTCGGGGCAGGAATTTCACAACAGGGAACTTGCCGCCTATCTGCATAAGTTCGGGCTGAGAACACGGGTGGAGTCCTATGATGTGATACCTTCGCAGGATGCGGACATGTATTGCTGCGACAAACCGACATTCATGTCCATCCGTTCCATGCTTGTGCACTGGATTGGCAGCGAGGGCATATCATCCATGCACATGGGTGAGGACGGCTATTTCGGCTATGTCCATTTCCTGTTCCTGCTCGCAGACATCACCCAGTCGCAAAAGTATGCGGACGCTGCCTTGGATTTGCTCGAAAAGGTACAAGATGGATTGGGAGAGGTTAAGGATGACATGTCTTTCCTGCACGGCATAACGGGATGCAGCTGGTTGATAGAGCATCTTGCGGGAGAGAATATGTTGCGGGAAGACCCGCAAGAAATCCTGGAAGATGTCGATGTATATATCCGGCAGTATGTGGAAGACTATGCCGACAGCCTGACATTTGCGGAACTGACAGGCATAGGGAAATACTACCTCGCCAAGTTTCACAACAGACCTGATGCTGCCAATAAGGAGGCACTGAAGACCGTGGGGCAAGCCGTTATGACAATGTTTGAGCTGTCATCGCAGTCTTTCCATGACATGAGAGTCTCTCTTGATGCACTGGAGATACTGGATGGGTGCGGTGCGGATGTTTCTGGGCTTGCACGTTCCACGGAGCGGCAGGTAAACCAAGCCTGTCTGTCGCAGTTAGAACAGGTGTATTGTATGTTCCGGCTCTGCGCAATAACGCATGATGAACATCTGCATGCCCGTGTCAGGGAGGAACTTAAAAACCTTGTCCCACAGCTCATGAGCCTTGCAGATGCTCTGATGTTGGCAGAGATGCTATGCTATTTCCCGAATTGTAACCATAACGATAATCATAACAATAGATAACCATGTTAACCAAAACTGCCATATTATTCGTCACACACATATATAATGAGGAGATAGAACACCAAATCAATAAACTGCGTGCGGAAGCCGAAGACTTTGCATCAGTGTATGTCGTATACCAGGCCGACAAGGTGAAGCTGAGTTTGCCAGAAGACGTAAAGCGGCATGCATTTACGATAGATATGCTCAACAAACAGGGCTATACATCCTGGGGATGCACGATAATGGATGGTAACTTCCACTTTGTCCTGTTGGATTTCTACAGGCATCATCCCGAATATGATTATTATTGGCTTATCGAATATGATGTGCGTTTCAATGGTAATTGGAGAACTTTCTTCTTGTTCTTCCAAGACAAAGATGAGGACTTTTGGACGGCACATGTCGAATCTAAAGATGAGAATCCGAATTGGATGCGCTGGCACGAGATTGAGTTGAAAAACATACCGCTGGATGATTCCATACTTCTCAGGTCGTTTAACCCGATATGCCGTTTCTCCAACAGAGCATTCGCATTGCTTCAATCACGTTGTCTGTTGGGAGACAGAGGGCACAACGAACTATTGATGCCGACGTTGTTCAGATATTTTAAGTTGAAGATAGCTGACTTTGGCGGAACCGGACATTATACACACAAAGAGCATCCGAACCTGTTCTATGTGTACGATGAGACGGACAGCGAGAATGACAAATGTACGCATCGTTGCTTACCAAGACATAACGAATCATTGATGAAAATTCCAAACATGATTTATCATCCAATAAAATGAAGATAATATGCTTGACAATCCAATTGAGTTTCGCAGAATAATACATAAACATCTGAATGATGTGACGGTGACAGCCACAAAGGTTAAGATGTACTGGAAGGGCGATACGCTTGTTGGGACGTGCCTTCATGCTGTGCTTTACACGAAACATCCGATACACGTTGAATCCCTCTCCTGCATGTCAGATATGTGCATTTTAGAGTCTGCTGTCTGTACTGAATCTCAAAGTCCATTATTAACCCAACAGAATTTAAAAACAGTTTATGCAGCA
>JAXJBE010000206.1:0-14420 GCA_036303125.1 Bacteroidaceae bacterium
GGAACCGAAGGAGCAGCGAGAGCAGAGCCAAGCTTGCTTGAGCTATGCCGAGTCGCGTCTGAGGAAGACGAAGTCAATCTCCAGTAATAGTCAGGAATCTTTTCAGGAATCTTTCTTTTTGGAATTTTCAAAAAAATAGAGTGCCGCTCTTTGGAAAATAATGTGTAACTTTGCATGGAAAAACCATATTACGACATACCATTATAATATAAGATGAAACATGCAGAGAAACTTTGGAATCCCAACTATGTGAAGGTGTGGATTGCCAATTTCATGATTTTCTTCTCGTTCATGATAGTTACTCCACTCCTCCCTCTCTATCTGAGCGACACCTATCAGGCCGACAAAGACACAATAGGCTTTGTCCTTTCAGGCTACACACTTACAGCCTTGCTGGCTCGTCCGCTGGCAGGCTATCTTGTCGACAGTTATTCGAGGCGAATAGTCCTCTTGACGTGCTACTTCCTCTTCTTTGCCTTCTTCGCTGGTTATCTGATAGCAGGCACTATGACCCTCTTCACCCTTGTCCGCACTCTTCATGGGGCTCCCATGGGGTCGGTCACGGTGGCCAACAGCACCTGCGCCATAGATGTGCTTCACCCCTCTCGGCGCGCGGAAGGAATAGGCTATTACGGCCTGTCCAATAATCTTGCCACGAGCATAGCTCCCACAGCAGGCCTTCTCGTCTACGACTATGTGGGAGACTATGACACGCTCTTCATCATAGCTCTGTGTACAGCATGCGTGGGCCTCCTCGTCAATGCAAGCGTACATTTCCCGAAAGGAGAGATTGTGCCCAACAAGTCGCCGCTGTCCTTCGACCGCTTCTTCCTCGTAGAGGGATGGAGCGAGGGCTTGGTCATGGTCACTGTCGGACTCTCCTACGGCATTCTCGCCACCTATCTCGCCATATATGGAAAAGAGCGGCTCGGCATGAGCGCAGGAACAGGAGCGTGGTTTGCCGTCCTCAGCGGCGGACTCATACTCTCCCGTCTTGTCGGAGCTCGCACGCTGCGCAAGGGCAGGGTGGTGGATAATGTCAACCACGGCATCCTTGTCAGCGTCTTCGGCTACCTCCTCTTCGCTGCTTTGGAACACCCCATAGGATTCTATGGAGCTGCCATCATCATAGGACTTGGCAACGGACATATATGGCCAGGACTCCAGACCATGTTCATCAATCTCGCGCCGCACAACAAGCGCGGCACAGCCAACTCTTCTGTTCTCACCTGCTGGGACATCGGCATGGGACTTGGTGTCGTACTTGGCGGCACAGCCATACACCAATGGGGCTACTCTGCAGCATTCTGGTTTGCCTTCACCATCAATCTTCTCGGGGTCATTTTCTATTTTGCCTATGTAAGACAGCATTATCTGAGGAAAAGGCTGGAATAGAGCAGATTGAACTGCACTGCTGTTCTTTTTCTTGAAGGAAAAGTATTATTATCTGAAAGAATCTTCCATGCCTTGCGCAGATACCACACCTGTTACTAAATAAAAAGACCTGTTTCTTGCTTTCTGTTAGAATTAAATTGCTTACCTTTGCAACACCTTTTTGCAATTACCTGCATCAATAGCAATTGCACCAATAACAACCTAAAACAAAAATAACACATGAAACTATCTTCTAATCATTCAACCGCGCAGGTTGTTTGTCCCAACCTCTCTGCTGCGCTCGGACGTTTCAAAGGACTCCTTTCGGCAGCAACTCTGGCAGTTTTCCCCATGGTGGCTCAAGCCCAGAATCCCGTAGTTCAGACTTTGTTCTCCACCGACCCCGCTCCGCTGGTTGTCGGTGACCGCATGTATCTTTATACAGGACACGATGAGGACAATGCCGATTTCTTCTGGATGCAAGACTGGCGGCTCTACAGCACCACCGACATGGTCAACTGGACTGACCACGGTGTGCCCCTCTCGCTTGAGACCTTCTCATGGGCAGACGACCGCGCGTGGGCAGCGCAGACAATAGAGCGTGATGGCAAGTTTTACTGGTACGTATGCGCACACTCCAAACTCTCTGGCGGCATGGCCATCGGTGTGGCCGTGGCCGACTCTCCCACAGGACCGTTCAAGGATGCCATAGGCCGTCCGCTCTATGACAACGGCAGCTGGGATCATATAGACCCCACGGTGATGATTGATGATGACGGGCAAGCCTGGATATACTGGGGCAACCCGCGCATCTATTGCGCCAAGCTGAATAAAGACATGGTCAGCATCGACGGCGAAGTGTTCAACATCGAGCTGACGGAAGAAGGCTTCGGAGCTCCTGATCCCAAAGACAGGAAGAAGGAAGTGAAATATAAAGATATGTATACCGAGGGACCTTGGATAATGAAATGCCCGCAGATGGCCGGCGCGAAGAAAGCTAAAAAGGCCAAGGCTGGTAAGAACGCAAAACCAGGCACCACAGGATACTACCTCCTCTACGCCGCAGGTGGAGTGCCAGAGCACATCGCTTACTCTTGGTCGCCCACACCGACAGGCCCATGGACATATATGGGCACCATCATGCCTGAAGGCGGCACAGCATCGTTCACCAACCATTGCGGCTATGAACGCTACAAGGGACGCGACTACTTCTTCTACCATACAGGCAAGCTCCCCCGCGGTGGCGGCTTCGGACGCAGTGTGGCCATCGAGGAGTTTAAGTTCAACCCAGACGGCACATTCCCCACTATCCTCCCCACAGACAAGGGCGTGGAGCCTGTCGGCACTCTCAATCCATACACACGCGTGGAAGCAGAGACCATGGCCTTCTCCCGTGGCGTGAAGAGCGAACCCAATGCATTGACAGGCGTGTATGTATCAGAGATACACAACGGTGACTACATCAAGCTTCAGGCTGTAGACTTTGGCTCCAATGGCCCCAAAGCCTTTGAGGCGAGAGTGGCATGCGCTCTTCAAGGCGGCACTATCGAAGTCCATGCGGACAGTGTCAAGGGCACAAAGATGGCAGAGGTCACTGTCCCCCACACAGGCGGATGGGAGACTTGGCAGACTGTCTCAACTGCCGTCAGCCAGAAGGTCACAGGAGTGCACGACCTTTACTTCGTCTTCCGCGGACGCAAGGGCGTGAAGATTGCCAACTTCGACTGGTGGAAGTTTGAATAATGATTTTGAACCACATAGAATGCACCATAATCTATGAAGCAAATACTCGTCACATGTGCAGCCCTCCTTTTGGGCGGCTCACTCACATTCGCTCAACGTCTCACCTCACCAAACGGCAAGGTAGCCGTTGAGTACGAGGACGGTGAATACGAACTCACCTACAATGGGGAAGACATCCTCACCATCCCTTCCGCAGGCATCTTGACTGCGCAACACAGTGCTCCTGCCAAGTTTAAGGCCATGGGCAAGAAGACAAAGCTGAAGGTCGATTACCAGATGCTGCAGGGCAAGCGACTCCATTGCACCAACCGCGCCACCGAGGCCGTCTTCCATTATGAGTACGGCGACGGCACTCCTTTGCGCCTTGTCATGCGCGTTTTCGATAACGGCATAGCCTTCCGCTACGAACTCTCAGGACTTCATGACGACCGCCTCAAGGATGAGCTCACAGCCTTTGAACTGGAAGACGACACCAGGCGCTGGATACAGAAATGGTCAGACGGATACGAAGAGTTCTTCCCCCTCACCACATCCGGAGAAGGCCGTAACCGCCATTGGGGCTATCCAGCCCTCATCGAACCCGAAGACGGCATATTCGCCCTCATATCTGAGTCAAACATCGAGCGGCGCCAGAGCGCTTCTTCCCTGAAAAACGAACAGGACGGCGATGTCTATAAGGTATACCCCGATGTTAACGAGGTGTCGCTCAGCGGCGACTGGCACACTCCCTGGCGAGTGATCATCGTTGGCACACTGGCTGATGTCGTGGAGTCAACGCTCATCACAGACGTGGCCGACCCCTCCAAGATAGCCGACACTTCATGGATACACCCTGGAGTGGTCTCATGGGTCTACTGGGCATACAACCACGGCTCCAATGACTTCAACATCATCAAGAGATACGTAGACCTGGCCGTAGCGCTCAAGCTCCCCTATGTGCTCATCGACGCAGAGTGGGATGAGTTCAAGGATGGCAAGACTGTCGAAGATGCCATCAACTACGCCAAGCAGCAGGGCGTCAAGCCGATGATATGGTACAACTCGTCTGTGGGGTGGATCAATGGCGCTCCAGGACCAAAGTTCAGACTTAACAAGCCGGAAGACCGCGAGAAAGAGTTCGCGTGGTGCGAGAGCCTTGGCGTGGCAGGAGTGAAGATTGACTTCTTCTCTGGCGACAACGAGATGAACATGAACTACTGCATCGACCTCCTTGAGGCGGCGGCGCGCCACCATCTCCTCGTCAACTTCCACGGAGCCTCCATCCCTCGCGGATGGCAGCGCACTTACCCCAACCTCCTCTCCACAGAAGGCGTATATGGAGCAGAGTGGTACAACAATGTGCCTACATTCACCAAGAAGGCCGCGGCCCACAATGCCACACTGCCGTTCACACGCAATGTCATAGGCCCCATGGACTACACTCCTTGCGCTTTCTCCGACTCTCAGCATCCCCACATCACCACCCATGCCCACGAACTGGCTCTGACCGTTCTCTTTGAGTCCGGACTCCAGCATCTGGCCGATCGCCCAGAGAGCTTCCTTGCCCAGCCGCAGGACGTGCAGGATTTCCTCTCCCGTCTGCCAAACGTGTGGGACGACACCCGCCTCCTCGCTGGTTATCCCGGCGAGTATGTGGTCATGGCCCGCAGAAGTGGTGACAGATGGTATGTCGCTGCCATCAATGGCTCAGACAGCGAGCGCACCGTCAAGGTTGACTGGTCACGCCTCCGACTGAAGAAACCTACCGTTCAGATGTTTGCCGACAGCGGCAATGCTTCTTCTCCATGGAAGATAGAGGAAGGCCTGCAGTCCTTACCACAGACGCTCAAGCTCCTTCCCCGAGGCGGCGTGGTCATGATAGCCAAGTGATGCGCATATAAATTATAAACACCTTTCGCACAGCGGACATGCAGTCATGCAACGGTTTCGCTGTGCGAATTTTCTGAGTTTCACCGCAGATGCCCAGTCATATAATATGTTAAGAAAGTATAAAACCATGGAATAAACTAACATTATCTATACGTTAACAACATTAAACAAGAAATTATTCGTACCTTTGCAACGGATTTCGCAGCGTTCTCCTCACTTCACCGTGGTCAGACGTTGTGTTCTGGCATATAAATGGCATATTCTTCATGCCGTTTTCTGTGCCCATAGCCGAGTTCTGTTAGAATAGGTTAGGTCATCGATATGAATGTCATAAAACAAGAATTTGATGATGAAGACACCCTTGAGGGCACTTCCATCCCTCCAAACATCGGGTTTACCCCCGATGTCCTCCCCGAAGTTCAGCAGCCAATGCAGGCCGAGAACTCACAAACAGGGGTGTCCACGAGAAATGCCCTGTTGGCAACAGACATCCCTGCTGCCATCAAGAAAAGAAAAACAAGCCATTGGTATGCTCTGCGTGCCACATACGGACAAGCTAAAAAGGCATACGACTACTTAGTGGAGCAAGGCATGGAGGCCTACCATCCCACCATCAAAGCATTCAAGATGGTGAATGGCAAACGAATCAAAGTAGAAGAATCCCGCATGCTCAACATCCTTTTCGCCCGTGGCAGAGAAGAAGATATAAAGGCATTCGTCTACGACAACGCCAACCTCCCTTACCTCCGCTTCTATTATCGGCGATACACCGTAGATAGAGAAATTTGCAAAGAGCCCCTTATAGTGCCAGACAGCCAGATGGTAAACTTCATGATTGTCTGCGCAGACCAGACAGGCGGCAATGTCCTTGTCCCTCCAGACGAACACAAATTTGACAATGGCGACACTGTGCGTGTCATCGGAGGCCAGTTCAAAGGTGTCGTCGGCAAGGTGGCTCGTTACTGCGGTCAGCAGCGTGTAGCCGTCATCATCGACGGACTCCTCACCATCGCAACCACCTACATCCCCAATGCATATCTGGAGAAGCTGGAATAGCCGCTCCCTTGTAGCCATGAATATGCCTGCAATTTTCAAGAAAAAAGATTTCTGACAAATTCCTGTCCATTTCTGGTCATTCCTGACTCAAACAAAAAAACGTTTCGCTTGCGAAACCATTTCGCGGCCACATGTCCGCATAGCGGACTGTATTTGCTGTCAGTAATATCCAGTAATAACCAGTAATCACTCAGGAATATCTTGTTTTGAAATTTCCCCAAAAATATTTCTGACAATTCCTGTCCATTTCTGGTCATTCCTGACTCAAACAAAAACGTTTCGCCTGCGAAACCATCACACAGTCACATGTCCGCATCGCGGACTGTATTTGCGGTCAGAAATCACCAGTAATAACCAGAAATCATCCAGGAATATTAAAAATATAATTTTCAAAAAATATTTCTGACAAATTCCTGTCCATTGACTTCGTCTTCCTCAGACGCGACTCGGCATAGCTCAAGCAAGCTTGGCTCTGCTCTCGCTGCTCCTTCGGTCCCCGGTCATTCCTGACTAAAAAAAACGCTCTGCTCGGCAGATGCGCCACATCACGCCTTCTTTTTTATCCCCACTTGTATATGCCTGTATATGAAAGAAAGAGACACATACTTTGACTTCCTGCGAGGAATGGCCATCATCATGGTAATCGGCATCCATACATACGTGGACGGGCTGATGCACTTCAACCTGTTCCTGCGACAATTCCTTAATTGTGCAGTGCCTATATTCCTGGCCATCTCAGGTTACTTTATAGGAAGAAAATCCTTTGAAGAGAAAGGAAGTTACTCAAGATTCCTGAGAAAACAAATACCAAGAGTGTATTATCCTATGCTCATTTGGTCCATTCCTTGGGTTCTCCTGTCTGTCAAGGCGGGCCACAACCCCTTGTTGACAATGTTGAAAGCATTTGCGGGAGAGATGAGCATATTCTATTTCATCATGCTAATCATGCAATATTATATACTGACCCCTGCGATACAGCGACTTAACAACAAATTCGGGGGGGGTACTCCGTAATAGTGACAATATTCGGCATATCCTTGTTCGATTATGTCATGAGGATAAAACATGCCAATCTGACCATGGTGCAGTCAGGCTCCCCATTCATTGTCTGGATGGTATTTTATGTGATGGGCGTCTTAAAAGCCCAAGACCTCAGAATGCCTGTCAGGACCAAAAGACCGTTAGTATGCGCAGCCATAGGAATAATCCTGAGCTGCATTCACATAGCATGGCTGCACAACCATTATGGCAGTATAGCCCATGGCATAAAGCTTTCATCCCATTTATATACATACTTTGTGATTCTGTGGCTTTTCTCTGACAGTGCCAGGTTATGGTATGATAAAGCGAAGAAAACAAAAATGGCGAATTGGATGAACGAGATGGGCAAACTGTCATTTTTCATATACCTTACTCATTGCCTGATATTATTCGCAATGCAATACATTCATATTCCACGCATCTGGCCAATGAAGTGGTTGGCATGCACGCTGTTGTCATACATGTTCGCTAAACTGAGCGACAAGATATGTCCAGCTGGAATCAAAAAATATATAGGTCTATAGGGGTGTTCTAAAAATTAGCTCGAGACGATTTTGAGGCTATCACTCAGCAGATGTCTCTTTTGAATGAAGGGACTGACGCTCGAATGAGAGGAGAGTCAAGCTCGCTTGAGCTATCCCGAGTGAGGAGGAAGAAGGCGAAGTCAACGATGCG
Organism: Bacteroidaceae bacterium; assembly: GCA_036303125.1. GTDB lineage: Bacteria > Bacteroidota > Bacteroidia > Bacteroidales > Bacteroidaceae > Minthosoma. Next base: position 7,759 of record JAXJBE010000206.1, read on the forward strand.
GGCATCGTGACCGAATGAAAAAAGAGACAGATGCAAGTGAGAAGCCAAAATCGACCGAGCAAAAAGGACAAACCACGATAAAACATAAATACTAATTTATAGAACACCTCTATAATAAATGTCTCAAGAAAACAACAAGCGCATAGCGAAGAACACCCTTCTCCTCTATTTCCGCACAATATTCATCATGTTCATCTCTCTCTTCACGAGCAGAGTCGTGTTGAACGCGTTAGGAGTAGAGAACTATGGAATATACAATGTGGTTGGCGGAGTAGTTGCAATGTTCTCGCTCATCTCAGGATCATTGTCCTCTTCGATAAGTCGCTTCATAACGTTTGAATTAGGCAAGGGAAATGTCGAGAAGCTGAAAATAATCTTTTCCACCAGCATCAATATACAGATTGTGATATCACTGATTGTAATATTGCTGGGAGAGACAGTGGGAAGATGGTTTCTCAATACCCACATGAATATACCAGAAAGCAGAATGACGGCAGCAAACTGGGTTCTCCACTGCTCGCTCATCATGTTCAGCATCAACCTCATCAATACTCCTTACAATGCTTGCATAATAGCGCACGAGCGGATGACAGCATTCGCATACATCAGCATTCTTGAAGCGTCATTGAAGTTGCTGATCTGCTACTTGATAGTCGTATCTCCATTCGACAAGCTGATAACATACGCAGTTTTACTCGCCACGGTATCTTTGCTGATACGCATTGTCTACGGCTCATATTGCGCAAGGCATTTTGAGGAATGCAGGTATCGCATGATGTATGACCGCAATCAGCTGAAAGAGATGTCGGGTTTTGCAGGATGGACATTCCTGACAAGTTGCTGCTATTTGTTCAACACTCAGGGAGTCAACATACTCATCAATCTGTTCTTTGGCGTGACACTCAATGCAGCCAGAGGTGTGGCCACGCAGGTCGATGCCGCCATTATGCAGTTCGTCAATAATTTCACAATGGCCATCAATCCGCAGATTACAAAGCAATACGCGGTGGGCAAAACGGAAGAGATGTTCAAATTGGTATGCCGAGGGGCGAAATTCTCATTCTTCCTGCTTCTCATCTTCTCATTGCCAATATTATTTGAAACAAAATACATCCTTACGTTGTGGCTGAAAATCGTTCCAGACCATGCAGTCATGTTTCTGAGGCTGACCATTATTGGCTCAATGATAAACATGCTTGGAAATACAGGGTATACCGCCTGCATGGCTACGGGGACAGTCCGACGATATGTCATTTGGATATCAAGCGTTGGATGCCTGGTGTTTCCTCTGACTTGGATGTGCTTTAAATTGGGAATGGCGCCAGAATCAACTTACGTGGTGTTCATCCTTGTTTACGCTTTGGTGGATACCGTAAGACTCTACATCATGAAGGGACTGCTGGGATTCCCCCCAATGATGTTCGTGAAGGAAGTCATAATGAAGATAACATTAGTGACGGCATTTGCTGCAATATTGCCCAGCCTTATTGTGACTGTCATGAATCCAGGCGTAGGACGACTTTCGGTGACACTTCTGGTCAGTGTGCTTGGGTCTATGTTGTCAACATTTTATCTTGGCCTTTCAACCCATGAAAGAGCTACGATTGTCAAAAATCTCAAAAATACCATACATAATAAATTTCATAATTGAGTAGGTGTTCATAAAGATGAATATAAAAAGATTAGTAAAAAAATCATTAAAGGTGATATTTGCCAAACGTCCAATTTATGTGACGGCAAATGTCGTGGAAGCTGCTCCGTCTGAGTTGTTGAAGGGACGCTGCGCACTCATCACAGGAGGGACAAGCGGAATAGGCTATGCCATAGCAAAGGCTTTCCTCAACTCTGGAGCGACCGTGATAATCACAGGAAGAAACCAGGCTCGCTTGGACAATGCTTGCGCATCTCTTGGTTGCGATGGCAGGGTCTATGCTTGCATGCTTGATAACAGAGATGTAAATTCATTTGAAAATGTCTTCCACTCCATGCTGGATCGAATACGGTCGGGGGGGGTAGGCCAGATTGATGTCCTTGTCAACAATGCAGGAGTATTGGGAGCAAGCATGCCAAATGCGGATGAAGAGACTTATGATGCCGTTCTTGACACAAATCTGAAAGGCGTTTTCTTCTTGTCGCAGTTGGTGGGCAAGTATTATCGAGACAACCATATTAAAGGAAATATTCTCAATGTAGCATCCTCGTCAAGCCTTCGTCCGGCGATTTCCGCATATACCCTCAGCAAATGGGGAATACGAGGACTTACCCTTGGGCTTGCAAAGAGTTTGGCTCCATACGGCATAACCGTCAATGGAGTAGCCCCTGGCCCTACAGCCACACCTATGCTGCTAAGAGAAGGAGAAAAAAACATTCATCACGATAGAATCCCATTAGGTCGTTATGTGATGCCTGAAGAGATAGCCAACATGGCAGTCTTCCTCACAAGCGACATGGGTCGCTCCATCCTTGGCGACATCGTTTATATGACTGGCGGTGCAGGTGTGTTCAGCTTAGATGACATGAATTACACTTTCTGACCTCATTTTCATATTGCCATTGATGTCGCAAATCAAATGATCCACGACAACAATGAGCAAGATCCTGATTTTAGGAGGCGCAGGAGTTATGGGAGCACACCTTGTCAGCATCCTTGAAGATAAGTAGGTATTCAAAATTATCTTATATTTACATAGTAGGTGTTTTCTAATATCTCCATTCTCTTTTGCGCATCTTTCTGCCTCGTTTTCAGTCACGATGCCCGCATCGCTCCTTCAAACGAAACAGAAATCTGCATCAAAATAGAACGAAGATATTATAAAGCTAATTATGAACACCTACATACAGATTTTTCATTAATCCATACAGAAAACACTCATGATAGAGACTGAAGGGAAATACTATACAGACGAACGTAATGTTCAGATAGTGATTGCGCTGCTGAAAGCACACGGAATCCGAAAGATTGTTGCTTCGCCAGGCACCACCAACATAACGTTTGTCGGCAGTGTTCAGCAAGACCCCTGGTTTGAGATCTATTCGTCAGTAGATGAGAGAAGTGCCGCATATATCGCATGCGGACTCTCGGCAGAGAGCGACGAGCCAGTAGTTCTCACGTGTACAGGAGCAACAGCTTCACGCAATTATTACTCTGGACTGACAGAGGCTTACTATCGCAAACTGCCCATCGTGGCTCTCACGTCACATCAGGGGAACTACCGGATAGGCCATCTGATAGCGCAGAACATTGACCGTCGAAAGACAGCTAACGACATTGTAAAGATAAGCGTGGAAGCCCCCATCATTAAAGATTCCAACGATGAGAAGCTGTGCACAATAGAAGTCAATAAGGCATTGCTCGAATTGAAGCATCACGGTGGCGGCCCCATCCACATCAATCTCTTCACCAGCTACAGTAAGAACTTCACAGTGAAAGAGTTACCGCCTGTCAGAGTCATCCGCAGACATACCGCCTTCGATTCCCTTCCTGCATTTCCGGCTGGAAAGGTGGCGGTGTTTGTCGGCTCACACAAGAAGTTTACTGACAAGGAAACCAAAGTGCTGGACAGATTTTGTGCCACACATGACGCTGTCGTGCTGTGTGACCACACCAGTGGATACAAAGGAGATTACATGGCCCAGGCTGCATTGCCATTTGCGCAGTCCTTCTATGATTCGCCAAACAGGAAATATGACCTGGTCGTCCATATAGGAGAAGTCTCTGGCAACTATCCCTGCTACAGATTAAACGGCAAGACTGTTTGGCGAGTGAATGAGGACGGCGAGCTCAGAGACCTCTGGGGCAGACTGACTGACGTTTTTGAAATGCCCGAATCTTATTTCTTCGAGCATTATTCTGAAGACGGAAAGAACCTGCATGCCTGCTATGATGGATGTGTGGCAGAGATAGAGCAGCTTCAGTCTGAGCTTCCAGAACTTCCGTTCGGAAATATATGGATGGCACGGCAGATGTCGATGATGCTGCCCGAAACGTCAGAGCTGCATCTCGGCATTCTCAACACCTTGCGCTCATGGAACTTCTTTGACATTCCAAAGAGCGTCGATAGCAATAGCAATGTCGGAGGATTTGGCATAGACGGAGATATATCATCCTTGGTGGGAGCTTCTCTTGCTAATCCGCAACGCATATATATAGGAGTCTTTGGCGACCTCGCTTTCTTTTACGATATGAATGTCTTAGGCAACCGCCATGTCGGCAACAATGTACGCATCATGCTCATCAACAACGGCTGTGGAACAGAATTCCGCAACTATTCGCATCCTTGTCATGCCTTTGGGGAGAATGCGGCCCCGTACATGTCTGCGGCTGGCCATTACGGAAACAAATCCCTCAATCTGGTTCGCCATTACGCAGAGGACCTGGGATATGAATACATCACGGCCAGCGGCAAAGAAGACTTCACCGATGCGGCAAAGCGATTCTTGACTCCTCACATGACTGACAAACCAATGCTTTTTGAAGTGTTCACCGATAGCCAAAAAGAGAGTGACGCCTTGGAGATAACATGCGGTTTCAAGGTGGATCCTAAAAAGGTACTCAAAGACAAAGTGAAAAAAGTTGTCAAAGATGTAGTCGGAGAAAAAGGTATGGAAACAATTAAAAAGGTGATAAAATAACCATGTCAACAATAAATAGTAAGACGGGGGGGGTAGAGATACTTTCCTCTGAACGCAATATACAGATAGTGATATCTTTGCTGAAGCAGAATGGCATCAGAAAGATAGTGGCTTCTCCTGGCGCAACAAACGTCACCTTTGTCGGAAGCCTCCAAGGCGACAGTTTCTTTGAGATGTATTCTTGTGTGGACGAACGCAGTGCCGCTTATATGGCAAGCGGACTGTGTGCAGAAAGCGGCGAACCTGTAGTGTTGAGCTGCACAGGGGCTACATCTTCACGAAACTACATGCCGGCATTGACAGATGCGTATTATAGGAAACTGCCAATATTGGCCATAACAAGCAGCCAGTTCTCTTCCCGTGTCGGGCAGATGGTCGCTCAAGTCACAGATCGCACATCTCCACCTTCTGACACAGTGGTAAGGTCTTTCAATCTCGAGACCGTCAAGGATAAGGATGATGAATGGAACTGCACCATTAAGGCAAATGAGGCAATATCATGCCTCACAAAGTTTGGCGGTGGCCCTGTGCATATAAATCTGGTCACAAGCTACAGCCGTGATTTCTCTGCAAAGTCTGTGCCGCCAGCGAAAATCATCAAGAGGATAGACTGCAGATCCGAATTTCCTGTCATGCCAAACGGCAAGATAGGCATCTTCGTAGGCTCTCACCTCCGATTCTCTGGTGCATTGACCGCAGCCGTTGACAATTTCTGTGAAAGCCATAATGCAGTGGTACTATGTGACAGTTCGAGCAATTATTACGGGAAGCATAGAGTCCAGCTGCAGATGGCTTTAATGCAGAAGTACTATTATCCCAAGTGTCTTGAGCTTGCGCTATTGATACACATAGGAGAGATAACAGGAGACTATACAGCCACCAGGATTAAGGCCAGAGAGGTGTGGAGAGTCAATGAAGACGGTGAGATTAGAGACTATTTCCACCGCATCACATATATGTTCAATATGCCAGAGGAATATTTCTTCCGCCACTACACTTCTGGCAAGAGCGTGCAGTCTGGCTCACTCTTGAATGAATGCAATGCAGAACTTCAGAAGGTGAAGTCAAGAATCAAGGAACTTCCGTTCAGCAACCTTTGGATAGCGCAGCATGCTGCTCCAAAGATTCCGTCAGGCTCGCAGGTGCACCTTGGCATATTGAATAGTCTTCGTTCCTGGAACGCATTCCCTTTTCCCGAAGGCGTTGAGTCAACAAGTAATGTCGGAGGATTTGGTATAGACGGATGCCTGTCAACAATGATAGGTTCTGCTATGGCAAACAAAGACAAGTTGTTCTTTGGCATATTCGGAGACTTGTCCTTCTTCTATGACATGAACTCGATGCTGACTCCCGATATAAGAGGCAACGCACGTGTCATGATAATCAATAACGGACGCGGAACGGAATTCCGTAATCCTGGACATATAGCGGCTGAATTTGGTGAAGCAGCAGATCCATATATGGCGGCTGCTGGGCATTTTGGCAATAAGTCAAACATGTTGGTTAAGGATTACGCTATAGATTTGGGCTATGAATATTTGGTCGCGAGCGGTAAAGAAGAGTTCTTGCAAGCTTATGATAAATTTTTCTGCCCGCAGATGACCGACAGGCCAATCCTCTTCGAGGTCTTCACAGAGACGGCAGATGAGAGCGCTGCCTTAGAGATGATGCAGAACGTGATAGTCGACCCTAAGACGGTGATGAAGGACAAGTTGAAAAAGGTTGTCAAAGACCTTGCGGGCGATTCATGTGTGGAGTCAATCAGAAAGTTTGTCAGAAATTAAGGGACGTGATATTTCTGACAAATTCCTGTCCATTGACTTCGTCTTCCTCAGACGCGACTCGGCATAGCTCAAGCAAGCTTGGCTCTGCTCTCGCTGCTCCTTCGGTTCCTGGCAATTGCTGACCACAAGAGAAAGACTCGCTGTCGAGTCATGGAATCGGCAGTTGTGTCCGCGTAGCGGACTGGATTAGCAGTCAGTAATATCCAGTAATAACCAGTAATCATTCAGGAATATTTTATTTTAAAA
>JAXJBE010000207.1:0-13215 GCA_036303125.1 Bacteroidaceae bacterium
ACAGAACTTGTAAAGTAAAACAGAGAACTGAATAAAAGTAGTAAACCTAATTAGTTAATCGCATCCAATTCTGTCAACTAATTTTAGGAATAGTCACTGTTTTGTGTTTAAATAGATGTAAAACGCAATAATTTAGGCAACTATTTCCATAGTTTTTCGTGATTCTCATAGATTGTTTTTATCTTTGCATATGAAATAAATTAAAAGATATGGCAAGGAAAGACATCAATCGCATAAAAATAGTATTGGTAGAAAACAAACGAACTGCGAAGTGGTTGGCAGACCAATTGGGTAAAGATCCTGCAACAGTGAGTAAATGGTGTACCAACTATTCGCAACCAAGCCTCGAAACGCTTGTTCAAGTGGCAGACGCTCTTGATGTGGATGTCCGCTCGCTTATCGTGCAGACGAAGAAAAGCCGGATTGAGATAGAGGCGGAGAAACTTCTTAATATTCCGTCAAATCAATAGTTTTTAAAAAATATACATTAATGCATCGATAAATAAAAAGAACTTGTCATGTTAGTCAACAGATATAATAAGCGCATGTGTATACATTGCAAATATCTGTTATAAAATTACAAGATTAATCGAAAGCCATTACTACATATAGGACAAAATAATCTTGCTAAAATGTCAAAAGAGATAGATAATACTAAAATCATGGTTTTGGACCGTTGCTTTAGTGATCAACGACATAAATACTCTATTGATGACCTTTTAGATAAGGTCAATGAGTTCCGTTATGATGTAAGTGGTCCGGATTCTACTATAAAGGAGCGTACCTTGCGTAAATATATAAGTAGAATAAGAAATATGCTGCCTTCGAATGTATATCTTGAATCAAGGCCTTATGACGGTAAAAAATGCTACTATAGATACTCCGACCCTGATTTCTCAATTTACAATAATGAGATGTCTATTGATGAAATAGACACTTTACGTGCAGCCATTGAGATGTTGCAACCTTTTCGCAACAGCAAAGCTAATGCTTGGCTGGAAGAGGTCATCTCTAAGTTGGAATACCGTTTTGGCCTAAAAGCGAATACGGAGAATGTGGTGAACTTTGGGCAGAATGATGATTTTACTGGATTAAAGAATCTCTCTGCCATTATTGACCATACTGCAAATCATCAGCCATTAAACATTTACTATCAACCTTATGGGAAGACAGAAGAGCTATATTTATTACATCCTTATTACATAAAGGAGTATAATAATCGTTGGTTTTTGTTTGGGTTTGTACCAGACAAGAGCTGGATAATGAATATGGCTCTTGACCGTATCGTGTCTTTTTCTGTAGCTAATGTTCCATTTATACCCAACAAGGATATTGACTTCTCTACATATTTTGATGACGTAGTTGGAGTTACTGTACCTAAGAACGTGGTAGCGCAAGAAATAGTACTGCGTTTTTATGGCAATCGTCTGAACTATGTTCTGTCCAAACCTATACATAAAAGTCAAAAGCAGGTAGAAGGTAAAGAAGATGAAATTGTTATAAGGGTTAAACCCAACAAAGAACTATGTCAGCAGATATTTTCATTCCTGCCTGATGTGGAAGTTGTTTCTCCTGAATGGTTTCGGAAGGAAATTTCAAAGAAAATAGCAGAAAATCTAAAAAAATATTTTCCTATGCACGATAGATGCACAGATGATGTAGAACTTTGCAACGTCAATAACAAAGAATAGACGTTAAACTTTAATTTTTTTTCGCATATGACAAAGTTCGCAGTACTGACATCAGAGGCCAAGGCCATCGTAACCAACTTCTTCAATGCACAGAAGAAAAGCAATATTTTCTGTGAGCCTCATAAACAGCTCATGGTGTCGCTTTATGGCTTAATGCCAGACGCGAATCCGACGGTTGTTGACATTTTATGTCAATACGTTGTATCGTTGTCTGATTTTATGTCAGAGTCTGATATACGTTTGTTGAAATCAGAATATTCTGCTGTTATAAAATTCTGTTATGACAATAGGGAGCTTGCTGATGTTACAAGATTTAATGAAGGTGAACAATTTATTCCTAAGTCATTGATTGATTTGTGTCTGGATATTGCAGAGCCAAAGGCTGGAAGCAGCGTGCTTGTTCCATATGCTGGTGATGGAAGTTTTGCATATCATTTGTCAGACTGCACGGTTGATGGTTTTGAGATTGATGAAATTAACTGGGCTTTTTCTCAAGTGCTGTTACATTCTGAATATGCTGTCGCTGTCTCTAATATTGAATTGGGAAGTTCTCTTGGTTCGCCAAACAAGCGATATGACTACGTATTTTCGTTTCCTCCAATCCTTCATGGAAGAGAAGGGCGAAAAGTTGTTGATTTGATGTACGACATCATAACTAAACAGCTTCAAGATAATGGCGAGTTGTGTTGTATCTTGCCTATGAACTTTTGTTATGATGGAAGCGGTTGGTTTGATGTGCGAAAAATTCTGTGGGATTATCGTGGACAATTCAGTATGCTCGTCGTAGGACTTCCACCTGTTTTACAGCCTTTGAGCGGCATTAATCTTTGTCTCCTTCATGTGAAGAAGAATCATGAAGACAAAGTTGTTCTAGTGGATGCCACAAGTGAAGAGTTTCTTGCAAAGCGTGACAAGGCTCATAGTAAGGAATATGTGTTGAAGGTGCAATCCGTCATTGAGGCCATCAAGAGCATGGACGAAAAGCATGTGTGGATTGGCAACTCATCGGAGCTTACAGGAAATATAAACCTGATGCCTTCACGCTATCTGATGCCACAGTACATACAGCAGCCAAAGGAAGGTGAAAGGAGTTTCAAGCTGTCCGATGTTATAGAGATTGTACCTTTTGTTAAGCAAAAAGGGAAATGCCCTATCGTTGGAATGAAGAATCTGTCTTCTTCATACATGAATTGTGATATTGATAGAAGTACTCTTGAATGCTCATCAAAGGAAGAATGGCGCATACTTACTTCGGACTGTCTTCTTGTTGGGTTCATTGGAGGAAAATTTAAAGTGGGAAGACTTCACGGAGTAACATCTACACAGCCTGTAGCCTTGAGAGGCGAGGTAGTTCCCGTAAGAATTAAGTCAACTGAGGTAACGGAGGATTTCCTTCTCCACAGCATCATGTCTGAAATGACGGAACGACAGGCTCGTATGTTGGCAACGGGGAATGTCATCACACGACTTAATGGTTGTGATTTGTTGTCGATAGTGATAAATGTGCCCAAATCAAAGGAACAGCAGGAGGCTATTTGCAAAGAGGACACTCGCAGCAGCTTGACTGACGCTGACCGCAAAATTATTGAATCTTATGAGTCTTTCCGTAAAGATATGCACATGAAGAAGCATGCCATTGGGCAGACCTTGTTCAATCTTAACAACTGGTGGACTATTCTTCAGCAAGCCCGCAAAGAGGGAAATGGTGTAGTTTCGGATGATGCAACAACTGGCAAAATCCGCAAAATATCAGTAACGACGATATACGACAGTTTACAGAATACTATAGGGCAACTTCTGCAGCAGATAAACAAGTTTGACAGAGGTAACGGACTTGCCGTGAAGCACTTTGCCTTGACTGAGTTCATTGAGGACTACATTGCCCGCAAGCAGAATCCTCTGTTTACGTTTTTGTATGACAAGTCTCGGCATCATGCATCGCAGGAGTTACCAGAGATTGATTACGATGAGGCTACTGGACGGTATAGCGAAACTGGAAAGATCTTACTCAATGAAGGCGACCCTATTGAGTATGTGGAGTTTGCTCCTGAAGCACTTGAAATTATTTTTGACAACATCGTGAGCAATGCATGTTGTCATGGTTTTAAGAATAGTGCTGACAGAAAAAACATCCTAAAAATCGAGCTTACTACAGAGGGAGACAACTATGTGGTGGTGGTTTCGAATAATGGCTTTCCCATTCACAAGCAGATAAATCCTGAAGATGTCTTCATCTATGGCAAAACCTCTAAAATGGGTTCGACTTCGACTGGCAGCGAAAGTCATTTCGGAATTGGCGGTTATGAGGTGCAGAAACTGATGCGCGAATTTGGCGGTGACGCTAAGTTCGTTTCAGAACCGGATTCCGAGTTTCCCGTTTCTTATAAGTTGACATTCTATAATACTAACTTGGAAAGTGTAGAGTTATGACAAATGACGTTATATACAAGGTGCTTTGGGTTGATGACCAAGCTCTTGAAAATGGCGAAATAACGAGTTTATATGTTGGCTTTCAGGGAACAGCCGATAAGTACAATATAGAACTTGTGCCTTTTGAAAATTGGGAAGAGGCGGAATATTCATTGAAGAAAAACTTTGAAGAATACTCTGCCATCATTCTTGATGCAAACTGTAAAATCCACAAGGATGACACCGAGAAAGAGGAGTTCATTACGGCTGTACTACCGTCTCTTACCAACATATTCGGCGAAAAGCGCAGAGTGTTGCCTTGGTATATTCTCTCTGCAGGCACAATGTTAAACTTTGGAAATGTTGTGAACGGAGCACGTTACCAACATTCAAAACATGAGGAAGATTGGGGCGATATGCTTTATCTAAAAGACACAACAGACTGCGAGGCAGCACCTGAAAAACTTTTAGAAAATATTACGCGTATAGCTAAGAATATGGCTATGAATGTGGTTCTTTATCGTCATCACGATACATTCTGCTATATGGGAGAAGGCAGACTGATTGATGTCAGGGCCCGTAAACTTATGCTCAGAATGTTGAGCGCATTGTATTATCCAGAAGAAAATATAGGGTTTGAATATAAGGGCAATCCTTTGCGCCAGGTACTTGAATATCTGTTCTGGAGTGCGCTTGAACATGGACTGTTGCCCGAAGAATGTATTGAGGAGGAGAAAGGCAAGAGACGCATTGTTGTTCAACTGGCAAGTTTATTCATGGCTGGTGGAAACGTGAAGTTCAGGAAGAGAGAAGATGACTCCAGTAAAGTCAATGTAACAATAAGATGGGGAAAAGCACCTTCAAAACAAGGTGGAGATGACGGTGATGCTATATTCCCATCAGAGATAGCAGAGATTGTCAACAATATTAGAAAGTTCACCAATGAAGACTCACATACAAGTGAAGATGAACCATGGTATATTGACGAGGAACGCAAGGACATATTCTTTGGGTATGTGCTGCAGATGTGTCATGTCATACGTTGGTATGGCAAGTACATTAAGAAGCATAGCGATTATGATGAAAATATAAAGATGATAAATCTTGTATAGCAAATAATCTAAAAAAGATATCTATATGATAGAAAACAACATACAGAATCCGGTGCAGGACATCATGCACTATGAGAGTGACATTTGGGCAGTTGCCGACTTACTTCTTGCTGCCGGCATCAAACAGAGCGACTTTCCGGCTTACATGATGCCGTTCTTTGCCCTCGTCATGGTGGAGGGTAGGATGATCAATACTGTCAAACGGGTGGAAAGCGAGTACGGCACTACTGTGGAAAGCGATGCCAAAGCCTTTAAAACCTTGTATGACGCTGAGGAGTGCGGCTACAACAGGTATATTGTGATGCAGGGTAAGACGCTGAGGTCTATCTGCATGAACGACAATACCTTTGAGCAGGATTTTGCCGAGTATCTCAAGGCTTTCGATGATGTGCTGAAGCAGCTGCTTGGCATAGAGCGTGAGAAAACCGACCAAAAGTTCCTCAATATGGACGGCATCGTGGCTGAATTGCGCAAGAAAGGCATCCTGTTCCAGGTGGCTTCCGCCTGGGCGCAGATAGACCTTGCTCCTTACGACAACTCTGCCATCACCACGCTCGAAGAGCACATCAAGCGACGCTGGGCTGACATTTCTGCAAGTACGGCTGGTGAGCAATACACGCCAGAGGACATCATCGAGCTGATAGCCCGTATTGTGGCATTGAAGGTGAACAAACCCAAGGACAAACTGCTGCATGGCTACGACCCCACCTGTGGAGGCGCCAACTTGCTTTTTGGCGTTTCCGACCGTTTGCAGAAGGATGGCTACAAATACATCAAGACATACGGCAGCGAGCTCAATGATTCTCTTTATGCCTTGTCTTCCATAGAGTCGCGCTTCCGCCCTATGTCAACCATCAAGTATGGCAATACGCTCACGATGGTGCCGTTTGCCGACATGGAGGAGGGCTTCGACTTTATCGTGGCAAACCCACCTTATGGCACCAAGTGGAAGGGTTATGAGAAGGAAGTGAAGGCAGATAAGTTGGGACAGTTTCCTGCCGGCTTGCCGTCAATCAGCGACGGTCAGTTTCTCTTCATGCAGCACATCCTTTGGCAACTTGCCGACGATGGCATAGCCGTAGAAGTACACAATGGCTCTACGCTCTTTTCGGGCGACGCTGGTAGCGGCGAGAGCAACATACGCAAATACATCTTCGATCACGACTGGGTGGAGGCTATCATACAGATGCCGCAACAGGAGTTTTTCAATACAGGCATCTACACTTATCTGTGGATTATGAACAAGAATAAGTCTGTGGAGCGTCGTGGCAAGGTGGCTCTTATTGATGGCAGTAGTCTGTGGCAACCACTGAAGAAGTCGAAGGGCGACAAGCGTCGCGAGATGGGCGACGAGCACCTGGGCAAAATTGTAGATGCATTGGCTCGCTTTGAACCGTCGGACATCTGCAAGATTTATGACCGTGAGCACTTCTACTACAACAAGCAGTCGCTCACGCTCACTGAGGTGTCAGACGCTGGACATTATGTGGAGGAGACTGTTTGCGAGGACAGCAAGCCTTTCGTCATCAAACAGCCTGTGGCACTGACCGTTGGCGATACACGCTACGACGACTTGCAAGAGCTGTCATCCGACGAGCTGAAAGCGATAGCCAAGCGTGTGACGGAAGAAAAGCTAAACCTCGCCCTTTCTGTTGAGACAGAGAAGGACGGAATGTATGCTTTCTGTCCCGACCAGTGCACTATTCTTCACACCCGTGAGGATGGCTCCGTACGCGATCTTGGTTGCGGCATGTTCGCATTCAAGGCTTCTACTGGCAAGAAAAACTCGGTACACAAAATTTCCATTGCACCTTACACCACAGGCGACTACGAGATAATACCGCACCACATGGATGAGACTGCCAACAAGCGTGAGATTGATGCCTTTATGCAGAAGTATGTCTTTAAGCCTTATACACTCGGCGGTAATACGGTTGGAGTTGAAATCAACTTCAACAAGGAGTTTTATGTGCCTGAGAAAATGGAAAAGGCAGAGGATATTTTGAAGGAAATTGAAGAGTTGGATTCTGAAATAAAGAAGGTGGTACTATGAAAAGTTGGAAACATAGAAGAATTAAAGAATTGGGATATCTTCGATTGGGTAAGATGCTGACCGAAAAACCCATTTTGGGGTTTCATCAACGTCCTTATCTCAAATCCAAGAATATTGATTGGTTGAAACTTAAAATAGATTCTGTAGAACAAATGTACTTTTCTGATTTTGAACTAAAAAGCCTTCGTTTACGCAAAAACGACTTAGTTATTTCAGAAGGTGGTGAAGTAGGAAAAACAGCTCTTTGGCAAGATGAGATACAAGAATGCTATATTCAAAACTCTGTACATAAACTCACCCTTAACAAAGAGTGTAATCCGAAGTTCTATCTTTATTTTTTTTATTTTTTGGGACATGTTGGATACTTCAAATCAATAGTCAACTTGGTATCCATCATGCACTTAACATATGAAAAGTTAAGGCGGATTGAGGTTCCTGTACCACCATTGGAAGTACAACAAAAAATGGTTGACTATCTCGACATCAAACTCTCTGAAATAGATACTCAAGTATCCCTCCTCACTTCCAAGCGTGATGCTTATCTTCGTCTGAAGAAAAGCATCATCAATCATGCCGTTACTCATGGACTCAACCCTAATGTGAAGATGAAGGATTCGGGCATTGAGTGGATTGGAGAGGTGCCGGAGCATTGGGAGGTGAAGAGAATGAAAGACATTTTCTTTGAGCGTAAAGAGTTGTCTTTAACAGGTGAAGAAGATTTGTTGTCTGTTTCTGAATTTTATGGTGTAGCAAGGAGAAAAGATAAGATGAATTCTGATGAAGAGTTCGAAAGTCGGGCAGATTCATTAGTGGGCTATAAAATATGCAAAGCCCATGATTTGGTGATAAATATAATGCTCGCATGGAAAACAGGTCTTGGAATATCTGATAATGACGGAATAGTTAGTCCTGCATATGCTGTATATGAGGGGAGAAATATCGCTTCTCATTTCTACCATTATCTGCTAAGAAGTGGAATGTATGTAAAAGAATTTAAGAGACATTCAAAAGGAATAATTGATTCACGCCTTAGATTGTACAATGACAGATTCAATAATATATCTGCTATATATCCCCCTCTCCCCGAGCAACGCGCCATCGCCACCTACCTCGATGACAAATGCGCCAAGATAGACACCATCGTGTCAAACCTTAACAAGCAAATCAGCCGTTACGGTGACTTGAAACGCTCCTTGATAGATGAAGTAATCACAGGCAAGCGGGCTGTGTAGAGAACCTTTGAACTAAAAACAGAAGAGTCATGGACGAAAGAAAGATACAGAAAGACTATGTGATGAACTATCTCTGCCGTCGTGAGGATGAGGGTGGCTTGGGCTACCGCTATGTGGCACCCAATGTGGTGCAGAACGGCATGTTCATTCCATCGGTGTTGGCAGAGTTTATCAGTGACACCCAACCTGCGGAGTGGAGCCGACTGATGCGCAAGTTCGGCAATGACGAGCGTGCGCTGCAAAACGAACTTGTTGAAGCGATAAGAGAGAAGGTCATAGATAAGCAGAATGTGGCCATCTTCTTCAATACTTTCAAAACCATCACCTTCAAAGGCGAGCAAATCACCTTGTTTTATGTGCCAGGCACAGAGCTTCGCGGTGATGAAGACTTCAAGAAGAACATCTTCTGTGCTGTAGAGGAAGCAGCACACAAGCAGAAATACAACGGAAACTTGATGACAAATATTCGTCCCGACGTGACCTTCTATCTCAACGGCATCTTCCTTGGTTACATGGAATTGAAATGCGTAAGCATGGGGCAGAACGCCCAAGACCAAGGACGTGGCAAGGTGGCGAAGGACTATCTCTCTGCTGTGCGTTCCATTGTTGAGGCAGAGCAGACCGATAGCAAGGTGACTAAGGAGAAGAAACAGCTGCTTGCCATCTATGAGAAGGCTATACACATCACCGCCTCCGACATCAACGAGACCTACGTGATGCGCAACATGGCACAGATGTACGACTTGGCGCATGGTGAGTTCACAACAAACCTGTCCACCGCAACCGTAGACCGCCTTGTGCCCGATGTGTGCAAGGTGTTTAAGGCATATCCCGTAACTTCGCCTCTGCTTACAGAGAAACAGAAGTTTGAGGAGGTGGCGCGCGCCCTGTATTCCAAAAATGCCATCAAGAACGAAATTCTCTACTATAACTTCATTGAGTATAAGTATGAGAAGAAAAAAGACGGCAAGCGTGATCGCAAGTCAAACAGCGGCCGCCTCATCTCGCCACGCCCCAAACAGAAGTTCGGGTGCGACAAGATAATTGGTCGCATCAAGGAAATGCTCGACAATGAGGGCAACCCTGACTACTATACCGACAAGTTGCGTAGCGAGCTCTATGCCCTTGGCATACCGCAGCAGAAGACCGAGGAGATAATAGCCAAGCGCGAGCGGTTCTGCAACAACAAGTTTGTCTACTCGCTGCTCATGCAGTATGCCGCCGGCTTCGGCAAGAGCAACATCATAGGCTGGACAGCTCTGCAACTCAAGGACTACCGCTACCAGGACGCATACGCCTACGACAAGATAATGCTGGTAGTGGACCGTCTGCAGCTGCGCGACCAGCTGGACGAGCGCATGTACAATATGAACATTGACAAGTCGATGTTTGTGGAGGCTGTTGACAGGCAGACTTTTGTGGATGCCCTTGACGACCAACGGCGCATCATCGTGGTGAACATACAGAAGTTTCTCGACCTGCAGCAGGCTATCGATGAAGCTGGCAAGAAGCTGAAAAACATGCGTGTGGCATTCCTCATCGATGAGATACACCGCTCTAACTCTGGCGAGAACAACAGGGAGATGATCAATCTCTTTGAACGGCTGCAAGACTCGTTCAACCACGGTGGACAGAAGATATACAAGAAAAATCTGCTCATCGGTTTCACAGCCACGCCAAGTGACGAGACGCTGAGCCGCTTTGGCGAGTTCCGCAGTGCCACCACAGTGCCACTGTGGGTGCCGTTCGATACCTATTCCATGAAAGAAGCCATAGCCGATGGCTACATACTTGACCCCACGAAACACATCATACCCTACAATGTGCCCGTGGGCTTTGAGATGCCCAAGGACATTGACCTCAGCGATGAGGACAACATTCCTGATGTGCGGCAGAAGAAACAGAAAGTATATGAGTTTGAACCACGAATGCGTAAGATAGCCGCGTTTGTGGTAGACCGTCTCGTCTCGCTGGTATATGGCAAGATACGTGGTGAGGGTAAGGCAATGCTGGCTGTCACCTCCATTCCTATTGCCATAAAGTATACGAGAATCATCCGTGAACTGTATGCCAAGAAATGTGCAGAGCCACGGTATGCCAAGTACGCCAATGCTCCCATTGTGGTGGTATATAGCGATAGTCAGAAGTACGAGTCGTGTGCGTCGGTAAATGGTGACATTTCGGAAGCGCAGGCTATTGATAACTTCAAGAATGGCAAGAATGGACTTATCATCGTGGTGGACAAACTGCAGACTGGTTTTGACGAGCCGAAGCTGCACACGCTCTTCCTTGACAAAGAAATAAAGGATATCAATGCCATACAGACCATCAGTCGTGTGAACCGCACCTGCAAGTACAAGAATGAATGTCATGTGATAGACTGTTCTTGGCGGAATGTCAATACCAAGAACATTAACCTGGCTTTCAAGAAGTATTGTGACATGGTCATCTCGCAGTTCAACCCTGAGGAAGAGGCGAAGCTTATTGCCGGCTACTACAAGGATATGACAGCCAGCAAGCCATACCTCCAGTGGTATAATGAATATGTTCAGAAGAAGGATGATGCCGACTTCATTCTCGATATGGAGAGCAGCATACGCGGTTGGGTAAATATCTGCATGGCAAGGGAAGCTGCCATACGCAAGCAAAACGAAGAACTTGGGCTGGAACCCGGAGATGCCGACTATGTTCAACCTGAGAATGAGGCAAAGATGTTGAGCTACATAGTAGGTCAGTATGCCTCGGCCCTTATGTCGCTGAAGAATGTATACGACATAGCCGCCAAATATACAGAAGAGACATTCCTTGACTTCTGGCAGGTGTTCTGCAAGATATATCGTGATGCAACGAAGAAAACAGGTGATGACATCCGTGGCTATGATGTTGTTGACAGCGACGAGATAGCTGGCATTACCGATGTGGACGATGGAGATGACGAACCTGGCAATGGTGGAAAGAAAAGGAAGAAAGGCCCAAAGGAACAGAAACCGAAGGAGGTGTCTTTGGAGAAAATACTGGAACTGCTGAAACACCTGAATGAGCAGGAACTTATCAGTGCGCGTGAGGCACAAAGGTGGCTCGCGGAGATAGGTGTGATGTTTGAGAGTCTCAGACAAAAAGACAAGCTATGTGTCGTTCTGCGTGACGACAAGACACAAGACGAAGAAAAGTTAAGAGAGTATAGAAAATTCCAGAACATCTACAAACTGGTGGACTTGAAGAAACGTCCTGACCTTGCCAAGGTGGATAAGTTTAAGAAAATGCTTGACGACAATGTGGAGCAGTTCTATTCCATCTTCATGGAACAGCTTAAAGATGTGGACAACGGAGATTCTGATTTTGATTATGACACGACATCCGGCAGTGAACCAACTTCTTCGGATCCTATGTCGATGGAGGACCTGATGGAGATTGTTCGCAAGAAAATGCATCCAGACTACAACGAGGATGTATTGAAGGAATGTTTGTGCCGCACTTATGCGCCACATTTTGAGAAGATAGCCGGCATAATACGCCCCATGGAGAAGACGGTGGACAATCTCTTTAGGGTGCTTAACACAGAATCCCTTAACACCCTTGATGGCGTAGACAGCATTGTTAAGGAGTCGCTCAACATGCTGTGCATGGCAGAAGGCTTGCCTGCCAACGAGAAGCGTATGCACTTGAACCAACTATTGATGAAGTATGAGGCTTTCCTCAAGAAGCTGTATTACCTTATTAATCATAAGGAACTTGAAGGTAAAGAACCAGGCAAGGATGCAACGCTGTCGTCTGCAATATTTGGTATACCGTCGTTGAAGAAGTTGAAATATAGCGAAGATCCAGAGGTAAAGGCTTTCAGCGACAGGCTTGATATTCTTCGGCAATTGCGCAATGATGAGGCACATGGCAGTTCCACTGCTACAGAGCAGGAAGTAGAAGCAGCCATTGGCATTGTGATAGACATGTATCTGTATGTAGCAGGAACAAATGCAATTCCTGTTGCCAAGCGGTATGATACATCAATCAAATATCAAGACTTTGATGAAAACAGATTGCAGATGGTTGCCGAGGATATTGTTATTCCTGGAAGTATTGAGGTACGTTTACGCAGAATAAAGAAAGAAGAACTGCTTAATGGACATTTGGACTTGGTGCTGATGTATGCGATTGGACCTATGGCACGAAAGAAAACGGAATCGGCAGGCAGGATAGCATTGGGAATTAAGGAATATAGCCTTTCGCAGGAAGTAGTAAAGGCTTTTGTGAGCGTTCGTTATATCATGTTCCATTATTGGAAGAATAGTGAAGCCACGCCTTTTGAATTGACTGCACCTACTCGGCTTGTAAGCAAACAGGATATTCCTGAAGGATTCTTGATTAGACAAGAAAAGGATGCCAGGCAGTATTTGCTCATAGAGTACAATCCTGATGAACCTGCAGAATTAGGAGAGTGTGATATACTGAAAGCACAGAGGAAAGGCAGTGACAGGTACATCCCTTTTGTGTGTAATATTGGAAACATAAAGGTTGGCAATAATGACTGATAAAAACAAACAACTATACCTTGACTTCGAAGCCTACGAGCGTGTGGCAGAACCACATAAGCGCGAAAGGGCTTCGGCATGGCGCACTGCTATTGGTTTGCAGGATGTTGACGGACTGAAGGTGTCGGACTATCTGAAGGAAACGGCTGTCAGACACATTGAGGGTGATATTACCATTGATGATGTGCGCGA
>JAXJBE010000208.1:0-3115 GCA_036303125.1 Bacteroidaceae bacterium
CTCTACCTCGTCATAGTAAGTGGCATTAGGCTCTGGTCCTCGTTTGAGTCCTCCCTCAAAGACCACCAGCCGTTCGTTTATGTAGAGCCAGTACTTGGTGTCTGTGGCTATGCGTGCTTTCACCGATGACGGCACCTTGTCCACATTGAAGTTCTTGCGCCACAGCGCCCATGTGTTTGGGCGGCTTTGTGAATGTTCCAGAATCAGGAACTTGCCTTTCCATTCTGTTGCATACGTACCAACTGCAACAGAGAACAGAAGCAGAGCGGAGAGCAGTTTTCTTACCATCCTTATATACCTTTGTTATGCAACACTATAAATGGTTAATCTTTAGGAGTGTGAGCAGCGAAGAATCTGCTCAGTACTTTGTCGTGTCATGTGATTCAATTGACTTGGTGTTGCAACAAGGACCAACCAAACCTTCAACAGACATTGCAAATTTACGAATTTAAGTTTTATCCGTCAAATGCGTAGGCAAGAAATAGCATCCCTTGTATTCTCCTCTTCTGACTTTCTCCTGCGCCCGTACCTTATATATATGGTTTGAGAGCATTCCCATATGGTGTTGCTTATAAAACGAGAGGAGTGTTTCACAAAATACGCCTGACGTATGATTGTCTTTCGGAAATTCTTAGCTACTTTTGCAGGGCAATTAGGCATATGACTACAGATAGGGAACAACTCGACCGAAACAAGTAGCAGACTTTTCACATAGCAAAATGAACAGATTATTCTTCGTAAGCCTTTTCGTTGCATCGGCCATAACAGTCAATGCTCAAGACAATGGTGCCAAAGATTCGCTCACTATGGAAACCATGATGCGTAATCTCCCTGAGATAATGGTCAAGGGTTCACGGCCCATTGTCAAGGCAGAGCGTGGTATGCTGACATACGACATGCCCTTGCTGTTGAAGCAGTTGCCTGCCGATAATGCTTACGAGGCATTGACGCGCCTGCCAGGTGTCAGCGATGCCACTGGCGGCATCTCCTTCATGGGCAATGAGGTGACACTGATTGTCAACGGGCAAGCCACTACATTGACAAAGGAGCAACTGGCTGAGCGCCTGAAGGCAATGCCCGCCACACAGTTGGCCAAAGTAGAAGTGATGCTGTCTGCTCCTGCCCGCTATCACGTGCGAGGTATGGCCATCAACATAGTCACGAAAGACTATGCCGGCACCCATCAGTTGTCGGGACAAATCATCGGCGGCATGCAGCAAAGCAAATACGCAGAAGGGTTTGGCAACCTCTATCTTTCCATGCAAAGAGGCAAGTTCGGATTGGATGCACAATACAAGTTTGTTGACGGCAATTCATACCGTGAATCTTCACATATAGCCAATCATCCCTTGGGCAACAGTCGTGTAAACTATCATGATAAAACCTGGCAGAAGTCGTCCGGCCTTTCTCATGACTACCGGCTGGGTATGAATTATGCCTTTGGCAAGAACCATCGTCTCGATATCGCCTATACGGGGAAATGGGACAAGACCACCTCCAACAACCACACGACAGGTTCGAGCGTAAGCGAAATGCACAGTGACAGTCACGAGTATCTGCACAACGTGGATGTGAATTACTCATTACCTTTCGGGCTTGCCGTCAGCGCTTCGTACACCAACTATCGCACTCCTCAGCAACAGACACTCGATGGGACGATGCATACAGATGACGGTACGGAAGCAACGGAACGTAACCAGGCAAGCGAAAGCAGGCAGACCATCTGCAAATGGATGTTTGCGGCCGACCAGACACATTCTCTGGCACACGGATGGGGACTGTCGTATGGCGTGAATGGGCAATTCATGGGCAACAACAGCTTTCAGACTACAACAGACAAGCAGGGTCACATCTTGCCTGATGCGACAAGCAGCGTAGATATCAACGAGCGGCTATGGAACATGCACGCAGGATTCAGCAAGCAGATAGGCAAGGCCATCAGTCTGGAAGCATCTGTGGCAGCCGAGCAGTATCACTCACCCGTATGGAACAGATGGCGTGTATATCCTACGTTCAATGCCTTGTGGAACATCAACGACAACCATTTGCTCAATCTCTCATTCAGTTCCGACTCTGAGTTCCCGAGCTATTGGTCCACCATGAGCAATGTGTTCTATTCATCCACATATACCGAGATACATGGCAATCCCAGTTTGAAGCCGTCCTCTTATTATTATGTCAGCCTGATGTGGCAGATAAAGAGACGTTATACGCTTATGGCTTACGCAAATCTGAAGCCAGACTATTTCGTGCAGCTGCCATACCAGACGACAGACCGCATGGCGGTAATCATGAAGGAAACCAACTTCGACTATGACCACGGCTTCGGGCTGCAAGCCTCTGCCATGTTCAGTGCGGGCAAATGGCTCAATGGCAACGTGTTTGCCGTGGGAACTTACAGGCACGACAAGAGCAGCCATTTCTTCGACTTGCCATTTGACCGCTGGAAACTGTCGGCCATACTTGGTGGTACGGCATCGGTCAAACTGTGTCGTGCGCAGGACCTTCGTCTCATTCTGAATCCCTTCTTCCAGTCAAAGGCCATACAGGGCGTTTATGACATAAGTCCAATCTTCCGTATGGATGCCAAACTGCAATGGTCATCGCGTGATGGAAAATGGGGTGTGCGCCTCAATGGCAGCAACATCTTCAATAACCGATTCGATACCCGTTCCGTGCAGGGCAACCAGGACTTCCGCATGAAGGTCAACAACAGTTGGGCTTCAGCCACACTGGGCGTCATCTATAAGTTCGGCGGTTACAAGGAGAAGGCTGTAAAGGAGGTTGATACCTCTCGCATGGGACACTAAACAGCATTTCTTGCATTCATATCCCATATAATAAAAGCCTCCGTGTAACTATAATAAAATCTCCGTTTGCAGCCTGCTTTGTGGACGATTTCAGCGTGCTGCATAGACGGTTTCAGCATGCTGCAAATGGAATTGCAGCGTGATGCGGGAAAAGGTCTGTGCTTTTGGTGGCAGTGGGGGAGTGGGGAACATGGTTGGCTTGAGGGAATAAGAAACGCGCCCTTCTGGGATTGTCCAGAGGGGCGCGTCTGTTATAGAATGTCGGACTAATTGCTCAGTTTGCGTGAGAGGGTAGAATCCTCTCA
>JAXJBE010000209.1:0-21058 GCA_036303125.1 Bacteroidaceae bacterium
AGCCTGCTCACAAACCCTCGGGAGCAAGCTCGTTGGGGGTTGTGAGCAGGCTGAATTTTGCGGTTTCAAGCCTGATTTGCAATTTGCAACTTCTAATTCGTTCCCCTTTCAGCCGTTGCACCCATGATTTTTTCAACTAATAGAGTCTAATGCATTGGGGGTTAAAATAAATTCGCTAACTTTGTCGAAATTTTTATACTTTCAATGGTAATAATCGCATGTTATTATGGAAAACAGAAGCATTGTTTCGATAGCAGACTACGGCAAAGATAAAATACAGTATCTGCTCGACATGGCAACAGAGTTTGAGGCTCACCCCAACAGGCAGCTCCTCAGAGGGAAAGTCGTTGCCACCCTATTCTTCGAACCCTCCACACGCACCCGTCTCTCCTTTGAGACAGCCGCCAACAGGCTCGGCGCACGAGTGATAGGATTCAGCGACCCCAAGGCCACCAGTTCGTCAAAGGGAGAAACTCTGAAGGACACCATTAAGATGGTGAGCAACTATGCCGATGTCATCGTCATGCGCCATAAGCTCGAGGGAGCCGCCCTCTACGCCAGCGAGGTCACAGATGTGCCCATCATCAATGCAGGCGACGGCTCTAACCTTCACCCGTCTCAGACAATGCTCGACCTCTACTCCATCTACAAGACACAGGGCAAGCTCGACAACCTCAACATCTACATGGTGGGCGACCTCAAGTATGGCCGCACCGTGCACTCTCTGCTCATGTCCATGCGCAAATATTCCCCCACCTTCCACTTCATAGCTCCCAAAGAGCTGGAGATGCCAGAGGAATACAAGCTCTACTGCCAGCAGAAAGGCATCAAGTATGTGGAGCAGCAGGACTTCACGGAGGACACCATTGCCGATGCAGACATCCTGTACATGACCCGCGTGCAGCGAGAGCGATTCACAGACCTGATGGAGTATGAGCGCGTCAAAGATGCCTACATCCTCAAGGCTGACATGCTGGGCAAGTGCAAGGAGAACATGAAGATACTCCATCCCCTTCCGCGTGTCAACGAGATTGAATATGCCGTGGACGACAGCAAGCACGCCTACTACTTCGAGCAGGCGCAGAACGGGCTCTACGCACGACAGGCTCTCATCTGCGATGTGCTCGGCATAACACTCGACGATGTCAAGAACGACAATACCATCATCGGGTAATCCACAGTAAACCATAATCACACACATCTCTCTCCTCCCAACAAAGACATTATGGAAAACAACAAAGAACACATGATGGTAGCAGCCATTGAAAATGGTTCTGTCATCGACCACATACCAACCGACAAGCTCTTCACTGTAGCCCAGCTCCTTGACCTCGAATCATGCAGCGCCGAAGTGGTTATAGCCAACAATCTCAAGAGCCAGGTCATGGAACGCAAGGGACTCATCAAAATCTCCGGAAAGTTTTTCACCGAAGGAGAAATCAACAAGCTCGCTGTCGTATGCCCCAACATACGTGTCGTGGTCATCCGCGACTACAAGGTGGCAGAGAAGATTGAGGTAACACTGCCCGAGACGCTCACCGACATCGTGCGCTGCGCCAACCCCGTGTGCATCACCAACAATGAGCCTATGCGCACAGTCTTCTACCGCAAGGACCAGCAGACTCTCAAGTGCCGCTACTGCGGCAAGGAACAGAAACTCAAAGATATCAAACTGAAATAAGTTACTGACAACAAGAATGAAATTTACTGAAAGAACTAAGCTCAACCTCGCCGAGGTGAACAATGAGGTGCTGGAGCAATGGAATAAGGAAGACATGTTTCACAAGAGCATCGACGAGCGCGAGGGATGCCCCCAATTCATCTTCTTTGAAGGTCCTCCGTCAGCAAACGGCCACCCAGGCATACACCATGTCATGGGCCGCACCATCAAGGACACTTTTCTCCGCTACAAGACCATGCAGGGATTCCAGGTAAAGCGCAAGGCCGGCTGGGACACACACGGCCTGCCCGTGGAACTATCTGTAGAGAAGTCACTCGGCATCACAAAGGAAGACATAGGCAAGAAGATTAGCGTGGACGACTACAACGACGCCTGCCGCAAGAACGTCATGATGTACACCAACGAGTGGACAGAGCTGACCGACAAGATGGGCTACTGGGTCGACCTCGAACACCCTTACATCACATACGACAACAAATACATAGAGACCCTCTGGTATCTGCTCAAGCAGCTCTACAACAAGGGGCTTCTCTACAAGGGATACACCATCCAGCCATACTCGCCAGCTGCAGGCACCGGCCTCTCATCACATGAGCTCAACCAGCCTGGATGCTACCGCGACGTCAAGGACACCACGGTCACAGCGCAGTTTAAGGTGACGGACGAGCGAGCATCCTCAGCATCACTGCCCGTATACATTCTCGCGTGGACAACAACACCATGGACACTGCCATCCAACACAGCCCTATGCGTGGGTCCCAAGATTGACTATGTGGCCGTCAAGGGCCGCAACCCATACAGCGGAGAGGAAGCCATCTACCTCCTCGCCGAGTCACGCCTCTCAGCCTACTTCCAAGCAGAAAAGGACGATGAGGGCAACGAGAAGCCTGTAGAGACACTCTGGAGAGGCAAGGGCGCAGACCTCGTGGGCGTCCACTACCAGCAACTAATGCCATGGGTCAAGCCATGCGCTCTTGAAGACGGCAAAGTGGTGGACAAGGAGGCCGAGGCCTTCCGAGTCATCCCAGGCGACTATGTCACCACGGAAGACGGTACGGGCATCGTGCACATCGCTCCAACGTTCGGCGCCGATGACGCCAAAGTGGCAAAGGATGCAGGCATACCATCACTCTTCGTCATCGACAAGGCTGGCGACACACGTCCGATGGTTGACTTCACAGGCAAATATTTCGTGCAGGCAGACATGAACGAAGAGTTCACCTCACTCTGCGTGCGCGACAGCTACTGGAAGCACTCCGGCGACTTTGTCAAGAATGCCTACGACCCTAAATACAACAAGGACGGCAAGTATGACGAGAAGGCTGCGGCAAAGGACATGGACCTCAACGTCATCCTCTGTCTCGAGATGAAGGAAGAGGGCACAGCCTTCAAGATAGAGAAGCATGTACATAATTACCCGCACTGCTGGCGCACAGACAAGCCTGTGCTCTACTACCCCCTCGACTCGTGGTTCATCCGCTCCACAGCCAAGAAGGAACGCATGTATGAACTCAACCAGACTATCCAGTGGAAGCCCGAGAGCACAGGCACAGGACGCTTCGGCAAGTGGCTGGAGAACCTCAACGACTGGAATCTCTCCCGCTCACGCTACTGGGGCACTCCGCTCCCCATCTGGCGCAACCGCGACACAAGAGAGGAAATCTGCATCGGCAGCGTGGAAGAGCTCTTCAACGAGATAGACAAGGCTGTGGCGACCGGCATCATGACCTCCAACCCTCTCCGAGACAAAGGTTTCGTGCCAGGAGACATGTCAAAGGAGAACTATGACAAGATAGACCTCCACCGCCCATACGTGGACGACATAAAGCTCGTCTCCGACAAGGGCAATGTCCTCACACGCGAGCTCGACCTCATCGACGTATGGTTTGACTCAGGCGCCATGCCTTACGCACAGATTCACTACCCGTTCGAGAACAAGGCTCTCATCGATGAGGGCAAGGCCTACCCCGCTGACTTCATAGCGGAGGGAGTCGACCAGACACGAGGATGGTTCTTCACCCTGCATGCCATAGCCACCATGGCCTTCGACTCCGTGGCCTACAAGGCAGTCATATCCAATGGCCTCGTGCTCGACAAGAACGGCATCAAGATGTCCAAACGTCTGGGCAACGTCATCGACCCATTCAAATGCATAGGCACATACGGAGCAGACGCTGTGCGCTGGTACATGATTACCAACTCCTCTCCTTGGGACAACCTGTCCTTCGACCCAGACGGAGTGAAGGAAGTGACAAGCCAGTTCTTCATCAAGCTGCAGCAGGCCTACTCATTCTTCACGATGTATGCCAATGTTGACGGCTTTGAATATAAGGAAGGTGACATCGACTATGACAAGCGTCCAGACTTTGACCGCTGGCTTCTCTCCGAGCTCAACACTCTCGTGAAGAACGTGCGCGCATATCTCGATGACTATGACCCGACACCTGCGGGACGCATGATACAGTCGTTTGTCATAGACAACCTCTCAAACTGGTATATCCGCCTCAACAAGCCTCGCTTCTGGGGTGGCGAGATGACAGACGACAAACTTTCAGCCTATCAGACTCTCTACATCTGCCTCGACACGCTGAGCCGCCTCATAGCTCCTGTGGCTCCTTTCTATGCCGACCAGCTCTTCCGAGACCTCAATGCAGTCACTGGCAAGGATAAGAGCCAGAGCGTGCACCTCGCCAAGTACCCCACATGTGAGGAAGCATGGATAGACTCTGAACTTGAGGCGGCTATGGAGGCAGCCATGAAGGTGACCTCCATGGGACTCTCTATCCGCAAGAAAGTGAAGATACCTGCCATACAGGCTCTACAGTCGATAGCTGTGCCGGACACAGACTCGGTCTTCAGCTCACGCATCGAAAGGATGAAGGACATCATCACCAAGGAAGTCAACGTAAAGCAGCTGCAGCTCATGGACGGAGCCATGCTCGTCAAGAATGTGAAATGTAACTTCCGCATCATGGGCAAGAAGTTTGGCAAGATGATGAAGGCTGTCAGCCAGGCTGTGGGAGAAATGACACAGGCTCAGATAGCCCAGCTCGAAGCTGAAGGGCAGGTGACCCTCATGGCTGAAGGACAGGAGGCTGTCATCGAACTGGCCGATGTAGACATCATGTCTCAGGACATCCCTGGATGGAGCGTGGCCAATGATGGCATCACCACGGTGGCGCTTGACATCACCATCACTCCCGCACTCAAGAATGAGGGTAACGCACGCAAGCTCATCAAGCAGATACAGAACCTACGCAAGACGCAAGGCTTCGACATCACCGACCGCATCCGTGTAGTCATAACAGACACACCAGAGACCCAGGCAGTGATGGCCGACTTCAAAGAGAGCATAGCATCACAGGTGCTGGCCAACTCTATAAAGCTGGGACAGCCAGAAGGCGACGCGATAGACTTTGATGACTTCAAGGCAGTCATATCTGTAATCAAGGAGCTCGCGTGACAGAGCAGAATCTTGCTCGTCACACGCCATGACCGCTAATAATGCACAAATGATGCATCAACACTCATAATCAATGTCACAAAAGACAAAGTACATCCTATCCATCTCGATATTCATCTCCGTTCTTGTCATCGACCAAATCATCAAGGTCGCTGTCAAGACGGGGATGTATCTTGGTGAACGCATACACATCACCGACTGGTTTTACCTCCTCTTTGTGGAGAACAATGGCATGGCCTTCGGATGGGAGCTGTGGGGCGGCAAACTGTTCCTCACCCTCTTCCGCATCGTTGCCGTAATCCTCATCGGATGGTATATATATAAGGAAATAAAGGCTAAATGCCCTACTGGTTACATGGTATGCACCACGCTTATAGCAGCAGGAGCCGCAGGCAACATCATCGACTGCATCTTCTACGGGATGATATTCAACGCCCCACCCCGCCCCATGGTGGCTGAACTGCAGGCATGGGGGGAAGGCTACGGCCAGCTATTCTATGGCAAAGTGGTGGACATGTTCTATTTTCCCTTGGTCACATGGGAGATGCCCACATGGATGCCAATCTATCCTGGAGAGGAATGCACCTTCTTCTCCCCCATCTTCAACTTTGCCGATGCCTCCATCTCATGCGGCATCATAGCTCTGCTGCTGTTTTACCACAGACGACTCTCAAACTTACAGATAGGAAGGAGGAAGTAGCGCCTCCTTCCCATCTGTTCTTATTTCACTACCGAGGCAAAGATATATGCTCTGCCATAAACCATGACCGCAACGTCATTCCCACACATCACACGAATGAAACAACTTGCCCCACTCATCATATTACTGCTTCTCATACAGATGTTCGCAGCATGTGACAAACGTCCAAACGGCGTGCTCCCCAAGAACGAGATGGAAGAAGTGCTCTACGACTACCACCTCGCCCTTGGCATCATCGAGCGTCTGCCATCAGCAGAGAAAGAAGCGAAAGCACAAGACTATATCAATGCTGTTATGGCGAAGCACCATATCACGGAGGACCAGTTCGACCGTTCGCTCATCTACTACAACCGCCACGCAAAGGATCTCAACAACATCTATTCAAACATAAAGGGCCGGTATGCGGTGCAGAACGAAGAACTCCAACTGAAGACAGGTTCGAACAGCATGACAGCCATCTTCACCACTGGCGGAGACACTGCCAACCTGTGGCAGACATCGCCCGTCATAGTGCTGCGTGACAAAGACATCCTCAACAAGGAAAGTTTCTTCATCAAAGCGGATACATCCTACCACCGCTATGACAAGTATATCCTGACCTTCACTCCAGCCTTTGCCGGGCTCACGTCTGAAGACTACAAAACAAATCTCCATGTCGGACTCAGTGTCCTCTACGATACAGGCAACCATATCGGCATCACACGCATGACAAAGAGCAACACCACCATGCAGCTCACGCTCGAATCCATCAAAGAAGACAAGATAAAGGCCATCACCGGTTTCTTCTATTATAGTGGCAAGACATCGGGCAAGAGCGTCTGCATCGCCAACAACATAAGCCTCGTGCGCATGCACCGCAAAGAGGCTCCTGCTGACACTATCGCCGTTGACACGCTGAAAGCAGATACCACAACTGTCGACACCCTCCACAACGACTCCATCGATGAGCGTATACAGCAACGCTTGACTCCAGAGGAGATACGAGAGATGAATCGTTCGGACAGACAAATCAAGATACAGGAAGCTCCATCTGTGCGCACACCTAACTCCATCGGGCCTCGACGCCGCACCAACAAGCATGAGGGCAGAAGGAGATGAAGGGAAAAAACATCAGGAAAATTGCAGCATCCAAGGTGTACATCCTATCTGACGGCAAGCCTATCGAGGAGTACAGCAACCACGTGGTAGAGACGGAGAGCGGACGTGTCACCGCCCACTATCCTCTTGTCAGCGAACTTGCAATGACGGAATGGCTCGGAGGCACAATCATCATCGAGGGAAACATAGCCGCCCACTACCCCATGGTGATGAAGGTCACAGAGGTAATGAGCGACAAGCGATGATTGAACAATCACAATGTACAGGTGATTGAACAATCAAGGATTATATATATATGTATAGTGGCAAGGTGACCAAATCAAGCGCAGTCATGCCTTTGGTCTCCTGAACTCAGCACACACTATGGCTGTGGCTATGGCCACGTTAAGGGACTCTGATGTCGGAGCGCCTGGTGGATAATTAGGAATTAGGAGGCGGTGGGTGACATGTTGCGCCACAAGGTCTGACACTCCCCTGCCCTCGTTGCCCATTATGATGACTCCATTAGAAGCCAGTTCCTGACTATAAATATCGCTGCCATCAAGGAAAGTGCCGTAAATGGGAATGGAGGCATCGAGAGAGGAGAGAAGGAGGGGAAGATTAGCGTAATACACCTGCACTCGCGCCATGCCACCCATAGTGGCTTGCACAGTCTTGGGATTGTATATGTCTGCCGAACCTTCGGAACAGAAAATATGGTGTATGCCAAACCAATCGGCAAGGCGCACAATCGTGCCCATGTTGCCAGGGTTCTGCACATCGTCAAGGACGAGGCAGAGGTCTGTCGAAGCTATCGCGCTGATGCTGACAGGGAGATGGCGCTGGCGGAAGATGGCCAAGACCTGCTGAGGAGCCTCCTGGAAGCTGATGCGCCGAAGTTCGTCCTCGCTCACCTCGTCCACCTCAACGCCGCTGAATGACGGAGCAGAGAGTTGCTGAGAATGCTGCGAGAGCCAAGGAGAAGTAGCCGCTATATATACAAGGTCGAAAGCTCCAATCAGGTCGTCCACGAGTTTCTTGCCCTCAGCCACAAAGACTCCATCTGCCTTGCGGCATTTCTTCATCTCTAACGAACGTATATACTTTATCTTGTTCTTGCTTATCATAGAATTGTTCTGTAAACTTATGTTATTTCATTCGTTCACGCCTGTTTGCGCACAGATACAAAGTACAAAAGTAAGCAATAATGTTCAAACAGCCAAACATAGAACTGAATTTATTGTCCTGCTAATAAAAACAATTGCCCAGGGACAAAATATCTTATCACATTTTGCCATATCGAAATAAGTCAGTAACTTTGCATATTGGAACAGCCACGCCTGGACAAAGAAAAAAATGCAGGGGCTAATACAATACACTTAAACGTGAAAAAAGCATTACTTTACATATCCATACTCTCCATCGTCTGCATGGCTGTAGCATCATGCTCCGTAGACAACTACATCCCCGAGCATCACCACATGCTGAAAGGGATGGAAGTGAGTTGCGACAATGAAGAGGTCATGAAGGAGTTTAATCTCGGCGACTATGTCACACAGAAAACAAACACCAAGTGGTTTGGCGTGAAAGTGCCGCTAATGATATACACGTTCTCAGGCACTGACACCACAAAATTCGCTTGCCGCTTTCTGCGCAAGCTGGGACAGCCCCCTGTGCTGTACGACAGCGTGAAGGCCAGCAAGACCATGGACGACATAACACGAGTGCTCAACAACGCTGGCTACATGAAGGCTGAGGTGACAGAGATGCACAAGACGAGGGGGAAGAAGGTGAAGGTGCGTTTCGATGTAGCTCCTGGCACATGCTATACCATTCGCCACATCTCACGCACCGTGGAGGACGACAATCTGCGAAACCATATAATGGGCACAGACACCTTGCGCTCATTGCTGAAGACAGGCATCCCATTCAATGTCAACACGCTCAACAGCGAGCGCAACAGGATTGCCAACATGCTGCGCAGCAACGGCTACTATAAATTCAATAAGGAGGACATAAGGTTCGATGCGGACACAGCAAAGGAATCGACAGAAGTGGATGTGCACATGACTCTCAAACTCCACCAGAAGGACGGTCGTTCACAGGCACGAAACCATACCAGATACAAGGTGGGCAACGTGTATTTCTATACAGACGTGCCAGACTTGGAGGCTCAACTCGACACCACAAGCCACGACGGCTACTACTTCATCAGCAGCGGCGAGAGACACTTCCGAGACAAACTGCTGATGAGCCACACCTTAATCAAGCCACACACCATATATAATGATAACACGCTGCGACAGTCGTATACGAACTTCACACGCTTGCCAGCCATACTTTATTCATCCATAAACCTTGACGAGAGAGCAGGGACAGACACTCTTGACTGCAGAGTGACCTTGACGCATGCCAAGCCCCACTCCATCGGCTTCGAGGTAGAAGCCACAAACACGGCTGGCGACATCGGAGCGGCAATATCGGCCTCCTACCAAAACAAGAATCTTTTCCGCGGATCGGAGACCTTCACATTCAAGCTGCGCAGCGCCTACGAGGCCATAACAGGCCTTGAGGGCTATGACGGAGACAACTACAAAGAGTTAGGTGCCGAAACCTCGATAGGATTCCCCGAGTTTCTGCTTCCTTACGTAACGCGCGAATGGAGCATGATGCACAATGCCTCATCAGAGATAAATCTGCAATATAACCTGCAGAACCGCCCTGAGTTTCATCGCCGAGTGCTCACTGCGGCATGGAGATACAAGTGGTACAGCAAGAACCGCAAGGCACAGCACCGCTTTGACCTTGTAGAGGTCAATTATGTATACATGCCATGGATTTCGCCCACATTTAAAGAACAATACCTTGACTCTCTCGGCAAGACAAATGCAATCCTCAAATACAACTACGAAAACCTGCTCATCACCAAGATGGGCTACACCTATTCCTACAACTCGCTCGGCGTGAGGGAACAGACATATGGAAAAAACGCCTACACCGTGCGCTTCAACATAGAGACATCAGGCAACACGCTAAACATGGCCACCAAAATGGTTCACGGAAAAAGAAACGAGGACGGCCAGTACACATTCTGCGGCATCGCATACGCGCAATACGTGAAGGGCGATTTGGACCTGGCCAAGAGCATCAGGACAGGACAGAATGCGTCTGTGGCCTTACACGCGGCCTTGGGCATAGCCTACCCATACGGGAACTCCGACCAGCTGCCTTTTGAAAAACGCTATTTCTCAGGAGGAGCCAACAGCGTGAGAGGATGGTCCGTAAGATCTTTGGGGCCTGGCACATACAACGGGCTGGACAAGGGCATAAACTTCCTCAACCAGTCAGGCGACATCAAACTCGACCTCTGCGTAGAGTATCGCGCAAAGCTGTTCTGGAAATTCAGCGGAGCTGCCTTTATCGATGCAGGCAATATATGGACGATACGCAAATATGAAGACCAGCCAGGCGGCGAATTCAGATTTGAGTCATTTTGGAAACAGATAGCGGCGAGCTACGGGCTTGGTCTAAGAATGGACGCCAACTTCTTCATCATTCGTTTCGACGCAGGCATGAAAGCCATCAACCCAGCCTTCAAAGGCAGGAAGCAGTTCCCCGTCACCCATCCCAACTTTGACAGAGACTTCGCATTCCATTTTGCAGTCGGTTTGCCATTCTAAAATGTGTTTACAGGAGTGGCGGACATGAATATCGGCAAGAAACACATATTGCGCCCACCCATCGACAGCATCTTTAAGAAATATTTCCTAACTTTGCATTTGGCACAGGCCTAGCAAACATCACAGGCTTGTCCTCCAGAGCAAATATCAATATCGCAATCAATCAAAACATCAAAATAATCATGTACAGAACACATACCAATGGAGAGCTTCGCCTCTCCGACACAGGCAAGCAGGTGACACTTGCAGGATGGGTGCAACGCTCACGCAAGATGGGCGCACTGACATTCATCGACCTGCGCGACCGCTACGGCATCACGCAACTCGTCTTCAACGAAGACACCAACAAGGATTTGTGCGAGAAGGCCAACAAGTTAGGACGTGAGTTTGTCATCCAGGTGACAGGCACCGTAGCTGAACGCTACAGCAAGAACAATAACCTGCCCACAGGCGACATAGAGATAGAGGTGAACCAGCTGACGGTACTCAACGAGTCAGTGACACCTCCATTCACCATCGAGGACAACACAGACGGAGGGGACGACCTGCGCATGAAATACCGCTACCTCGACCTGCGCCGCTCTGCCGTGCGCAAAAATCTGGAACTGCGCCACCACTTCTGCATAGCTGTGCGCAACTACCTGTCCAACCTCGGATTTCTTGAGGTAGAGACACCTATGCTCATCGGCTCCACTCCTGAGGGCGCACGCGACTTCATTGTACCTTCGCGCATGAACCCAGGACAATTCTATGCCCTTCCGCAGTCGCCTCAGACTCTGAAGCAACTGCTCATGGTGGCAGGTTTCGACAGATACTTTCAGATTGTGAAATGCTTCCGCGATGAAGACCTTAGAGCAGACCGCCAGCCAGAGTTCACACAGATAGACTGCGAGATGTCGTTTGTCACTCAAGAGGACATCATACAGACGTTCGAAGGCATAGCAAAACACCTGTTCAAAGAACTGAGAGGTGTGGAAATAGCAGGCGACTTCATCCGACTCCCATGGATAGAGTGTATGAAACGCTTCGGCTCAGACAAGCCAGACATGCGCTTCGGCATGGAGTTTGTCGAACTGGATGACGTGCTGAAGAAAGGCACATTCGCAGTCTTTGACACTGCCTCATACATAGGAGGCATCTGCGCACCAGGATGCGCTTCATATACACGCAAAGACATAGACAAACTGACAGAATGGGTGAAACGTCCGCAGATAGGCGCAAAAGGCCTGGTCTATGCGCGTGTGCAGGAAGACGGCACAGTGAAATCCTCCGTAGACAAATTCTACAGCCAGGAAGACCTGCAGGTTCTGAAAGAGAAAATGCAGGCAAACCCAGGCGACCTCATCCTCATCCTCTCAGGCGAGGACGCCATGAAGACACGCAAGCAGCTTTGCGAGTTGCGCCTTGAAATGGGAGAGCGTCTCGGACTTCGCGACAAGAACAAGTTCGCCCTCCTTTGGGTAACAGAGTTCCCCATGTTCGAGTGGAGTGATGAAGAGCAGCGCCTCATGGCCATGCACCATCCGTTCACTCATCCCATGGACGAGGACATACATCTGCTTGACACCGACCCTGCAGCCGTGCGTGCAGACGCTTACGACATGGTGTGCAACGGCATTGAAGTGGGCGGTGGCTCCATCCGCATCCACGACCCCAAACTGCAGGCCAAGATGTTTGAGATTCTCGGCTTCACACCAGAGAAGGCTCAGGAGCAATTTGGCTTCCTAATGAACGCATTCAAGTATGGCGCACCTCCTCACGGAGGCCTGGCTTACGGCCTCGACCGCTGGGTGAGCATCTTCGCAGGCCTCGACTCCATACGCGACTGCATCGCATTCCCCAAGAACAACAGCGGACGTGATGTCATGCTCGACGCTCCATCATTCGTTGACCAGAAACAGCTTGACGAAGACTTCATAGCACTAAACCTGCCTAAGGAGGACTAAAGACCGGATGGACATCACATTCTTTAGCCTCGGCAGCGGAAGCTGCGGCAACTGCTACTATCTATCTACAGGAACCGACGCCATAATCATTGATTGCGGCGTCGGTATTCGTCGTTTCAAGAAAAACCTGTCTGAATATGGCATGAAAATAGGTCATATCAGAGGGCTGCTCATCACTCATGACCACTCAGACCACATCAAGTCTGCAGGAAAGATAAGCAAAGAGTATAAGATACCAGTCTATGCCACACAAAAGGTACACCTGGGCATGGACACCAACTGGCAGAACTCAGTGAAAGTGCCAAAGGAAAACCGACGGGAAATAACATTCTGCGAGAAATTCGAGATTGGCCCATTCAGCGTCACTCCATTCCCCATCCCGCACGATGCCTCAGAGAATACAGGCTACAGCATCGATGTGGACGGACGCACCTTTACGGTGATGACAGATGTCGGCGAAGCCACTCAAGACGTGAGACAGCACATCGCTCAAAGTTCTCACCTCGTGTTCGAGTCCAACTACGATGACGACATGCTGCAACAGGGACGCTACCCAGAGATGCTCAAGACGCGCATAGCGAGCGGACACGGACATCTGTCCAACTACAAAGCCGCCCATGCTCTCGCAGAGAACATGTCTGAGAAGCTCAAACGAATATGGCTGTGCCACCTCAGCGAAGAGAACAACCGTCCCGAGTTGGCGCTGGAAGCCACATTAGCAGCCATTGGAGACGCAGGCAAGACCGCCAGCGCAGAGGTCATGGTAGAAGTGCTGAGACGCAAGATTCCAACAGGCCCCTACACTTTTTGACCAATCCAAATAAGCACCCGTGGAAATGGAAAAAGCCCCGCTGCAATATCATTTGACAGCCCACCATCCCATAATAATAACAAATTATTCGGATTATTCGGATTAAATTAGTACCTTTGCATATCTTTTCGACATATCACGGAAAGCACAACAAAGAATGAAAGCCAAAAAAGTACTTTTTATCACATCAGAAATAGCCCCCTTCGTTCAGGAAGAGAAAACCTCACTCAAGGGGCGCATTCTCCCACAGACCATCCAGGAGATAGGTCATGAAATCAGGACCTTCACTCCCAAGTGGGGCACCATCAACGAACGGCGCAATCAGTTGCACGAGGTCATCAGACTCTCTGGCATGAACCTCATCATCAATGACACAGACCACCCCCTCATCATCAAGGTTGCCTCATTGCAATCTGCACGCATGCAGATATACTTCATCGACAACGACGACTACTTCAACAAGCGAGGCATCACCACAGACAAGGATGGCAACGAATATGCAGACAACGGAGAAAGGGCTATCTTCTACGCACGCGGTGTGCTGGAAACGGTGAAGAAACTTCGTTGGACTCCAGATGTCATCCACTGCCATGGATGGGCTGCCGCATTAGCTCCGCTATATATCAAGACAACCTACAACGATGAACCATCGTTCAAGAACGTCAAGGTGGTGATGGAAGTGTCAGCCAAAGAATTTGAGCAGGACATGGGCATAGAGTGCGCCAAATTTGTGGAATACAAAGACACACACTACGATGACATCAAGGACATCTGCTCCGAAACTTACGGACACACCGAACTCGAGAAAGTCGGAGTGAAATTCGCTGATGCAGTCATTGTGGAAGACCCTGATGTCGACCCTTCAATCGTGGAATATGCCAAGTCACTCGGACTCCCTGTCCTCGACCCCGTAGAGGGAGAAACGTTCAACAAGGAGTACAGCGAATTCTACGAGTCACTATTTGAGTGAAACTCCATGACAAGATTGCACTTACAATAAAACCTCCAACATGAAGATTAAGCAGCTATTGACAATGACCGCCATGACGATGGCACTCCTCTCGTGCGATGACAACACCGACACGCTCGGAGTGGACATGATGCCAGTCGGCGACCTCGTCACTAATGAATACAAGACCTACGACGTCAACACGCAATCGTATGCAGTGGGAGACTCCGTCTTGGCACGCACCGACCTGTCTTATCTCGGCAAATACACAGATGCAGAGACAGGAACAACGGTAAAGAGCGACTTCCTTTGCCAGTTCAACTGCGGAGAAAACTTTGACCTGCCTGAGAAAATAGAGAAAGACTCCTGCGTCAGACTGGACTTGCGCCTCTTCATCTCCGACTTTGTAGGAGACTCATTGGCATCGTTCAAGATCAGCGTCTATGAACTCAACAAGCAGCTTGACCCAGAGGAAGACTACTACACGAACATAGACCCAGAGAAATTCTGCGACATGTCAGCCAGGCCGCTGGCAACCAAGTGGTACACCATCAGCGACCGCACAATAACAGATTCGACCCGCTGGTCAAGCGACTACAGCAAGAACATCCGCGTGAGCCTGCCTACCGACATCGGCACAAAAATACTGCGTGACTACCGTTCCAACCCCGAACATTTCGCAAACACAGCAGCATGGCTCGAAAGCGGCAACCCCTGCAGCAAAGGACTCTACTTCAAGCTCGAATACGGCGACGGAGCCATGGCATATATCGACATAGTGCAGTTCAACATCTACTTCAACTACTATGACGAAGACTACAAGAAAGACACCTTGGGCGTGTGCTCATTCGCTGCGACAGACGCAGTAGTGAAAGCCTCAAGATTTGAGAACAGCAACCTCGACCGCCTAATGGACGACCGCGAGGCAGCATACCTCAAGACACCAGCAGGCATATTCACCCTGGCCACAATCCCGATTGAAGAGATAAACGCCCAAGACACCATCAACTCAGCCAAACTGACCTTCACCCGCTACAACGACACCACCCAGGAGAAATTCAAGCTCAGCATCCCCCAGACCGTATTGCTGGTGCGCCTCGATGACTATCTGGACGGATTCTTCGAAAACTACCAGATCAGCAACAGCAAGGATTCGTATCTCACCACATTCGACAGCAGCACAAACACCTACGTGTTCAACAATGTCGCCCGCCTGCTCACCACAATGGTCGAAGAAAGAAGGAACGGAAAAGCCTCCGAGAACTGGAACAAAGTGCTGCTGATACCCGTCAAGACAACAAAAGACTCAAGCGGCAACATCGTCAAACTCAACCACGACTTCAATATGGGATATACCAAGTTGGTCGGAGGAGAGAGCAACAATGTGAAGATGGAAGTGCTGTACTCGAAGTTCAAATAAAGAAAGACAGACCCAACGTTAGGACACACGATTTACTTAGGCATCCAAAACCAACATCAGGATAAGAAACCAAACAAGCCGCAGGAAAGCAAACGCCCCTGCGGCTTGTTTGTTGTGATACTTTTCAGCGCAACGGGGGCAGATGCAGGAGCATCTATTAGCTTCGGCTGCCTTCATGGATAACAAAGACATGAAAGGAAGTCTGCGGAAGAATAGAAAAGTAAATGAACGCAGAAAGAAACTTGCATTAGCAAAAATAGCATTTTAACATTTTCTTCGTGCAGTCTTTTTGCCCTCATAAGTATCTATATAATAACGGGAGGGTGTATGCACATATGCCACTCTTTGGAATATATGGATATAGAAACGCTGGTAAAAAGGGCGAAAACAAAAGACTCACACGCTCTTGAAACATTATACAGTATGTACTACCCTAAAATGTTAGGGCTGTGCATCAAAATCACAAAAGAGGACGAGGACACAGCAAAAGATCTCGTCCATGATGCTTTTGTTCTTGCTTTTTCTTCTATACAGAATCTCAATATCCCCCAACGATTCGGCGAATGGTTGAGTACAATCGTCAGAAATGTAGCTTTGAAATATATGGAACGAAAGGGGAAGATCAGTTTCGTGTCTATAACAGATGAAGAGGAAACGATTGTAGATCCTAATGTCTCGTCCGATTCGACAGTGAACCTTCAAGATATTCTCAATCTTATTGACGAGCTGCCGAATGGATATGGCGAGGTATTACGATTATATGCCATAAATGGTTTTTCACACAAGGAAATTGCGGATATCTTGGGAATAGAACCGCATAGTTCCTCATCTCAGTTATCAAGAGCAAAAGCGATGCTCCGAAAGATTATAGATCGCAGACTTTTGGCTGTTGTCCTGTTCTTGATTACTGTCATCCCGCTATACTTCCTTATTCTGCGGAATAAGCAGTTGCGACAACAGAAGTTTGAAATGGCTGAAACTGATAAATTTAAAAAGCCTATAGACAGCAATGACACTCCAAAGTCGGCAGAGAAAGAAAATGATATCAGGAAACCGGACTATAAGAATATGGCTATTCACGATGTCAACACCATTGAAACAAAGGACACGACACTTGTATCTGATTCTGCAGCCGTTGAGATGATTGTACCCAATATACAAGTAGCAGAACATAAGCAAGACAGCACAGAGAATGCGGACAGCATAACACCACAACTCACATTCCCTGACTATGAACTTGCAATGGTAGATAAGAAGAAGAAAACTAACAAGTGGCAAATGCTTGCTGCCAGCTCTGTTGGTCCTGCACTGGCTCAGAATATATACCGTCTTATCGCCACAGGTAGACCAGATACAGATTCTGAGGCACCGGCTTTCCCTGAAAATGTAAATACTTGGGAAGGCTATAGTCGTTACCTGCACATGATGGCGCATGAGAACATGCCGAAAGACTCGCTTGCTTTGGTGGAGATTGCCAACCACAATCAAGGTGACATTGTGGAGCGAGAACAGCACGACCGTCCCATAACGTTTGGAATATCATTGAACAAACCGCTTTCTGAAAAATGGAGCATAGAGACAGGCCTGCAATATTCTATCCTAAAGTCAAGAAGCAGGATAGGCGACGGAGACTATTATATTGGCAAGGAACAGAAAATACACTATCTCGGCATTCCTCTCCGTCTATCTTACCGCATTGCAGATTACAAGAGCCTGTCGGCATACGGTTCTGCAGGATTGTCGCTCAATATCCCTGTCTATGGAAGGGTAAACAGTACGCATGTTGTGGCAAATGTATCTATGGATTCCATAAGCCGCAGCGTAACAATAACGCCGCCTGCACAATGGTCAACTAATTTCAGCATAGGCCTGCAGTATCGTGTCATGCCAAAGCTCACTCTGTATGTTGAGCCTACTTTATATTGGCATATCCCTAACGGCAGCAGTACGCATACCATCTGGACAGAACAGCCAGTAATGTTCTCCGCACCATTTGGCATCAGGTTTACTTGGTAAAAACAACACCTCGTGCAGTCTTTCGGACAAATCCTGTATCTATATCAATGTAGGGCAAAAAAATCCGATTAGAATGTACAAAGTAAAAGATTATCTATACAACGGGATGCTATTGGTGAACAATATGCTGCATCCTCATCACAAGAAGCTAAGTCAATTGATGATTTATGCAACCACACAGTGCCAGTCACATTGCAAACATTGTTCTATCTGGAAAAAGCCAGAAGAACATCTTTCATTGGAAGACGTAAAGGCCATAGTGCAGAGCAGATGTGTGACAACGAACACTGTTATTGGCTTGGAAGGTGGAGAGTTTCTGCTTCACCCCGAAGCCGACACCATCATGGAATGGTTGAAGGAGAACCATCCCCGCTATACGCTGCTGTCCAACTGCCTTGCACCAAAGAAAGTAATCCACGCTGCGAGAACTTATCATCCGCAACACCTGTATGTATCGCTCGACGGGAACAAGGAAACCTATCAACGCATGCGAGGCTGCAATGGCCATGACAAAGTAATAGAGGTGGTGGAAACCTTGAAAGACGAGGTGCCTATATCGCTGATGTTCTGTCTGTCCCCTTGGAATTCCTTCAAGGATATGGAATATGTAATAGATGTAGCCAAAAAATATGGCATAGACATCAGAATAGGTATCTACGGCACGATGAACTTCTTTGACACCACAGCGGATCTGCTGGCTGTGGACATGGATAACTACATGGAACAAATACCTGCAAACATCCATGCCACAGATGAAAATTATGATTTCGTAGCTCTCTATAACGAATGGCGCAATGGGCATCTGCGCTTGCGCTGTCACAGCATATTCAGCGAACTGGTGATCCATTCCAATGGCAATGTACCGCTGTGCCAGAACCTGAGCGTCGTGTTGGGCAATATCCATAAGCAATCGTTGGACGAGATATTCAATGCCCGACAATCAGTCAAGCTGCAATGCCAATATTCTCATCAATGCAATAAATGCTGGATAAATTTCCATAGGAAATACGACATAATCCTGATTCGCAACTTGGAGAGATTATTACCCAAGAGAGCGGTAGAATGGTTTTATGGAAAGTACCAATGGACGACTAACAAAAATGAAACTTACAGACAATATTTCAAGCAATGAAACGACTGATAGAACGATACAAGCGGCAGCTCAGCCGCAATAATCTAAGACAAACATGCAGCGAAGTATATGCCTTTATAGGCATCGGCAATCACAGTACAAGCAATCTATATCCTGCGCTTGACTATATCCATGTTCCATTGAAATATATCTGCTGCGAATCAAAGGACAAGCTGCCGTTGATAGAACATAAATGGAGAGGAGTGAAGGCTACAATATCACTTGATGAGATTCTTGCTGACAAGGAAGTGAAGGGAGTATTTGTCTCGGTCAATCCTTCATCCCATTTTACAATCGCTAAGAAAGTCTTAGAAAGCGGGAAGGCAATCTTCATAGAAAAGCCCCCCTGCTCATCCTTGGCCGAATTGAAACAACTAATGGATTTAGAACACAGCTTCGCTGTGGTAGGTATGCAGAAACGCTATGCCCCAGCAACCAAGATATTGACAAAACACTTGAAGAAAGAACCATTGCTTACCTACAACATGAAATATCTGACAGGCGGTTACCCAGAAGGAAATCCCTTGTTAGACCTGTTCATCCATCCGCTTGACTATGCGTGCAATCTCTTCGGCAAGGCAGAAATTCGCAGTTGTGAATACATCCAGGTTAGAAACGGAGTAACACTATTGCTGACACTGAGACATGAAGCCATAACGGGTATATTGGAACTATCCACGGCCTATTCTTGGCAGAATGCCATCGAGACACTGACGGTCAACACCGAAAGAGGCATATACGAGTTGAGCCAGATGGAAACATTGACGTTTACACCCAAGCCGGGGCAAGTCTTTGGCATTCCGTTAGAGAAAGTGACGCGGAGAAGCGCCATAACAGAAACCCTCCTCTCCCGAAACAACTTCGTGCCAACAATCGTCAACAATCAAATATACACCCAGGGATATTTTGATGAGATAAAGGCTTTTGTGGAAGCTGTGCAAAAAGGAAGCCCATTCGCTCCGTATAACGGTTTTCATTCAATGTATAATACCTATACTTTAATTGACGCAATCAATAAATGCTCTTAAAAGCGTGTCTTGTACTGATATAGGTAGACACATTTAGAGTTAAATAAATGTGTCTACCTATATCAGTACAAGACATTCTTTTTTTTTACTGCCAATTCTTTTTAGCACACCTATCCGTTTCAGATACGCAATATCACATTTGGCTGTAGCATCAGACAGTCGATTGGCGGTTGCCCCATTCCAATATCATCTGGGGGAGAGGTGATACGTCCGAGCTTAGTTGGGACAGTCGTAATCCTGATGAGAACGAGGAAACTTATAGACGCAGGTGCATGATAGCGGCAGCTGGAGTGGTAATTAGCTGGAACAAAACAAGAGGCTTTAGAAGATAATTATGGCATCAATTCAACTAAGGCAATTGGGAATGATGCATACACATTTACCACTAAGCCTCACCTGTCAATCCATTCTTTCAGTCGTTGAGCCTTCTCCTTACTGACTGTTATTTTTGTATCAGGATATCCCTTTAGGCGAACAATAAGTTTACCGCCGAAAAAAATGCCAAGAAATAATACATGTTCCACGTTGATTATGTATTGGCGGTTTGCACGGAAGAAACAGTTCGGGTTGAGTTGCTGTTCAAGTTCGTCCATCGACACATTGACGGCTTCGGAAGTTCCGTTATTGAGACAAAGATACACGGTTTTGTTCTCCGTCACTATGTGGTTGATGTCCGAGACGCGAACTGTCTTATATCCGTCACGGTAAGGCAACAGGAAGCGCTCACGATAACGGTATTGGTTCTTCTGCAGCGCATCGAAAAGTTGTCGAAGATTTTCTTCAGCATAATTCTTTCCAACTTTAGTAGCTTTATCTATGGCTGCCTCAAGTTCATCAGCGTCCACCGGCTTCAGTAGATAGTCGAAACTGTTGAACTTGAAAGCCTGTACCGCATATTCGTCGTATGCGGTGATAAAGATGATGGGGACGGAGGCCGGAGCATATTTAAGAGCCTCAAAACTCAGGCCGTCAGTAAGGCGGATGTCCGCAAGGATGAGGTCTGTTGTATTGCCTGACTTGAAAAAACCGACAGATTCTTTTATGCTTGCCAAAGGTCCTTCAATTACGAATGTTGCGGGCGCACCTGCAAAAACCTGTGTTTAGCCAAATATCTTTGAGAGTCTGAATAAGAAGAACTTTACATCGATAACCCCA
>JAXJBE010000210.1:0-3099 GCA_036303125.1 Bacteroidaceae bacterium
ACACGCACCACATCACTCATCAGAGCCTTGGCCTCCTGCGACGTATCACTTGCCGAAACGGTATGGCCTATGAATATAGCCAACGGACGTGCTATCTGCAGCGGAGCTACGGCTTCTTTGTTTTCGGCGTAAAGCAGTTGTTGCTCATAGAAGCCCATCA
Organism: Bacteroidaceae bacterium; assembly: GCA_036303125.1. Lineage (GTDB taxonomy): Bacteria > Bacteroidota > Bacteroidia > Bacteroidales > Bacteroidaceae > Minthosoma. The sequence continues at coordinate 161 of JAXJBE010000210.1, forward strand.
GTCCGCCCACCTCGTAGATGAACATATTTGGGTCGTCTGGCTCCACGTCGATGTTGCATGTGTCAAACTCCTTGCCGTAGCCTTCATGATAGAAGTGACGGTAGCTATAATCGAAGATGGTGCTCACGCCATACTCACGCAGCAGTTTGTTGTCCGTGCCATTAGCGTTGTCTACGGCCTGCCCGAGAGTGGCTGAATATTCTATACAGAATCCGCGTCTCGACAATTGGTCGCGATAGGGTTTCTGTGTGTCGCCACCCTGTGCGTTGTGCGCCTCGTCCACCAGCACGATGTTGTTCTCCTCAAATGCAGCCACATCTACTGTTGTCGGACCATTCTCGTCCTTCAGTTTCGTCACCTCTATCACCTGCACACAATCTTGCGTTGTCCATGCCGCATTGCTCTTGTTGAAAGCCAATGCTGAGAATCCGCTAAGCTTCAATTCCTCAATGTGTTGGCGCGAGAGGCCCTCCTTAGGCGTTACGAGCAGCATATTGTCAAACCCCTTGCGATGGTATTTCTGTGCATAGTGAAGCACCTGCTTGAGGTTGACGTGCATCATAAGCGTCTTTCCCGAACCGGTGGCACACCACACAGCCACCTTGCGCAGCTCGTCGGCTGTCACCTTCTTTCCTTTGAACGGTTGTGTATAGTTGCCCTCGGGCATCTGGCAGAACACGGTATTACAGTATCGTGTAATAGCTTCTGCCAGCGCGTCGGCATCGTGGAAGTATCGGTCGAGGTAAGCCTCCATCATCAGCAGTTCTATATATTGGAAATGCTTCCAGCGCACCTTGTCTGTGCGCCCTTGGTTTATCTCCTCCGTGTGGCGCACGATGTTGCGGTCATACTCCTGCAACTCGTCGAGCGTGATACCCGAGCCATCGTCTATCAGATTGGATAGTAAGGTGCAGAATTTCGTGCCTCCGTCCTCGTTGTAGCCTTCGCTGTCAGAGCCACCAAGCATCTGCGTCAGCTTGTCGAGCTGTCTCACTCCAAGCAGTTTTAGCATAAAGTGGTTGAGCAACAGCGAGTTTTTCAGCTCTGCCTTCACCCCAATGGTTGATGTCGATTTCTTTGCCATTTTTTCAGTTATGCTTATTCGTTAGGAAACATGCGATATTCAAATTCCGTCTCTGTCTGTCTCAACTTACCGTCGAGAATTGTTCCGAGGGTTGTTTCGCCGTTGATATATATCTGCTTGAATGGTTTGCAGTCGACGGAGCTGAGGAAGGTCTTAACCTCTTCGTCGGTCACATGTGCAGTATTGCGCCATATTATCATGGTGCGCTTGCCTCTGCGCGTGGTGCCCATGACAACCTGCATACCTTCTGCGGGCCATAGCATCTTTTCCACGTTCAGACCCAACAGGTAGTTGAAGGTTTCAACCACGTCGATTGTCTGCTCCGTTTTCTCGTTTCCATGGGTTATCTGCATCTTCACGCCGAACGGATTTGCCATCCAGTCGGTGTGCATCCAGTTTTGCTGCGACTGCATGTCCATCACATAGCCGATGGTGTCGGCACCAAGCTTCTCCTCATACCATGCGCCTTCCATTGGCGTGCGGTAGAGGTTGTTGAGCGTGTCCTCGTATTGCTCAAGACGGATGTACTTTACCACACCACCACCTTTCCACATGTGGGTATCTGTCACGCCCGACTTGTCACCAAACAGAGTGTTCTTTATTCGGCGCAACGGAATGCTGTCGAAATATTCGTTAGCCTCTACATTAATAAATTTTCGATGAGATTTCAAACATACAGCTCCTGATGTAGCGGAGCCGGCAAAATAATCCATCACAAGTTCTCCTTCTTTGGTTGTAGAGTCAAGAATACGATCAATCAGCTTTTCGGGTTTCTTTCCCTTCTTCAGGACAACTCCACCTTCATTATGAATATCATTAGGCAATACATCATCCCAAATATCCGAAACCTTTTCAACAGGAACTATCTTATCACCTATTCTGCGCAGGCGATCTTTGTAGAACAGGATTGTTTGACCATTTGTTATATAATAATCATTGAATCCATCTTCTCTTGGTAAAACATAGACCTTTTCAGGGTGCTTCTTTGATTCTTTACTTAGTTTAACAACCTCTTGACTAACACTATCTGTATCTAAGGCAGCAAGACGGATAACCCTTTCCGAGTTATCAATGACAAACTTTAATAATTCATCATTATACGCATCACCTAATTGTTTTCGGAGTTGTGTCTTTGCAACACCTTTTACCTTTGCAAACTCATCTAATACGGTTGAATATTCCCAATCCTCAGGTTTTGCATTAATATTCAATATAACCTTACCATACCTATCATCATATCCCTTTTCTCTATAAGCATCTTGCGGTTGCCATTTTCCTTGTCCGTTAGAATACATGACAACATTCTCGCTAATGTTAACGAGTCCAGGGTTGATAACTTTTGCACCAGTTATTGATGCTCGTCGAACGGTAATGTTGGCTTTGCGGTTCTCGTCGCCAAGCTGCATATCCATGAGTCCAATAAGCTTGTCAAGCTCTTTAATGTCAATACTTACGGCTATGCTGCCACCTTCTTTGAAATAGCGCTTGCTCAAATCAAGACGGTCGTTAATGCAAGAAAGCCAACTGCTTTCTTGGTAGGCATCCTTATAAAGAAAGTCGCCACCGCCCGTATTATACGGAGGGTCAATATACACACACTTTACCTGCTCTTGATACTTTTCCTGCAACAATTCCAGCGCCTGGAAATTCTCCGAGTTCACAAGCAGTCCGTCACATTGCGCATCAATATCCTCCATGCTTTCCAATAGCCTATGTTTGAAATCGTTGTTGAAGAAAGCCGTATCAAGCACAAGGTGCGGATTTTCCTTCAAGAACTGCACAGTAAGCTCCCCTGTATAGCCTTGCTTGCCAGAAGAAAACATATCGCCTTCCGTAGCCTTTATCGACTCTATGT
>JAXJBE010000211.1:0-16562 GCA_036303125.1 Bacteroidaceae bacterium
GACATCTACAAGCTCGACGTCGTAGAGATACCCACCAACCGCCCCATCGCACGCCAAGACCTCAACGACCGCGTCTACAAGACCAACCGCGAGAAATACAACGCCGTCATCGAAGAAATCATCAAGATGCGCAACAGCGGACGCCCAGTCCTCGTCGGCACCACATCCGTCGAAATCTCTGAGCTCCTCTCTCGCATGCTCTCCATGCGCAAGATACCACATCAAGTGCTTAACGCCAAGCTTCACCAGAAAGAAGCCGACATTGTAGCCCTCGCAGGCCAAAGCACCCCAGGAGAAATCACAAACCCCGATGGAACCAAAGAGCAGAAACTCCTCGGAGCCGTTACCATCGCCACCAACATGGCCGGACGCGGCACCGACATCAAACTCTCCGATGCCGTCAAACAAGCAGGCGGACTCGCCATCATCGGCACCGAGAGACACGAGAGCCGCCGCGTCGACCGCCAGCTCCGCGGACGCTCAGGCCGACAGGGTGACCCCGGCTCATCCGTCTTCTACGTATCCCTCGAAGACAAACTCATGCGTCTCTTCGCCAGCGACCGCATATCCAAAGTCATGGACCGCCTCGGATTCGAAGAAGGAGAAATGATTGAGCACAAGATGATCAACAGCTCCATCGAGCGCGCCCAGAAGAAAGTGGAAGAGAACAACTTCGGTATCCGCAAGCGCCTCCTCGAATACGATGACGTCATGAACAAGCAGCGCAAAGTCATCTACTCCCGCCGCCGCCACGCCCTCATGGGAGAGCGCATCGGCATGGACATCTCCAACATCATCTGGGACCGCGTCCTCCACATCATCGGCAAAGGCGACTACGACAGCTGCGCCGAAGACTTCCTACGCATCTTCGCCATGGAGATACCATTCACCCAAGAGAAATTCGAAGAGACCAGCCGTACTAAACTCGAAGACGAAGCCTTCGACATCGTCATCGACGCCTTCAAGAAACGTACCTCACGCCTCGCCTCCGTAGCCTACCCCGTCATCAAAGACGTCTACGAGACCAAAGGACAGATGTACGAGAACATCCTCGTACCCATCACCGACGGACGGCGCATCTACCAGATAAGCCTCCCGCTCAAAGAAGCCTACGAGACAGAAGGCCGCTCCATACTCATCGCCTTCGAGAAAGCCATCCTCCTCCACACCATCGACGACGCTTGGAAAGAGAACCTCCGCGCCCTCGACGACCTCAAGCACTCCGTCCAAAACGCCTCATACGAGCAGAAAGACCCCCTGCTCATCTTCAAGCTCGAGTCCGTCAACCTCTTCGACTCCATGGTCAACGACATCAACAACGGCACCATCTCCGTGCTCATGCGCTGCTCCATCCCCATCGCTGAAGACAGCGACGTGCAGCAAGCCCCAGAAAAGCCCGCTGACACACCCCAGCGCAGCACCACCACAGAGAGCCGCCCTGGCCAGCAGCCCGACACCCAGCACCAAGCCCCACAGGCAGACACACGCGAGCGCCAACCCCTCAGCCCCATCGTCAACGATGCCCCCAAGATCGGGCGCAACGATCCCTGCCCCTGCGGCTCAGGCAAGAAATACAAGAACTGCCACGGCAAGATGATGTAAGCTCCCAGACTTGACTAAACTCAATGATATATATACAAAAAAGGAGCCACGCTAATGGACAGCGTGGCTCCTTCATGTTTATATGTTTTTCCTTAGAATACGACCTTGATTCTTGAACCGTCAGCCTTGCGGATGATATTGACGCCCTTGGCAGGAGCCTTCACCTCAACACCGCCAATAGTGTAGATAGCTGTGCGCTGTGATGCGCCTGGAGCCGTGATGCACTCCACGTTGTCAGGAAGATTGTCGTATGTGTAGACATCAATGCTGTGCACATACGTATCCTGCTTAACATTGAATGTGAACGGATTTTCTGTATCAAGATACTGAGTGATAGTAGTGCCTGTGTTTGTAGTCACTGCTACATACTCGCCGTATGCTACGTTCTCGACAACGATAGTTCCCTTAGACATGTAGTAGAGACCTGCATTGTTTACGTAGATACACATGCTGCTATAGTTTGGATGACTATTATCAGCAACAAGTCCCTTGAGTAAACCTGTTTGATCTTCCGCGTATACAGAATTGATGATTGTCTCTGTCTGCTCACCGTCAACTACCTCATACTCTGGAATCCACGTACGCCAGCAACGAGATTTACCACTTTGTTCACCATCCCATCCAAAATACTTAAATACTTTAGCAAGTTCCTCTTCCTTTGGCCCTTGGCCACTTTCGACTTCTTCTACTGTATAAGTCTCTACGACCTCTCCGTTCTCATCGAGCAGCTCATAATGGTCAATGATTTTTCCTGAAACCATTTCCAACACTTCCTGAGTAAGAGTGCAGAAGTCCCAGTTGTGCTCTTCGTGCTGGCCATTACCAAGATCTGCTCTAACCTTAACGTCAACGTCCTTGACGTCAACCTCAGCAATCTCACCAATACCATCAGCATAACCTTCAACCTTTACAGTAACCTTGATAGACTTAGCTGAAGAAACGAGTTCGCCGATACCGACATTTGCTTCTGTCTCAGAATAGCCACCCTCTCCTGTCTCGATAACGAACATGTAGTCCTCACCGCAGAGAGTGTTGTTTGCCCAACCAATCTTGTATGTACGGTCAAGACCGCTGAAACTTACGAGAGAAAGAGTTGGAGCATTGAGCTGAATCTCGCCGATGTTCATGCTGGTTGTCATAATCTGTGAGACAGTGCCCTCAGATGATACAGAAGCATACTTGATTATAACGACACCGTCGCCATCCTCATCATCGCCAGCAGACACAGCCACTGAGCCGTCCTCGGGGTTGAACACATAGTCGCCGAATTCACCGCCAGCTTCAGCCACAGCATCCATATCGAGCACTTTCTTATAGACAGGAGTCTGATCGATGATGACAGGGTTGCCATCTTCTCCAATCACAGGATTACCATCTCCGTCCAGCTCGTATGTGTATTCATAATGGTCTACTTCCTCTGAATCCTTGAGATATACAGGGTCGTTGCCTTCAAATGCATAGTAAGTCTTCACCTCATTGCCGTATGTTGATTCGCCCGGCTTGAACTCAATGTTGCGAGCGTCACCATTGACGCCTACCATCTTGATAGATGGAGCTGTGACTGCTTCTGGCTCATCGTTCTTTGCCCAGATCTGCATGCCCTGGATACTCGTGTTTCGTTCCATGTCCACATATATAAAACCATTAGTGAGAACCTTCCAGTAACGGAAAGCATCATGAATGCCGTCAGGCTCTCCGTCTTCGTCAGCGTCTGCTTGATCCTGAATCTCATGGATAGCATCTGTGATGTCTTCTACCTGCAGAGGGTCTGTCAGCACATCTGCCCAAGCTGTTTTGTCATTATTTTCAGCAACGTTAGGCTTAATGGTAGTAGTATTACCTTTACTATCTTTCCCTTCTGTGATTTGCAGAACAAGAATCTGTCCCTCTCGCATGTCTGACATTGCAAACCAACGACCTCCTGAGCCATAGTTGTGGAGTCCGTCCTTGCCTACTCCAGAGCGGAGGTTGATGGCATCAGTACCAATCTGAAGGTAGAAATTGGTCATTTCCACAGGTGCGGTAACTTGAAAGACATCAAAAGAGCGGTTAAGCTTGAAATCTGCTTTGTCTGCAGAAGTGACAAAACAGCCATTGCCAGATACGGACATTGGCTGACCATTAAAGTTACCCCCTACGAAATCATAATTTTTCTCAAGACGATAACCATAGTCTTCACTTTGGAGAACAGAGTTCTCCTCTGGCAGGTCAAATCCTGCGCTTGCACTGAGCGGCATCATAGAAGCTGCCGCAAAAAGAATAGAGTAAAGATTCTTCATTGTGTTAGTTAATAAAGTTGATTAATATTTTGGTTTGTAAAAACTCCACATTGAAATCAAGACAGCTTCTCGAATGAGAGCGAAGCCTTTATATATTTCACATTATATATTATTATAGCCTTTAGCTGGCATCTTGGTTAATAAAATTTTTCCTTGCAAAGGTATGTATAATTATTGATTCAGTCATTCAGCCATCTCATAAAACTTTCGTTTGGGTTCTATAATTACCGCAAAAACTTCATATTTGACTTTCATGACACGTTATTTCGCGGACGAAGGAGTCGCCGTCTCTATTTTTCCCAATCAGCACACGCGCTCGCTCACAAAAAAAGCCTCCGAGGATCATAGAAAATCTCCGCAGGCCCAACACCCTTCGGGAGCTTGCTCCCAAGGGGCTGTGGGCTTGCTCCCGAGGGGTTGTGAGCAAGCTCCCGAAGGGTGTTGGGCCTGCTGGTGAGGAGAGTTGGGTTTGCTGGCGAGGGACATTGGCCAAGCAGACACCTCTGCCACTGAATACACACTATTAGGTATCGCCCTTTACCCACCGCCAAGTGAATCAAAACAATTAGGTATCGCTAATACCCAGAACATGCATTTGGAGTTTGAAGGATGACTGAGCCTAAGGATTTTTTCACGATTTTTAGGTATTGTGCATAAGTCTGCAAGTGCGTAACTTTGCACTCGATTTCGATAAGACAAACACCCATTTACGTAATACATATATATATAAATGACAACCATGAACAAAATGACAGCTGCAGCACACCGCCGCATAGCGCAGGTGCTTGTCTCACTTGCCTCTACCCTATCAGCCTCTGCTCAGGAAGCGCAGGACAGCATCCAGTATGGAGGATGGGATCATTTCCGCATCGGAGGATATGGAGAAATCAACTCCACCTTCAAGAGCTACGGCACGAACCGATTCTACGGAGGTGCGGAAGGCAATGCAAAAGAGAAACGAAACACCATCAGCATCCCAAGATTTGTAGTCGCCGGTGACTACAAGTTCGACTCCAAATGGATTCTCGGCGTGGAGATAGAGTTTGAGAGCGGAGGTGTGGGTACAGCCTACGAACTGGAGAATACCGAGAACGGAGAGTACGAGACAGAAATAGAACGTGGAGGGGAAGTGGCCCTCGAACAGTTTCACGTCACCCGTCTCGTTTCCAGAGGCTTTAACGTCAGGGCCGGACATATCATCGTGCCTGTGGGGCAAAACAACTCCCATCACGAGCCAATCCTCTACTTCGGCACGTCACGCCCCGAAGGAGAGACATCAATAATCCCCAACACATGGCATGAGACGGGACTGGAGTTCTTTGGCACCCTGGGACATGGCCTCGCCACCTTCGACTACCAGCTGCAGGTGGTCAGCGGACTCAATGCCAACGGCTTCGACCGCAACCATTGGGCTGGTGGAGCCAAACAGGGCATCTTCGAAGAGGAGAACTTCACCAGCCCTGGCTATGTGGCTCGGGTGAACTGGAGAGGCATGGAAGGGCTGAGGCTCGGCGCCGCCTTCTATTACTGCCGCAACACGGGCAGCAATGCAGACAAGAGCCAGACGTATAAGGGAATAGGCACCTTCCCAGTCAGAATCTACAACTTGGAGGGCGAATACCGCAACCGTTACTTTGAGGTGAGGGCCAACGGCCTGTGGGGCAATCTGACCAACTCAGACGTGATGAGCAAGAAGAACACCACGCTGTCCAACGCATCGCCATACTCTCGCCTCACCCCCATCGCCCACAAGGCCGTAGCCTACGGAGGCGAGGCAGGCATCAACCTCCGCACTATAATCAACGATGAGCGCATGCCCTGCATCATACCCTTCTGCCGCTACGAATACTACAATGCCCAGGAGAAGGTGCTTCGCCCTCACAATGCCGATGACCGGCTCAAGACAAGCCTCTGGACAGCAGGCATCAACTACCGTCCCTTGCCCCAGCTCGTAGTCAAGGCAGACTACACCAACCGGCGCATTGGCGGAGGCAAGTACAACGACGAGAATGAATTTGCCCTCACCCTCGCCTGGACAGGCTGGCTCTGGAGCAAATAGCGCTCAGGCTTTTCACCATCTGCAATCCATAAAATAAACCATAATAGAGTATTATACACTTGCAGCACAAACGCAATAGCCTCAGAATAAATCTTCCCATAGAATTACACATCTTAGTCAAACAATAATTACAAATCACAATTCAACACACATTTAACGTCATGATTAAACAACCACAAACACTCAAATGCGCAAAGCGCACATTGCTCGGCCTTGCCCTCATCACCCTCCCAGGCATCATCTCATCCTGCAGCGATGACGACGACACCCATTCAGCCATGAGCGAAGAAGAGGCTCAAAGCATCGACTACACTGCGGGCAACGCTGCCGCATGGGGCAACTACACCCTCAACGTGGCAAAACTTCTCGCAAACGACTCCAAGCTGCTCTACGACACTTGGGAAGGCAGCTTCGCGTCAGACTTCAAGAGCCACGCTCCCGCCTCCGGCTACACCTCCTCCCTCAGCTGCGTGCAGCAGATCATCGAGGGGTGCATCGACATCGCCAACGAGGTGGGCACCGCCAAGATAGGCGAGCCCGTAGACTTCTGGACCAACGGACAGACCAACAAGGCCCTGTATGCCGTCGAATCATGGTATTCATGGCACTCGCGCGATGACTACAAGAACAACATCATCTCTGTCGCAAACTCTGTGCTCGGCGAGCGCATCAGCGGCGCTCCAGCCGACTTCTCCTATGACATGTCTTCCGTCAACACCAGCTCCATCATTGCCAAGTGCATGATGAATGACAAGTTGCGCCAACCCTCCATCACTGCGTGGAGAGCCATCTGCACGGCATGGTCGGCCATAGACGACATCCCACAGCCATTCCGCAACAACATCGGCTCTAAAGAAGCCGCCACAGCCATAGAGGCATGCGCCGACTTGACAGCGAGTCTCGAAGCACTCAACTCCCTCATCGCCGACAACATGAGCGAAGAAGACGCTCAAGACATCGTCACCCGGTTTGTGGACAACGTGGCCATGCCCACATACGCTGAGCTTGTCGAGAAGAACCAAGCGTTGCTCGATGCCGTGAGACAGTTCAACAATTCACCATCCAACGCAGCCTTTGAGACAGCCTGCGCCGCTTGGCTCGACGCTCGCCAGCCATGGGAGAAGTCTGAGGCCTTCCTCTTCGGGCCTGTCTCCAGTCTGGGGCTGGACCCCAACATGGACTCGTGGCCGCTCGACGCCATCGGCATAGCCAACCTGCTCGCTTCGCAAAACTGGGCTGACCTGGAGTGGACAGGCGACTACGATGAGGAGAATGAAGCCATTGAGTCAGCTCAGTCTCTGAGAGGTTACCACACCCTGGAGTTCCTGCTCTTCAAAAACGGCAAGCCGCGCACTGTAAAATGAAAACTTCTGACTTAACGATGCGACTTTGTCTCCCCTTCACAATCAGCCACCGCTCGCACTCCCTACCCCTCATCCTCTCGCTCTGCATGCTCTCGGCAGCTTGCAGCGAGGAGGATGATTCGTGCGAAACCTTCGTGGAAACTCATGCGGCTGACTTGGAGAACTATGCTCTCTCAGCTGGCACTTCCACAATATTCAAAAATTCATCCAAGGCTTATGACACAGATGCCGAGTGGCTCAGCGGCATTTACTCCTCTTTCTTCCAGACGGGAGACCGCCTGTATGACAATGTCACAGACCATTACGGCCCTGTATATGCAGGTTACTCATGCGGCAGCTGCCACATGAACGCAGGTCGCACCAGTCCCGGCACATGGAATCATATAGGCACAGGCGAGGACGGTGAGCCCGTCTACGGGTCTGGACAGAACGGCATGTCATCCATGCTCATATACGTCACACGCAAGAACGGCATGTTTTTCCAGAATTACGGGCGCGTGCTCCACGACCAGAGCATCTACGGTGTCACAGCCGAAGGCAAGCTCAAGGTCCGCTGGGACTATGGGTCTTTCTCTTTCCCTGATGGCGAACCGTACGAACTGGCGCGCCCCACTTATACCATCACCGACTGGTACACCAAGATGTGGGACAGCGTGAAACACGACTCGGTGGAAATCAGGCCCGAAGACCTGTTCTGCTCTGTGAGAATTCCCCTGCGGCATGTCGGGCTTGGACAGATGATGGCCATTGACCGCAGCGAGATAGAGCAGCTGGCGCAACGTTCCTATCCCGAATATGGCATATCAGGCAGGGTGAACTACATCACAGAAAGAGGTGTCACGGGTGTCGGGCTCTCTGGTAACAAGGCTCAACATCTTGACCTGACCGTCGAACTTGGCTTCTCCTCCGACATGGGCGCCACCAACTCGCGCTATCCCGAAGAAATCTGCGAGGGGCAGCACCAGATGACCGAGGGATCTATGATGGGACTGACCTACGACAAACTCGATGTCTCCACCGAAGACATGATGAAGGTCGACCTCTATCTCCAGGGACTTGGCGTGCCAGCGCGCCGATTGGGCAGCAAGACCCAAACGGTGACTCTCACACACTCTGACGGTACCAATGCCGAGCAGACCGAACGCGAAGCCATCAAGCGCGGGGAGCAAGCCTTCTACAATGCCAAATGCCATCTCTGCCATGTCACGACTCTACACACTCGCCCTCGCGGCTCTGTCCTTCTTGACGGCACCGAACTGCCTTGGTTGGGCAGCCAAACCATCCATCCATACTCCGACTTCCTTCTCCACGATATGGGCTCAGAGATTATGGGCGTGGGACTCAACGACAACTATGTCAGCGGCAGCGCCCGCGGCAACGAATGGCGCACCACTCCGCTGTGGGGCATTGGCCTGCAGAAGAAGGTCAATGGCCACACATACTTCTTGCATGATGGCCGGGCTCGCAACCTAACAGAAGCCATACTCTGGCACGGCGGCGAGGGAGAAGTCAGCAAAAACCTGTTCATGAAGATGGACAAGGCTGACAGACAAGCGCTCATCCTCTTCCTTGAATCGCTCTGATGAACATGAATCTCTGCTTGCAGAACACTAAACGGAAACTCTTATTTACAGAATGCCCCTCCAGAAGGGCTTCTTCTAAAATAACATTCCCTGACAATAACAGATTAAACTTATGAAATCAGCACAACATCTCTTGTTTCTGTCCCTCGCCCTTGCCACAACGGCACAGGCACAGAGTGACACATCTCTCGATGCGGACAATGGAGTCGTCACCATCGGTTCTGACCGCATGTTTCAGATAGAAAGCAACGACGGCAACTTCTCCTTCAAGCCTTACCTCATGCTGCAGACTTCCGCCTCATTCAACTACTATGATGATGAGGGACTCGACAAGGCATACAACCAAGACAACATCGCCAATTCAGGCTTTGCCACCCCATACGCAGTGCTCGGATTCACAGGCAAGGCATACAAGATTGTCACCTACAACCTCAGCATCAACGCCTCCAAGTCTGGCGGAGAACTGCTGCAGCAGGCATGGTTTGACGTGAAGGCCTGCGATGGCCTGTCAGTCAAGGCGGGCAAGTTTAAGACACCCTTCAGCCACGCTTACCTGACCACTCTCGGCGAATCGCTCATGCCTCAGCTGCCCACATCCCTCACAGCGACCACCATCATGCCATACGTGCTCAATGCCGTGACTCCGCGGATAGGCACAGGTTTCGACCTCGGAGTAATGGCACACGGCAGCATAGGCAGATGGTTTGGCTATGAAGCAGGATTATTCAACGGCACAGGCTCCAATGTCAACACCGCCACCAAGACCGTATCAGACGACTGGCACATTCCCTCTCTCCTCTATGCCACCCGTTTCACCTGGGAACCTATGGGCAAGATGCCATCCTCTCAAGGCAACCCCAAACTGCTTCACGAGAATAAGCTTCAGCTGGCATTGTCGGCCAACATCAATGTGGAGAGCGAGAGCGAGAGCACCAATGACACCCGCGTGGGATTTGAGGCCTCATGGCTATACGGCCGCCTGTATCTTGGAGCCGAGATGTACTACATGCACGTGGGTTTCACAGACAGGCAAAAAATTGACGACAGCTTCAACTATCTCGGCGGATATATACAGGGCGGATATTTTGTGACCCCGCAGACACAAGTAGCTCTCCGCTACGACCTGCTCGACCGCAACGGCACAGGCAAGGACGGCATGCTCAACATGCCAGCAGTGGGTCTCAACTACTTCATCAAAGGCACTGGCCTGAAGGTGTCGGCCATGTACCAATATACAGGACGCACAGGACATGCCACACAACTGGACAGAGACAATGATGACCTCGGCCTGTCAACTCATTCCGCTACACTAATGCTTCAATACACATTCTAAAGACATGTCATTCTCATACACTTACCATAAGTTAGCATTACTCCTGTGCATATCCATGTCATGGTTCAGCTTCTGCTCGTGCGATGACGGGGCAGTAGAGGAAAAGCTTCAACCGTCAACATCAACAGACACATATACCATCTGCTTCCGAGGCAACATCCAAGGCCTCAACACTTGGAGCGGACAGTACACGGTTGCACTGGCATGCTTCGCTCCAGACAATGACTATGCCGAGATTCAGAAGACTCTGCATGGAAGCGATGATGACGAAAAGGGAGACTCCATCATCTTGGCGGGTGTGAGTGCATCGGCCTCCACTGTTGATATAGCCATTGTATCTCCGCTACGTAAGCGCATAGCAACCCTGTTCTCGTTCACCTTGCCAGACGTCTGCCAAACAGAAGACACGGTCTTTGTCGATGCAGGCATCATCGATGCCAGCATGTTCAGCAGCATCAACCGCTGCGTGTTTCAAGACAACAACTGTTCACGATGCCACAGCGGCTCCTCGCCTGCTGCCGAACTGAACCTCTCCCCCGATGTGGCATACACCAACCTTGTCAACGTGCGTTCGTACAAATCACCTTCGTCCATGAGAGTGCAACCAGGCAACGCAGACAGCAGCTACCTCTACAGAATCATCACGGATGAGAACATCGACAGTCATTATGCCCATACAGGACTGTTCACAGACGCTCCGCAGCAAGCATTCATCGAAATAATCAAGTCTTGGATTAACACAGGAGCCAAATAAAAGTAAGATGCTAATAATGTAATATATATACATACGCACAACAAAGATGAACTATACCATTAGAATAGTAAGGCAAGTATCATTTGTAATTTACGCTATGCTGATAGTCGTGATGGCTCTTGCCACATTCTTCGAACACTTCCACGGTACAGAAGCTGCGCAGGAATGCTTCTACTCTTCATGGTGGTTCGGTGGATTGTGGATTGCCGCCCTTGCTTCGTCCGTTCTATGCATACACAAGCACTTCAGGTGGATCGGCAGGCTCTTTCGTCACAAGCCCAAGGGCTACCCAAAGACAAAGGAGGCGGCAGGGGTATTCATCCTTTCATGCTTCCTGGCCATTCCATCGATAGCCTTGGCATCAGAGATTAGGACAGTGGCTCGCACGCAAGCGGATTCGATGAAGAGAGCGCAAGTGGCATACAATGGCCGCACCTGTCCACTCAACACCACCGCACGTGACTTTGTGCTCAAACTCACAGGCAAGACCTCATTCGGAAATCTTACAGCCGAGCAGGTCTTGCTCTCCTGGAGCCTCTATCCAGAAGACTGGAAAGATGTCAACATGATAAAGGTGAAGAATGTGGAAGTCAGAAGAAAGCTGGGCATCAAGAGCAACATGGCCTGCTTTGCCGACTTCTTTGACAGCGAAGGCAAATACAGGTTGAAAGAAGGCAAGCACCTTGACATAGAAGATAAACTGACAACGGTGATTCTTCTGACACAAGGCAGACTGTTCACCCCGATAACAAATGATAGCCATCGGGTGCCATCGGCAAAGATTGAAGCGGAGATATGGTACAATGCCATTCCGTGGCAGCCTGTCTTATTCTCCTCTTGTTTCTTTCTTGCCTTGATTATCTTCGCTCTGTCATATCGCATTGACATAGACCTGCATCGGTGCTGGCGACTGTTATCCATAATTAAAGCATCGCTTGCCGCATTGTTGTTTGTATCGCTAATTATCAGATGGTGCATATCTGGTCACATTCCTCTCACGTCACCCTATGAGACGCTGCAGGCAATAGCCTTGGCCGCACTTATATTATCATGCGTTCTGCCTTCATACAGCATGGCCGCATTGCTCGTAGCAGGTTCCACACTGATGGTATCTCACCTTTGCTCGCTCAACCCTCATATCACTTCCATCATGCCTGCACTGGATAGCCCGTGGCTCAGTTCTCATGTCACAACCATCATGCTCTCCTACTGCCTCTTCGCCCTGCTCACCTTCCGTCCCAACCGCCGCATGCTTGTCGCCGCCGAATTGCTCCTTGGAGCAGGCATCATCCTTGGAGGAATATGGGCAAAGACGGCCTGGGGGGCTTTTTGGCAATGGGATCCAAAGGAGACATGGGCACTGGTAACATTTCTTGTATATATGTATCCGCTGCACAAGGTCACCATTCCGTGGTTCGCAAATCCGAAGCACACCGCCGCATATCTGCGCATAGCCTTTCTGACTGTACTGATGACGTACTTCGGATGCAACTATGTCCTTTCGGGGCTTCACAGTTATGCAGGCTGAACAGATGGCGCAAGAGATAATAGGATGTTTTAGGCCAAACATAATATATGCTCATGCTTATTAAAGTCACTGAATGAAGTCACCGAATATGGTATTCGCGGAAAAACATCTCCCTTAACAAAAAAAAGACTCATTTATTGCTGGTCAAAAAGAAAAATGAACTAATTTTGCAAAACATTATGGAATACAAAACACTTAACTCAACCAAATACTCATCAAGAATAGAACTGACACGCTTTGTCGCAGGAGATGTGGAGGAGACGCATGCCATGCTCCACGTGGAAGCTGCCGACGAGCTCTTCGAGGGCCAGCTACATCGCCTCAATCTGACATTGCAGGAATTCATGGCTCAGCCAGAGACATCTGGTGCCAACATGGTGTTCATGCGCTACTTCCTCAGCGATGCGACCAATCAGGCGCCACTCATAGCAAACACGCACGACTGCACCGTGTCATTCATCCAGCAGCCACCTCTCAACGGAAGCAAAGTTGCCCTATGGATATACCTCCAAAAGGGTACGGATGTAAGCAACATGAACGGTTCGACCGTGGTCTCTCACAATGGCTACCGCCACATCTGGACAATGGGACTGACCAACACAAGCGTTGACACATCATACATGCAGACATGGAAGACCATGCTCTCATATATTGACACGCTGAAACTCTTCGGAGCCACCCTCAAGGACAACTGCATACGCACGTGGTTTTATGTGAGGGACGTGGACACACAATACGGCGGTTTGGTGAAGTCGCGCCGTGAATGCTTTATGGAGCAGGGGCTCACAGCTGACACACATTACATCGCTTCAACTGGCATCGGAGGGACGCCAGCAGACCCCAAAGCAATAATCCAGATGGGGTGTTATGCCATTACGGGGTTCGAAGCTGAGCAGCAGCGCTACCTCTATGCTCTCACCCACCTCAACAAGACGGAGGAGTATGGAGTGACCTTCGAGCGCGCCACCCTCATGCAGTATGGCGACCGCGACCATATATACATCTCTGGCACAGCCTCCATCAACAACAAAGGCGAGGTGGTGCATGTGGGGGATGTGCGCAAACAGACTTACCGCATGTGGGAGAATGTGGAGAAACTGCTTGAAGAGGGAGGCATGGCCTTCGATGATATCATGCAAATCATAGTCTACCTCCGTGACGGCGCAGACTACAAGCTTGTGCAGAAACTGTTCGAAGAGAAGTTTCCTGACAAGCCCTGCGTCATCACTCTCGCCCCAGTATGCCGCCCCACATGGCTCATCGAGATGGAATGCATAGCGGTTAAGAAAGCGCAGAGAGGCTTCCGCAAGTTCTGACGCAAGAGAGAGTCCCCAATCGGCCGGACTAAAGGATAAAACCCGAAAAAATATAATTACTAATTTATAGAACACCCCTTAAACAGCCAACGAAGATAGATTTCCACAAGAAAGCAATAACAAACCTAATCATTCACCATAAAATCTTTGCATCTATGAAAGCAAGACATCTAAGCGTAGCAGCTATTCTTCTGGCTGCAACAGTATTGACAAGTTCATGTGTAGGTTCATTCTCGTTGTTCAACAAGCTGGCGCAATGGAACAAGGGAGCGACAAAGTGCAAGTTCCTCAATGAAATCATCTTCATCGTGATTACTCCTGCATACGCAGTATGCTCACTTGCAGATGCTCTCGTTCTCAACTCCATCGAATTCTGGACAGGCGACAACCCTGTTGCCAGCAACATAGGCAAAACAACAAATGTGCTTGGCGAGGATGGCAACTTCTATGCTGTCAAGACTCTCAAGAACGGCTATGAGATTACCGCGCCAAACGGAGAAGTGACAACTTTCATCTACAACAAGAAGCATGACTCATGGTCACAGGTGCAGAACGGCAAGACTACTGAGATATTCCGTTTCAACGAAGACGGCACCATCCAGGTCAACCTCGGAGACAAGAAGATGAATGTCACCGTAGATGAGATTGGCCTCAATGAAGTGGCTGCTGCGACGGGACACTCTTACTTCTACGCTGCAAGATAGGCTTAACAATTAGGTGTCGCCAACAGCATGCGAACACCTCCAGTTTGCTTACCCTGATAAGCGATTTTAATCAAAAATCGCTTATCAGGGTAAGCTTTTTTGTGATATTTTTGGTTATCCCAATAAGTAATCTTATGTCTGTACTGCAAATACCAACATACAATTCACAAAAAAGTTGCCAAACATTTGGTCAGTTGAAGATAAATATCTACCTTTGTGCTCACATCAACACGGGGTGCTGAACTATCGGCTGAGATTATACCCATTGAACCTGATGCAGGTAATGCTGACGCAGGGAATCTGATAAAACACTCACAAGAGCCCCTATTCTATGCTGCGCAAAGGCATAGGTTAGGGGCTCTTGATATTTCTCACATCCCGCTTTCGTGATTATTCAACACACATTATTTATATATAACATGAAAGTACTCATCAACAATAAGCCTACTGAGACGCAGGCTCAGACCATCGCTGAGCTCGCCACTGAGCTCAACCTTCCACAGGCTGGTGTAGCCATTGCTACCAACAACCAGATGATACCTCGCGCTGCATGGCAGGAGACGACCATCGGAGAGGGGACAAACATAGTCATCATCAAGGCTGCATGCGGAGGATAATCCATGATACAATTCATCTCACACCACAACGAGAAATACTCCTATATCGATGGCATACGACTTGCCCTCGAAGGAGGATGCCGCTGGATTCAGCTGCGCATGAAAGAAGCCTCGGATGAAGAGGCGCGCGACACAGCCCTTGAGGCACAGGCTCTATGCAAGTCAAGCAATGCCACCTTCATCATCGATGACCGAGTGGAACTCGCTAAGGAGATAAAGGCTGACGGAGTGCATCTCGGAAAGAATGACATGCCTGTTGGCGAAGCACGTCAGGCACTGGGCTCTCAGGCCATCATCGGTGGCACAGCAAACACCATTGATGACATCAAGCGACTGTGTCAAGTGGGAGCTGACTACATCGGATGCGGTCCCTTCCGCTTCACCACAACAAAGCAGGGTCTCGCTCCTGTCATTGGCCTTGAGGGCTACCGCTTCATCATGGAAGAGATGCGTCGCCTCAATCTCTCCACCCCCCTCGTAGCCATTGGCGGCATCACGGCATGTGACATTACCGACCTCATGAAAACGGGCATCAACGGCATTGCCATCAGCGGTGCGGTGCTCACGGCCGATGACCCGGTGGCTGAGATGAGAAGGCTCAATGCCATCTTAGCCCAACATTAGACGCTAAGCAGTTAATCAAAAAACACCTACTTTTCAAGTCACAACTTCAATCAACACACACAATACATCAATGGAAAAACTCATCATCGCCGGCCGAGAATTCTCATCTCGCCTTTTCCTCGGCACAGGCAAATTCAACAACAACACCCTCATGGCTGAGGCCATCAAGGCATCTGAAAGCGAGATGGTGACAGTGGCCATGAAGCGCATAGAGCTCGAGGACAAGCAGGACGACCTCTTGACTCACATAACACAGAACCCCAACATCCAGCTCCTGCCTAACACAAGCGGTGTGCGCAACGCTGAGGAGGCTGTCTTCGCCGCACAGATGGCACGCGAGGCTTTCGGCACCAATTGGCTCAAGCTCGAAATTCATCCTGATCCTCGTTATCTGCTACCCGACTCTGTAGAGACGCTCAAGGCAACAGAACAGCTCGTCAAACTCGGATTTGTCGTACTCCCCTATTGCCAAGCCGACCCCACTCTCTGCAAGCATCTCGAAGAAGCGGGTGCAGCTACGGTCATGCCACTTGCGGCTCCTATCGGCACAAACAAGGGGCTGCGCATGAAGGACTTCATACAGATCATCATCGAGCAAGCGACTGTGCCCGTTGTAGTCGACGCAGGCATCGGAGCGCCAAGCCATGCCGCTGAAGCTATGGAGATGGGTGCCAGCGCATGTCTCGTCAACACAGCCATAGCTGTGGCAGGCAATCCCGTAGAGATGGCCATCGCCTTCAAGGAAGCTGTCATCGCTGGCCGCCGCGCCTACGAGGCCGGGCTCGGAGCTATAGCAGAC
>JAXJBE010000212.1:0-5520 GCA_036303125.1 Bacteroidaceae bacterium
GTTAAATCCGTGTAATCCGTGTTCAAATAAAACCACAGATTACCAAGGAGATGTTTTTGACGAACACGGATAGCACGGATTACACGGATGTAAGAGCAAAGGGCTTTTCAATAACTTATCCGTGAAATCCGTGTAATCCGTGTTCAAATAAAAACTACGCAGCATATTTTGACTTGATTTCTGTGGTCTCTCACGGCTGTTCCATCTTGAACTGGCTATGCCCACTAATAGCAAGCACGGCTGCAGCGGGGGTGCTGCAGCCGTGACTTTTCTGTATTGCTTGATGGGGGAAGTGGATTACCACTTATCGTCCCATGCGTTGTTGTTCTTTGTGAACTGGTTGTCCAAGTTATCAGCAGGCTCTGACATTGGGAGCCTATCCTCCATTTTCTGGCTATTTCCTGATGCTGCGATGGGAGCGATGGCCTCCATCTTGTAGTCTGTACTCTTGGGAGCAATATATGTCTTCTTCATAATATATTATATATACTGTGTTACTTTACGATAAACTTCTTGCCATTCTGGATGTAGATGCCACGTTGAGCCTTTTCTACGCGCTGACCATTGAGGTTGTAGATAGCTCCCTTGGCAGTGGTTGCCTCCACACCATTGATACCTGTCTGTGTGCCGTCGAAGCTGAAGCCCTTCACGTTGGCAGCCTGTGCTTGAGGAACAGCCAGATAAGCCAATCCAGGCTTTACAGTAAAGGCACCACCCTCTGCAGCACCCCAATAGAAGCCAAGACCAGTCTTCTCTGTGAAGTTGTCATAAGCAAGTTTGTAGTACTTGAAGCCCTCTGTCATCTGCTCGCTGGCAGGCTTGAGAAGGTTAGTACCCTCAATGGCAGGAGCAGACTCCAGTCTTGTTGCTTTCACTATATTCTGTGCAGACTTCAGCAGAACACCTGTGTTGGCAGGAACCCGCTTGTTTGCCACCTCTGTCAGCACGATCTTCCCACCCTCTACGTTAACGGTGAATACATCTGCGTCAGCGAACTCGCATGCACTTGCAGAACTGAATGTGGCATAATAACTACCTTCATCAGACTTAGCTGCAAGAGTCAAGGAAGTTTCATTAGCAAGAGAATAGTTGACTGAGAAACTCTTACCACCTGTAGTTGCACCAATTACAGCAGACACAGGCTTCGAACCATCTGTGGGAGTAATTGTAACAATCATGCCATTTGCCTCGGCAGTCGCATTCGTCCATGTGATACTTGCCATTGCGCTTGCATACGCATCCGATGCAGCCTCATAAGTAATCTCACCCAAGACAACAAATGGAGCAGGGGTAAATGTCAAAGTAGAGTTCTTGTAAAAGCGCGTACTGGTCTTGTTATTACCAGGATAATAGTTATTGGCGTTTGTAGTTGCTTCGGCTTTATTTGCCGTTACAGTAACAATCTCTCCCAACCACTCCAATTTGTCTGTGGTAGCAGTTGTTGTCTGGTCTTTGGTCAAATCGATATCAACCATCTTAGGAGCCTCTGTTACTGTCACAGCAACAGTCTTGCTGGCTGTCTTCTCACCATAAGTTGCTGTAACATTCACCTCTGTTGCTCCAAGTGTAAGTGTTTCGGGGGTGCATGTCCACTTCACGCCATTCGTCACAACCCTTGTGCTTTCATCATCATAAGTGGCTGTAACAACAAGACCTGTGGGGTCGAAGGTTTCACCTTCAAAATAGGTTGTCTTGGTTGCCTCTCCAGAGATAGCGATTGACTTCAGAACCTTCTCTACAGGAGCCTTGTATTCTACGAGGTAGTTTTCCTTATCAAACTCGTAATTATTATAAAATTTCTTTATCTTACCACAAATTATTACATTTGCACCGATTTCGATATCATCCTGAGAAGTGAAATCTTTGCCATCCAGTCCCTTGCCACTATACACTTGGAATGTATTGTCATCCAACCAATAAGTAATGGACTTATACGTATCGTTGTAAGAATCAATCTTGCTTACAATTCCCTTCACATAGACAACCTCATCCGTCAACTGTGCTTCAGATGTTTTATTGATAATTGCAATTGCCTCCACTGTTGTATAAGCAGTTTCCTTTGTATTTGCAATTGAAGGGACGAATGTATATGTGCGAGATACTTCCTTTGAATAATTATCGTTATTATCCACAGCGATAGCTCTTACCGTTGTAGTTGCAGACAATTCCAAATTTGTAGCCTTGGTAATCAGTTCTGCTGTATTTGATTCTTTGGGGTCAGTGCCATCCAATGTATATTGAACACCTGCTGCACCTTCAGGAACACCTATTGTCAGAGTCTGTGTTTTCCAATATGTTCCCTCTTCAAGAGAAAGAGTGGGAAGAGCAACTTCACTAGGCTGAGGAGTGGAACTATCTTCATAAGTATATGTGATGTTATAGCACTTTACACCCTTGGCAATGCCCGTTACTGAAACTTTCAGTTCCTTACCTGTAGTCGCAGTTTTAAGTTCACCATCCACCACAACATCATTTTTTGCAGACAAACTGCCACTGCCAACCTTTGTATCGTCAACAGTCAAAGAGATGTTTCCTGCTGTACCTTTAAATCCACCGAACTTAGCAGAAAATGTTGTAAACTTCACGTCTGAAGGCAAAGTCATGGTGAAGGTAATAGATTTAGCTGGTTTATCAGAAGAACCCACCTGACTATAATTTGGCTGCTGTGTAAAAGACGTAGTACCAACGGTTACTACTCTCCAAGAGTTGCTCAAATCATCGTTACCTGTTACATCTACTTTGCTAATCTTAAAGTCATTCGTTCCGAATTTAATAGTACCAGTCTTAGTCTCTCCCCAAGCAGAACTACCCCCCCCAATGAGCAGGAGCAGCAGGAGCATTAGACTTTTTAGAGTAAATTGTTTCATAATGCAATTATTTAAGTTATTGATTTGTTTTGTTTCGTCATTAGAATTGGTAGTTCATCAGTTGATGTCCAGCATCCTCCTCAAGATATTCTTCGATGAGTCTCATGAGCTGACGGTCATCAATATCCAATTGCTGAAGCGGACCTCGCTTAGGATAGATATCCAAGAAGACCACACGCTCATGCAATGTGGAAACCATATAGATGAGCCGATAGCCATTAGCCTTGGACAGTTTCATGCGCTTGTCTCCCAACCGATATTTGACGATGACCAAATCGTTTTGGATAAGAATCATGTCGCGATTGTGGCGTATGGTTTCTATATCAGCACTTTCAAACTCTCGTTTAATCTCTGCGGGGACACTCGAATAGACACCCTTACGGATATCAATCAGAGCCTGTAGCCGTGCGCGGAAAGAACTTATCGTCTGGAAGGAAATCATGAGTTAAGTCTGCGTGAGGCTTCTGCCATCAGTTGATGAAGACGTTCGTTCTTGGGCAGACGGATGCGGAAGTTAATGATGTCGCTGTTCAGTTCACGGAGTTCTGAGTAGTTCTCCTCCAGCCGCTCTGCCTCCACGGCAAGCCCCATTGACTTGGGAAGCCTGCGAATACTCTGGTACAATCCCCGAAGAGTCTCTATCAAGAGCTGAAGCTGTCCACCGAACCGCCTGTAGTCATCCTCTGTGACCGTTTGCCACTGGTCGTAAAGGAGTTCACAGAGCGAACCAAGCGCCCTGTTGAGACGTGCGAGCTGTGACGCACGATAGGCGTCAGGGGTAGCCACCTCCTGCCTATGACGGTATGAGCGCATGCTCAGCCGTGCGATGTTGTCTGCTATCAATGCTGTCTGACACATTCCTTTTCTCTCTGTCTGATAGTTTTCTGTTGACCAATGTTCATTCTCTCAATGACGCAGCCAAGCTGCACCGAGCGCCCTGCCCGCCTAAGCAAAGAAATGCGGTCGTCTCGCTTTTAGGTTCTTAGGCTGTAAGCCAAACGATGCTACCACCCCTTCTGCGTTACCAAATAAAGGAAAACAGGCATACAAGGTTTTCAAAGACAAAATTACATCTTTTCACGGAACAAACCACCCTTTTACCCAAATATTTTTGTTTTTCACCCCTTTCCAATGTCAATAATGTGACGCACACCCCCCTGTTCCACAACATTATCCCACATCACGGTTTGCCAAATGAAGGAAAACATGTAATTTTGACCACCCGAACGCGAACGTCGGGTACACATTATATAAAACAAACATAAAGACAAGATATGAACTTAAGGATGCGTGACGGCTATAGGCTGATGGCACTGGCCGCACTATGGATGACGGCACTCACCATGCAGGCTGCTGAGGCGGTGTACAGGATTGTGGAGTACAACAAGACAACGGGCGAGTTTGAACTGGCTGCCAGCGGCATGGTACCCAAGGGCTCGTGGGCGTATTTCGAGAATGAATACGGAGCCACCACAGGCAACCGCTACAACCAGATACCACGCAACCGCCAGGCTACCCTCTATCTGGAGGGATGGCAGGGATGCACCGTGAGGAGCATCACACTGAGCATGTGCAGCAACAGGAAAGCAGGTCAGGCAGGCTTGTCACTGACCGACGGCAAAGAGACCATCTACCAGCTGCGCCCATGCGACTTTGCCAGCCAGGAGTGGTTTGGCCAATGGGTGAACAAGGATCTGGGGGTGTATGTGGATGTGACAAAGCCCATGAAGGTGCCTGCACTCACCAGCGACGAGGCAGCCATCACGCTGAAGGGCGGCACCAGCGAAGGTTCGGTATATGTGAACTCCATCACCATCGAATACGATGAGCCTGCAGGAATGCAGTTGGAGTCGCCTCTGGGCTGGATATACGAGAAGCTGGAGAAGAAGAGTACGCTGAACGCAGGGGACGAACTGATGATTTTCCGCAACGGATGTGCCGCTGCCGACATCGACGGCATAGAGACCTCACACTACCTGGATGCCGTGCCGCTGGCCTCCACCACCGATGTGACCAACCACGAGGTGCTGCGCTTCACGCTGGCCGAAGCCGAGACTGCCGGCATGTGGACACTCACCGACCAGCACGGAAGACAGTTGGCAGCCTCGGGCAAACAGACTCTGGCGTGGGACAATGGCGTGACGGACTGGAAGATAACGCTGGGCTATGAGGGAGCAAGCATCACCAGCGCCAACGAGAAATACGGCACCATGCGCTTCAATGCCCCCGTGGAGAGCCATGCCCGCTTCAATCTATACACCTCCACCTCACTGCCCCTGCCCTTCCTCTACCGCAAGAAGGGACAGAAGGAGCCGCAGCCGGCCCGCTCGCTCGCCTTTGAGGAGAGTGAGATGACCGTTTGCCTGGACGACCGCAACATGGCGCTCCGCCCCACCCTCACGCCTGCCTCCGCCACCGACAAGCGCATCGCATGGAGCAGCAGCAACGAGCAGGTGGCCACCGTGAATGGTGGATTCATAACGCTTCTCAGCCAGGGAGAGACCACCATCACCGCCCACACCAAGGACGGAGCAGCCAGCGCCACCCTGCGACTCACAGTCACCGGGGGAACGGGCATAGCCTCCATCACCGCCACAGGCAAGCAGCCCGCAGTGCGCAAGCAGGTCAGCGGCCACAGCATAGTCATACAGAA
>JAXJBE010000213.1:0-32947 GCA_036303125.1 Bacteroidaceae bacterium
CGAGAGTGTATTGCACATATCCGCCTGCTTGTGCGTCGCGGTATGTTTCTCCTTGATAGCTTCCGCTTGTGGAGCCTGCTGAGTATTTAGCTTCGTGTCCTGCCTCGCTCTGCTGTTCTCCAGTGGCCACGAAGTCGAGGGTGCGGGAGAGGAGTGCCTGCTCGGCAGCGTCTTTCTTGCCCATGTCGGAGTTGGCGTAATCTTCTTCTGTGCCTTGGAAGAAGTAGCAGGAGTAGCGTGAGTGGTGGAGGGAGTAGAAGGGCTCGAGGGTGATGTCGCCGAGATTTGTCGTGGCGAGGGTGAAGGTGAGCTTTGAGATGTCGATGGGGCGGATGTTGTCAAGAACAGTCTCACGTTGGCCTATGATGCGTGGTGCTGATGAGAGAGTCTTTACGCTGGCGCGTGCTCCTGGAGAGTGGTCCATGCGCCCTTCGCCTCCATATTCGTTTGGCAGCTTGGCCTCTGTCTCTGTGCGGGCGGCGAGGAGTATGGGGCCGTATTTGAAGGCGATATATCCTTCGTAGTCGGGACATGGCTCGTAGCTGAGCTTCATAGGCAGTTGTACCTCAATTTTCTCGCCTTTCTTCCATGACTTTGTCTGGCACTGGTATGATGCTTTCCCGTCTTTGCTTGCCCATGCTGGCTGGCGGATGGCGAGGGTGAATGTGCCAGGCTTAGTGATGGTGAGGGTGGTCTTCTGCTCGTAGGGGAATAGTGTCTCCTGTTTGATGCCAAAGGTGGACGAGTTGAGCTGGCTGGCTGTGAAGAGGTTGACGTATAGGGTGTCGTTGCTGGCCGAGTGGGTATAGATGAAGTGCCCGTACTTGCCGTGGTTTTCCATTCCTGTGCCTACGCAGCACCACATGCCTTGGTTGACCTGCGAGTAGATGCGGTAAGACTGTGGTCGGAGCGATGTGAAGTAGACGTAGCCTCCAGTGTTGGGATCTTGGGTGGAGAGGATGTGATTCCAGAGCGTAGACTCGTAGAAGTCAGCATATCGAGGGTCGTGAGTATCATCGAAGAGGTCTTCTGAGAGCTTGAGCATATTGTTGGAGTTGCATGACTCTGGACCTTCCAGATTGTCTATGTAGAGGTGTCCGTTGGAGTGGCTCTGGAAATGCTCGCTGATGGAGTTGCCGCCGATGCAGACTGTGCGATTGTTGGCTACGTCATTCCAGAAGTTGAGAGTGGCATTGCGATATGACGTCAAGGTCTTGTCCTCCTGCCATATTCGTTCGAAACCAATGTATTTGGGTACTTGGGTGTTGGCATGCTTTCCGTCGAGGAAGGTGGGCGAGAATGTCTTCATCCCGTCAATCATGTGTTGGTGGCTGTACTTCTTGGCTGCTGTGCGGTATTTCTCATCGCCGAAGATGGTGTATGCGTCGGCGAGAGTCTCGTTCATTCCTCCGTGTTCCCATCCCAGCACTTGTTGCATCTGGTCGGTGGAGAGTCGGCTGACGAGGTTGACGCTCCAGTCGGCGAGGTCGCGGAACATCTTTTTGGCCAGCTTGCTGTCAGCATAGATATATGCGTCGCGCAGTCCAGCAAGGACTTTGTGCTGGCAGTAGAATGGTACCCATCCTCCATATTTCTTGAACTCTGTAAGGTCACCTGAGTAGAGACCTGTCCATATCTGGTTGATGGGCTGTCCGCCGATGAATCCCTTCAGTCCTTGCGTGTTGTTTGCGTATGCGTCCTGGCAATCTTTCATGATGTTGAGGCAGTAGTCGAGCCTTGACTTGAGTTTTTCTTTCATGTCAGCGTCTGTGCTGGAGGCATAAGCGAGTGCAAGAGCCGTGATGTAGTGTCCGCCTACATGTCCTTCGAGACTCCAGTCGGGCTGTCCCCAGTTGGAGAAGGATGGGTGGGCTGTGTCCCATTGATAGTATTTGGACGATTTGTCCTTGGTGAGGCCTGATTGACGTATGAAGGGGGTCATGAGACGGTCCGCGTCATAGTCGAGTAGCAGGCGGTCGTTTGTCTCCATCATGGTCTTCATGGGACCAGGGAGGAGTGTCACCTCTTCGAGGTCAAAGTGTTGTGGATAAAGCTCGCTCTGAGCCGATGCGGGTAGAGATATTACGGCAGAGGCGAGTGTGATTGTAAGGATAAGTGATTTCATAATGAATGTGTATGATATAAAATTAAGTTATAATAGATTCTTTATGAAGTAAAAGAGGACGGGGACGAGCAGGGAGGGCAGTAGGTTGATCGTCTTGCAGTCTTTGATGCCCATTATGGAAAGTCCTGAACTGATGATGAGAATCCCGCCTATGATGCTGAGCTCAACTCGCATAGGCTCTGGCATGCCGTCACCGCAATAGAGTCCGATGAGGTAGAACAGTCCTTGCCAGCAGAAGAGGAGGGGGGCTGCGAGGAGCATAATCCAACCGTAGGAGGCTGCGAGGATTGTTGAGGTGACGAGGTCGAGTGCGGCGTTGGTGTAGAGGAATGTGTTTGCCGGTTCGTCAAAGTCCCATCCGTGGGTGGGGGAAATGGCAGAGAGCACAGGACCTACGATGGAGAATGTGCCTATAGCATAGAGAAGCATGCCAGTGACGAGTCCGTTGAGGTTGTTGGCTTCGCCTCCTTTCTTGTTTGAAGACTTGCCCTTCATTCGCTTGCCTGCTTTGTCGATGCGCTCGGCGAGTCTGAACCGTGTGCCAATGATGCCGCCGATGGTGAGGCTGGCGATGAACATGACGGGGTATTCGCTTTTGTTCATATTGGGCAAAGCCGCATTAGCGCCAAGCACAAGGCAGGCGAGTCCGAGGGCATCGAAGAGGATGCGGCGATAGCGTTCGCCTATGCCGGCTTTCATGAGTGAGCCGAAGATGCCGCCAGCGAGAATGGTGCAGGCATTAATGATTGATCCGAGCATGGATTGATTAGATTTTGCGATGGCGGGACTGCCATCGGTATGGTTTTTGTCTGATAATGTAGGGTGAGTAAAGGTGGTGAGGGAAAGCGGAGCCGCCTCTGCCTCACCTGCAGGTGAGGTGGAAGCAGCCTTGCTTGCGTTCGTATTTGATGTAGCAGATGCCTTGTCTCCGCAGGTCGTCGAGAACTTCGGAGAGTATGCGCTTCATGGGTTCGTCCCATCGCAGGAGGTATGGCTTGGGCGTGTATCCTCCGTTGAGAGGGAGGAAGCGGTTGTAGGCTATGTCAACTGTGGTGCCGTAGCAATGGCAGGAGTTGGTTGTCGCGTTTTTGTTGCCTCGCTGCAGTCGTGAGACATCGTCTGTCGTGCGGAGGACGGATGTAACCATCAGCAGGTGAACGGGCACTCCTTTGGCCATGCAGGAGTCTATGAAGTTGACGCCTATCGTGTTGAGCATGTGCTGTGCCTTAGGCACAAGGTATGGCATGGAGTGTGTCAGGTCATCGACCACGTAGTAGGGTGAATGGGTGATGTTGACGAGGCTGCGTTGCCTTACGAGCTTCTCAGCTTCCGCGCGATTGCGCACAGGTGTGATGCCGTTCTTTTGTGCGGCGACAATCTGCACGTCTTGGAGGTCGGGGAAGCATTTGGAGTAGCTCCACACACCTCTGATGCGGTTGTGCTTTTTGCCTGTTGCGCTTTCGGGTGCAGACTGTTCTGTAAATGTGCTGCAGGTGTCTTGGTCACCTTCTGTCTGTTCTTGTGCAGAATATTGTCCTTCTGATTCTTTACCACACGATGTAGTGTCTTCTATTTCTGAAGTCTCGTCCTGCATGTTTCCTTCCCTGGCATTTTGATTTTGCAGGCTGTCTGCATCGGTCGTGCTTATGTCTTCAGACTCTTCGCCATCTATATTCTCTTCGTCTTCTATTTCTTCGGCGATAGTAGTGTCAGTGTAAGAAGCCTGATGGTTGTGGTTGTGGCTTACTTCGCCGTGTTGGTAGACATGGCGGAACTCTCTCATCGGGATGTCGATGGTGAAGATGTGTCGCACGGCGGCAGCGATAGCTACGATGATGCAGAAAGTGAGCAGGAACTTTGGCTTGCTGTATTTGTTTCTCATTCCTTCTTGCTGTAGGCTATGCTCTGCCTGAATTTTCAATCATGGTTCTTATCTTGGCATTAAGGTTGGTGGCCGCCATGAGTTGTTCGATGCTTAAGTGCATGCGGTAGCGCCAATAGTGCCGAGGGTTGGCCGGTATGTTGATTCGCTCAGCATTGGCATCTGCCAGCCGTAAGTCTTCGTCGATGGATATCCAGTCTTGGAAAGATAGAAGAGTGAGGACGGAAGGACAGAAGAGGTGGGCAGCCACGATTTCTTCGCAGAGCCAGCCTGGAGCGGGGTGGGGGGCAGTGCCGTCCTTGAAGAGGGCGTGGTTGTAGTATTTCTGCGCTCTTTCCTCGTCCTCGTCCCACCACATGCGCAGTGTGGCCATGTCATGTGTGGAGATTGTGGCTACTGAGCGGTAAGGATTTTGCCAAAGTTGTCCGAAGAGGAGTCCTGGCTGCTTGGGCATGGCCTGTATCTCAAGGGATAGAATCTTGAGATTGTTCATGACCCATGACACGCATTCGGGCACCATGCCGAGGTCTTCGGCGCATACGAGCATGCGAGTGCTCTGAGTGAGTGTGGGCAGTTTCTTCATGGCCTCGTCATACCAGAACTGATTGTGGCGACGGTAGTAGTAGTCGTTGTATAGTCTGTTGAAGGCTTCCTTCTCATGGTGTGGCAGCGATTGGTATGCGAAGTCGTTCTGAGCCGATATGCGTGGATGGAACACATCGTGCGAGTTGTGGTCGGGCACGAAGAGGACACATGAGGCGAGGGCATAGAGTCCTTCGCGCAGTTGGATGCTGTCTTCGTCGGTCTTGCCTGCGAATGCGGCTTCAATCTTTCGCTGGCTGCCATACTCGTCTTTGAGGTCGTATCGCCCATCGGTGCGAGGGTGGAGGTAGAGGGTCTTGACGAGATCTGCTTTGTAGCCGAAGATGCGGTCGAGGGTATAGTCTGTGATATATGGACGAGTCATGAACTCGGCATTGAATCTGAGTCCATAGCTTTCAATCTCGTTGACGCTCATGGGCAGAGCTGGTGCGAACTGCCCGATGAGACCATGCACGGAGTGGAGAGGAATCTCCCAAATGCGGAAGAAGCCGAGTACATGGTCGATGCGGTAGGCATCGAAATATTCGGCCATCTTCTGGAATCGGCGTATCCACCACTTGTATCCGTTCTTCTCCATGGCATCCCAGTTGTATGTCGGGAATCCCCAGTTTTGTCCATTGACAGAAAAGTCGTCTGGTGGTGCTCCGGCTTGCCCGTTCATGTTGAAGAGTTCTGGTTGCGCCCATGCTTCGACGCTGGTGCGTGATATGCCGATGGGGATGTCTCCCTTGATTATGACTCCGTTGTCTCGGGCTGTCTGTCTGACATCTGCGAGCTGCAGGTGGAGCTTGTACTGTATGTAGTAGTATAGAGCTATCTTGTCATAGTCTTTATATACGGGTGAGGTGAGTTCTGCGATGTCCTTCTTGGCATAAGTGCTGTGCTTAGGCCACGTGTTGAAGTCAGGCGTACCATAGAGGTCACGGAGATAAGAGAAGGCAGCGTATGGCACGAGCCAGTCTTGATTGTCATCCATGAATGCAAGGAAGTCTTTGTCTTTGAGTGTGTTGCCTCTCTCTTGTTTGAAGGCAAGCTTTAGATAGTCCATTTTGAGTTGTATGACCTGCTCGTAGTCAATCTGAGGGAGTCGGTTGAGCTCTTGCTGTTTCATCATGAACTTCTCCATGGCCAGTCGGTCGTTGAGGCGAGGGAGAGCGTTGATGTCGCAGTAGAGAGGATGGAAGGCAAAGATGGAGATGGAGTTGTAGGGGTAAGAATCCTTCCAGCCTCCGGTCGTCATGGTATCGTTGATGGGGAGAATTTGCAGAGCGTGCATGCCAGTTTTGGCGGCCCAATGTATCATGGCCTTGAGGTCACCGAAGTCACCCACTCCGTAGCTTCTGGCTGAGCGCAGTGAGAAGACAGGAATGACGATTCCTGCCACCTTCCAGCTGTCGCGGTTGAAGGCTGGCTGGGAGTCGGTCTTCACCCACATTTGCTTGGGTTTCAGTCTTGGGCTGCGGAGGCGTCGGTTATTCTTGTCTTCCCAACGGAGTATGTTGTTGTCTTTATCAACTATGACATACTTGTACTCGGCCTCGTCATATAGGAGTTCTGAATCGATATTGATGGCCCACTCCTGGAGGTTGATGAGAGTCATCCTTCGTGGATGCTTCCACTCACCGAGTTGTGGTGTGCTGCCGCAGATGGCGAGGTATTCCCCCTTGCGGAGCCGAGGCTCGACGACACGCAATTGTAGTGTGGATGAATATAGGGTGTCAATGCCGTTGTAGCCATCGTCCTTTACTCCCATACACTCGGTATAGGCGGAAGAAAAGAGCGGAAGGTCGTCTGGGATTGGCCTCCACTGGTCAGAGACAATATAGCATGTGGTCACCCCGTCGAGAGTGAGGCGATGTGGTGACACCTCCCATTCAGTCCAGACAAGTTGCCCGTTGCGGTACATCGCATATTTGTATTCGAGGGACGTGATGCCTGCGTCTTGGAATGTGACTTCTCCTTCCCACAGTCGTCCGTCGTAGGTTTCAAGTTTGCATTCCTTTGTATCTTTTGTGTAGCCGTTGCGGTCTATCTTAGACAGCAGCACTCGTATGTCTTCACCCCATTGGGTGTGATATTCAATATTGAACCTTAGTTTCATGTTGTGTGACATGTTTAGTTAGTTTAGCTGTAAATTAGTTGCAAAGATAAATAAAAAAAGCGTATGCTGTGTGTGCTAAATGAAAAACTGCTCAATTAAGATTGGATTTTCCTTGTGGCATCATCTTTGTTTTTATGATAAGGGGTAAGTAAAGTCTCACTTGGCGGCTCCACTATTTATTGGCCAGAAGTCGGAGTTTATCCTCTGTGAGCCTGTATGTTGTCCATTCGTCCATCGGGATGGCTCCCATGGAACGGTAGAAGCGTATGCTGGGTTCGTTCCAGTTGAGGCACACCCATTCCATGCGTCCGCATCCTCTCTCCACGGCCGTCTCTACAAGCTTGATGAATAAGGCTTTGCCGTATCCCTTGCCTCTGTGCTCAGGATAGACATAGAGGTCTTCGAGGTAGAGACCGGCCTTGCCCACAAAGGTGGAGAAGTTATAGAAATAAAGCGCGAAACCCACCTCTTGTCCGTTTTCCACGGCAAATATTGTTTCAGCCACATTCTTTTCGAACAGCCACTCGTGCAGCAGTCGCTCGTTGGCTTCTACCTGATTTTCCATCTTCTCATATTTAGCGATGCCTCGTATGAAGGCGAGTATCTTTGGCACGTCTTCCTGTTGAGCTTTTCTGATTTCCATAGTAGTCAGTGAATTGTTGTTTTTTTACTTTTAGATAGCGAATACTCTTCTGACGGTCTTGTGAATATTCGTCTTCCCGTATAATGAATTATACTTGCATGTATATTTTGAAGATACAAATTAAAGGAAAAATACTTGTACGCCCAAATAATCATGCTGAAAATTTGCATTTTGGCTCTAATTAACGAATCGATTGCGTGTAAAACGATTCATATATGGTTGGGAAGTGTTGCGAGTAATGATTTTTTTTGTAACTTTGCAGCGTTTTTTGAATTTGTACTCGCATCGTGCACGCACGTGCGAGTGATTTCGCAGAAGAAACACGCAATTCAAACATCCGAATTTCATTAAATCATTTCAATATGAACATATCATACAAATGGCTCAAGGAATATGTCGACTTTGACCTGTCGGCAGATGAAGTGGGCAAGGCGCTCACAAGCATGGGCCTTGAGGTAGAAGCAGTAGAAGAGGTGCAGTCCATCAAGGGCGGCCTCCAGGGGCTTGTTGTAGGTCAGGTGCTGACCTGCGAACCGCATCCTAACAGTGACCACATGCACGTGACGACAGTCGATGAAGGCAACGGCCTCGTGCAGCAGATCGTCTGCGGTGCGCCCAATGTGGCTGCGGGGCAGAAAGTCATCGTGGCGCAACTCGGTTGCGTGCTCTACGATGGCGACAAGGAATTCACCATCAAGAAGAGCAAGTTGCGAGGCATCGAATCAAACGGCATGATATGTGCGGAGGACGAGATAGGTGTCGGCACAAGCCATGATGGCATCATCGTGTTGCCTGAAGACGCAGTCGTTGGCACACCGGCAGCAGAGTATTACGGACTGGAGAGCGACTTCGTCATAGAGGTTGACATCACCCCTAACCATTCCGATGCATGCTCGCATTGGGGAGTAGCCCGAGACCTCTACGCATACCTCAAGCAGAACGGTTACGAGACTTCCCTCCACCGCCCCTCATCAGATGCCTTTGCCGTGCAGAGTGAAGACCTCAAGTTTGAAGTTGAGGTCGTAGCAAAGGAAGCATGTCCACGCTACTGCGCTGTGTCTGTTAAGAACTGTGAGGTGAAAGAGAGTCCCAAGTGGCTCAAGGACCGGCTGACAACCATAGGCCTTCGTCCCATCAACAACATCGTTGACATTACCAACTACATCATGATGGCATACGGCCAGCCCCTCCATTGCTTTGACGCAGACATGGTCAAGGGAGGCAAGATTGTTGTCAAGACCATGCCAGAAGGCACTCCATTCATCACGCTTGATGGTGAGGAACATAAACTCAGCGATCGCGACCTCGCTATCTGCAATGCGGAAGAAGCGATGTGCATAGCAGGAGTCTTCGGCGGCAAGGGTAGCGGCACCTATGAGACGACAAAGAACGTACTCTTTGAGAGCGCATACTTCAATCCTACATGGATACGCAAGAGCGCGCGCCGCCATGGCCTTCAGACAGATGCCAGCTTCCGTTTCGAACGAGGCATCGACCCCGACGGACAGATTTATGCCATCAAGCAGGCCGCTCTCCTCGCTCAGCAACTGGCAGGAGGAGAGATAAGCATGCAGATTGTCGATGTCAAGAACGACAACCTGCCCAAGGATGCTGTCATCGATGTGGACTATCAGTACGTCAATGACCTTATTGGCAAGGAAATCCCAGCAGAGACAATACAGAGTATCCTTGTCAACCTCGGCTTCAAGGTGCTCTCGTCTGACGATGCAACCATGCAGGTGCAGGCGCCGGCATTCAGAGTCGATGTGACAAAACCCTGCGATGTGGTTGAGGAAGTGCTTCGTATATACGGATACAACAATGTGGAGATACCATCTCAGGTGCGCTCTTCTCTGACAACAAAGGGCGACCTCGACAAGAACAATAAGCTCCAGAACCTCGTGGCTGAGCAGCTTGTCGGCTGCGGCTTCAATGAGATACTCAACAATTCACTCTCCAAGGTTTCATACTATGAGGGAGGCGAAACTTACAAGGCTGAGAATTGTGTCAAACTGCTCAATCCGCTGAGCCAAGACCTCGGCGTGATGCGACAGACGCTCCTCTTCGGCGGCCTTGAGTGCATCAGCCGCAACTCCAACCGCCGCATGCCCGATCTACGTTTCTTCGAATACGGCAACTGCTACAGATTTGACCCAGAGAAGAACCAGCCCAAGGTGGACGAAGAAGGCAATGTGCTCACTGCAAGCGCAGAGTCTTCAAAGAAAATACTCGCTGCATATAGTGAAGACTGCCACCTCGCTCTCTGGCAGACAGGCAAGCGTGTCAATGGCAACTGGGCTCACGCAGACGAGGAGAGCACGGTCTACGAGATGAAGGCATACGTCCTCAACATCTTGAAGCGTCTCGGAGTTCCATTCGGCGCCCTCGTCTTCGGCGAAGCCAAGAACGACATATTCTC
This sequence comes from Bacteroidaceae bacterium, assembly GCA_036303125.1. Classification (GTDB taxonomy): domain Bacteria; phylum Bacteroidota; class Bacteroidia; order Bacteroidales; family Bacteroidaceae; genus Minthosoma. Next base: position 9,774 of record JAXJBE010000213.1, read on the forward strand.
CGTTGCCACCACCATCACACAGCGAGGCGGAAAGAAGATAGCGGAGTTCGGCATCGTCACAAAGAAGGTAGCCAAAGCCTTTGACATCGAAGCCCCCGTCTTCTATGCAGACATAAACTGGACAAACCTCATGAAACTTGTCAAGAAGGTGAGCGTGTCATACTATGACCTGAGCAAATACCCAGCCGTGAGCCGTGACCTCGCCCTCCTTGTCGATGAGGAGATAGAGTTCGCCCAGATAGAAGCAGCAGCCTACCAGGCAGAGAAGAAGCTCCTCAAGGAAGTGAGGCTCTTCGATGTATACGAAGGCAAGAACCTCGAGAAAGGCAAGAAGTCATACGCAGTGAACTTCACCCTCCAGAGCGATGAGAAAACACTCAACGACAAGGCCATCGAGGCTATCATGAACAAGATTGAACAAAACATCTGCAAAAGCACGGCCGCTGTTGTCAGAGGCAAATAAGAAGACACGCAGAATAATATTCACATTCGCTTGCGAGCAGGTTGATTCCCTATGAGAGTGCAGTATAAAAACTGTTTCTTATACTGCACTCTGATGAAATCAATTACGATAGCCTGCCAGATATAAAAGACAGACATGAGCAAACTGCAGATACTCAGATATTCTTATTATTTCCTGATGGTGTGCTGGATATTACAAGTGGTGCTGGGCGGTTTCAACCGTTACCTGCTCATCCCCTCCGTATGCCTGGTCTTATGCTATGTCCTCATGAAGAGGCATGAGCGCCAGCAGAGACAGTAAAATCCATCAGCGCAAGAGTTGGACAGGCCAATGTCTTCATCAACTATTTAGGGTAGAAACATCAATAATAACTAACACACAAAACATAAAAAATAACAGATTATGGGACGCGCATTTGAATTCCGTAAAGCAAGAAAACTTAAGAGATGGGGTAACATGGCAAAGACATTCACACGCCTTGGCAAGCAGATAGCCATCGCTGTGGCCGAAGGCGGGCCAGACCCCGACAATAATGCACACCTTCGTGCAGTCATCGCGACATGCCGTCACGAAAACATGCCGAAAGACAATATCGACCGAGCTATCAAAAATGCCACAGGCAAGGACAAGTCAGCCTGGAAGAGCGTGACATACGAAGGATACGGCCCTCACGGAGTAGCAGTCTTCGTAGATACACTCACCGACAACACCACCCGAACCGTGGCAGACGTGCGCTCCGTCTTCAACAAGTTCAGCGGCAACATGGGCACTACAGGTTCACTCTCATTCCTTTTCGACCACTACAGCCAGTTCTCCTTCAAGAAGAAGGAAGGTCTCGACATGGATGAGTTCATCCTCGAAGCCATCGAATATGGAGTCAGCGATGAATATGACGAAGAGTATGACGAAGAAAAGGACGAGACGACAATCACCGTCTACGGCGACCCCAAATCCTTCTCGCAGATACAGAAGTATCTTGAGGAAAACGGGTTGGAAATCACAAGCGCAGAGTTCACCTACGTGCCAAACGACCTCAAGGAGGTGACAGACGAGCAGCGTGAGACCATCGACAAGATGGTGGAGCGTCTTGAGGAGTTTGATGATGTGCAAAACGTATATACCAACATGAAGTAAGCCACGGGCAGACATGCCCTAAGCGAAACTCAAAAGTACACATGCAGACAGCACGCAAGACTTTAGCCACCTGCAATCCATTATAATAATATAATAAATAATATGTACGCGCGAAAATGGATGTGGTTGCTGGGACTCACCAGCCTTCTGCTCACTTCATCCTGCAAGGAGTCTAAGTCAGACTACTTCAAAAGAGAGGCTCAGCTATATACCGAACGTTATTGCCCCAACCGTTTCGACGACGGCATCACCGTGCTTGACAGCATGGTATATGACGATTCCCAGAAGGTGGGCCGCCTGAAAGTCTACTACACTCTCGAACTCGATTCGGCCCTGCGTGCCGAATTGATGAAGAAAGTGGATGACTTGTGGCAAGAAAACCTAAAGTATGTAGCCAACACCGTAGTCTTTGCCAAACACAAATCTGAGGGCATCAGCTTCAGCTTCATCTATTTTGACAAGGAAACCGGACGGCAGCTCTTCGAAAATGAGATTACGAAGCGACACTATGAAAGGTAATAACCATCTGAGATGAAGGTGGCGGGGTTTATAAAAACGTATAAAATCACACAAGAAACAACAAAAAAGGGGGAGGACAGTCAAGCGGCTGTTCTCCCCCCCCTTGTGATTGTGTGCGTGCACGGCGAAATTAAGGCGAGCGAGGCCAAAACCATTGTTTTTTGCGTTTTTTTTTATTGTTTATAATCAAATTCGTTCTTTTTATTTTGCTGTTTTATTGAAAACCTGTAACTTTGCATCGGATATTAAGAGAATTGGCTGAGATAAGCCGTAAAACAACAAAGTTCAAATTATTTAAATTTTCAGATTATGTTACAGGAAAAAGCAGGAAACATCGCAGGTCTTATTTGGAACGCTCTTTCAGAGTCAGAGTCAGAGTCAGGTTTTACTTTCAAGCAGATCAAGAAAACAACAAAGCTTGCAGAGAAGGACTTCAACCTCGGGCTCGGATGGTTGCTCCGCGAAGACAAAATCGCAGCAGCCGAGACAGGCGACGATAAAGACCCTTACATATATTCTCTCAAGTAATTGGAAGAGTCGAAAGATAAAAAATGCGTCATCCATTTTCGGATGACGCATTTTTTTTGTAACTTTGCCGCCAAAATCAAAATCGCACATGGAACAGATACGCAATTTTTGTATAATAGCACATATCGACCACGGCAAGTCAACACTCGCCGACCGACTTCTGGAAAAGACGAACACCATCAAGATAACGCAGGGGCAGATGCTCGACAATATGGACCTTGAGCAAGAGAGAGGCATAACCATAAAGAGCCATGCCATACAGATGGAACATAAGTATGATGGAGACAATGAAGAGTATAAAGGCAAGACCTTCGTGCTCAACCTCATCGACACCCCTGGACATGTAGACTTCTCCTACGAAGTGAGCCGCTCCATAGCGGCCTGTGAAGGTGCGCTGCTCGTGGTCGACGCGACACAAGGCGTGCAGGCTCAGACCATCTCCAACCTATACATGGCCATCGACCACAATCTTGAGATTATCCCCGTCATCAACAAGATAGACATGCCAAATGCCATGCCGGAAGAAGTTGCTGACGAAATAGTAGACCTCATTGGCTGCGATGCCGATGACATCATATATGCCAGCGGCAAGACAGGAGAGGGTGTAGAGGCCATACTCAATGCCGTCGTGGAGAGAGTGCCACACCCCGTCGGTGACGAGCAGGCTCCCTTACAAGCACTCATCTTCGACTCCGTCTTCAACTCTTACCGCGGAGTCATAGCCTATTTCAAGATAGTCAACGGAGTTCTGCGTCCAGGAGGAAAAGTCAGATTCATCAACACCAAGAAGGAATACCAAGCCGAAGAGATAGGCACGCTCAAGATGGACATGGTGCCCAAGAAAGAGCTGCGCACAGGCGACGTGGGGTACATCGTCACAGGAATCAAAAATGCTACCGAAGTCAAGGTAGGAGACACCATCACCTCCGTGGCAAACCCTGCCGCCGAAGCCATCAACGGATTTCAGGAAGTCAAGCCCATGGTCTTCGCCGGCATCTATCCCATCGAGACAGATGACTATGAAAACCTGCGCACCTCGCTTGAGAAACTCCAGCTCAACGATGCCTCCCTCACTTTCATGCACGAGAGCTCGGCGGCTCTTGGTTTCGGATTCCGCTGCGGCTTCCTCGGCCTGCTCCACATGGAGATAGTGCAGGAGAGGCTTGACAGAGAGTTTGACATGGACGTCATCACGACTGTGCCCAACGTAAGCTATCTCATATATGACAAGCACGGTGACATGCAGGAAGTGCACAACCCAAGCGGCATGCCAGACGCCACGCTTATCGACCATGTAGAGGAACCCTACATCCGCGCCACTGTCATCACCACCGCCACATACATAGGCCCCATCATGACCCTCTGCCTCAGCAAGCGGGCAGAACTCGTCAAGCAGGACTTCATCGCTGGCAACCGCGTCGAGATAGAATTCCTCATGCCTCTCGGCGAGATTGTCATCGACTTCTACGACAAGCTCAAGAGCGTCAGCCGCGGCTACGCATCCTTTGACTACCACCCGGCAGGCTTCAGAGAAAGCAAGCTCGTCAAGCTGGACATACTGCTCAACGGAGAGTCTGTCGACGCGCTCTCCACGCTGACCCATGTCGACAATGCCGTCACGCTCGGACGCCGCATGTGTGAGCGACTCAAGGATCTCCTCCCTCGCCAGCAGTTCGACATTGCCATCCAGGCAGCCATCGGTGGCAAAATAGTGGCACGAGAGACTGTCAAGCAGGTGAGAAAGGACGTGCTGGCGAAATGCTACGGAGGTGACGTGTCGCGCAAGCGCAAGCTCCTCGAAAAACAGAAGCGCGGCAAGAAGCGCATGAAGCAGATAGGCAACGTGAGCGTGCCGCAAAAGGCCTTCCTCGCCGTGCTCAAACTCGACGAAGACTGACAGTGGCAGTCTTAGCCACGATGCTGCTCAAGCAAAGAGGAATGCAATCTCACCCTGATGAAAAACAGCAAAAACGTTGCTCTGACAATAAAAAAACGTCCAAAATATGCTTTATAGCATGATTTTTTCTTTTGTTAGAAGAAAAAGTCTTAACTTTGCATCAGTTTTTCAGAAACCAAAAGGTAAGATTGTATGAAGAAATTACTAGTATTGGTAATGATGGCTGCCTCAATGGCTTTGGCTGCGAAGACAAATCCGGAGGCAGACCTTCAGAAAAAATGGGGAGCTGTAGTCGAAGCCATAGCAATGGTGGAAAGCGAAGGCCAACCCAATAGAGTATCTAGGAATGGTCTCTACGTCGGTTATCTGCAGATTTCCGAGATTCTGGTGCGCGAGTGCAACCGTATCGCAGGATACAAGAAATACACTTACGCAGACCGTTATGACAAGCAGAAGAGCATCAGCATGTTCATCGACTTCCAGGAGCATCACAATCCCGATGGCAATATGGAGAGAGCCATACGCCTCTGGAACTCTGGCGACCGCAACTGCATGATGCGCAAGGCGCGTACCGAGGGCTACTACAGGCGAGTGATGTCCAAGTACACAAGCATGGCCGCTCTGCGTTAACGCTGAAAAGATTTTTTTTCTTTCATACAAGACGAGGACGTCTCCCCCACGAGGCATCCTCGTCTTTTTTTTGTATGTTCCCTTTTGGCAGTACACTTAATTCGGTGGTTAGAGTATTCATAAATAGGGTTAGAGTATTCATAAATACAGTTTGCTGGGCTGACGGTGCTATTGCTGTGTCGGAAATCCCGCCTGCTCACACCTCTCTGTGAGCTTGCTCCCGAGGGGTTGTGGGCTTGCTCCCGAGGGGTTGTGAGCTTGCTCCCGAAGGGATGTGAGCTTGCTCCCGAAGGGTTGTGGGCTTGCTCCCGAAGGGATGTGGGCTTGCTGATAGTTTATGGGGATTTTCTCTCGAGTGTGCATGGCTTTGGTAACATTCTGTTGCCTGTGTTATAGTTTCTCTCGCGTATGCACGTGGGGAGTGTGGATTTGTGCATCGCCTCAGTCCTTCTGTTTGCGTCTTATGCCGTTTGCTTTCAGGGTTCGCTGCACAAATCCAAGTGACACCCCAAGCTCGTTGGCAATATCTCTATAGCTTATCGTTGGGTTCTTCTTTATAATGTTGATAATATCCTTTTCCTGCTCCGCCTTCTCGTCTCGGGTGTTTGGCAGATGCTTTCTCTCCTCGTCGAAGTCGCCTTTCTTGAATGAGAGGAATCCGTCGAACATGCCAATGGTGAGCGAGAGCACATTCTGGTAGTTGAGTTTGATTTCAAAGGAGCGGTATTTGAGCTGTATGAGGTATCGTGTGCATGGGCCTATCTTCGAGCGGTTGATGGCTGCGACATTGTCAGCTATGTTGCTGAGGATTTTGCTGCCGGCGAGGTCGTTGAGTGTGATGGGGTCGCTCAGCTTGCGTTTTGGCACATGTGCCAGCACGAGCATGGTCCACTGGTGCGTCATGCGCAGCTTGAGCAGTTTGAGCATCACGGCTCCTGCCTCGCTGCCGTCTTGGGCGTTGAGGCAGAGGTTGGTGAGGTTGTCGATGATGATTACCTCGGCGCGGTTCTCTACGGATAGCTGCTCTATTTCCTCTATTATCTTGGCTTGGTCGGTGACGTCTTCCATCTGGCTGAAGTCGACGCAGGCGATGAGTAGTCCGTCTGGTATGGCTCTGTCGGGATATTTGGCCGCGAACTGTGCTTGGCTGAGCTCGAAGTTGAAGTATATGACTTTCATGCCCTGCTCGGCCAGGTTGATGGCTATTTGGAAGGCGAGGGTGGTCTTGCCGAGTCCTGTGTCTCCGAAGAGTATAGTCAGTTCTTTCTCGACGAGGATGTGCTCGTAGAGTTCTCTTGGCTTCTCCATGGCCTTGCCTTGTGTGATGTAGTCTTTGGCTGGGATCACGCTGATGAGCCTGCTGCTGTTTTCGCAGTGGCCGTCCAGGGCGCGGAGCTTTGCCATGGCATCGTTCATGATGATGTCGCTTGTGATGGTGGTGGTGTCGCTTGTGATGGTGGTGGTGTCGCTTGTGATGGTGGTATCTTTCATTTATTTCCTCCTTTTGTGTCGTTGTCAGTGGTGTATGGTTTGTATCTCTCTTCGAGCTTTCGCTTTATGTCTTCTGATCTGGAAGCTGATTTTGTTGGCTGTCTGTGAGAAGTGTATGTTGCTCCTGAGGTTGTGGGCGCTGGGGCTGGTTGTGGCGTATGGGCTTCGCTTCTGATGGTCAGTGGGCTCTCTCACTTTTAGCTGATGCAAAGTTATGGAATTCGGTGGCAGTGTCAAAGCAAATTTTCTGTGTTTTTTGGAGTTGTGTTGATTCTGCATCATTTTGCACGATTTTTCCGATTGGTTTTCGCCGCCTCTCGCTTCTTCGCTATCTTTTTGGGGCTATGAGGGTGGATTGGGCTATGTCCGCTGGGGGAGGTTGGGGCAGCGGTGGAAGGGGGCATGATGGGTGTATTGGTTTTCTTGGGGGTGGGCTTTGAGGGTGTATCAATTTTAAAATAGGGTTGAGGTGATACCTCAACTGGCGAGACGGATTTCCTCGCGCGCGCGTATCATTTCAAAACCGATACAAAAACATATATAATAGTGTGTGTATCAGATGGATATGCTGTATCAACTGCGATACAGCAAGTGCGTAGAAAAAAATGCTGTATCGGTTGTGATACAGTTCAATGTGTTGATATATAATAAGATGTGTGTGGGAGTGTATCGGTTTTGGAGATTTGAATGTGAGAGTGTATCGATTTTAAAACCGATACAAAACCGTGTGTAATACCATGAATATCATATTGATATGCTGTATCAACATGATACAAAAATGCGTTTTGGGAGGGATTCTGCTGTATCGGCCGTGATACAGTTTAATATATTGGTATATAATAAGATAAATATGATTTTGTATCGGTTTTTTGGAAACTCGAGTGTGCGCGCGCGAAGAGTGAGTCGGGATGCTTCCTGACGTTGTCGCCTACCATGTTGGAAACTCACGTGAGCGCGCGAAGAGTGAGAATGAAGGCGAATGGGAAGCAGAAAAGAAGATGGTTGGTGGCTCTTTCCGTTACATGGGCATGTCCAGATAGTCTGTGTCGATGCCGTTGGCCTTGTTTGATTCCGCAAACAGAATCTTCCTCTCGCGGCTCTCAGCCTTGGCGGCCCACTCTTCGGGGACGAAGCGCCAATGGCGGCGGGGCTGAGGATTGAGAGTGCCAAGTTCTCTGATGTAGTCCATCAGGTAGTGACGGATGTCGTGCTCGCTGATGTCGGTGATGCGAGCGTCAATCTCTGCTTTTGACAGTCTTGCGCCTTTGGTGAGCAGCTCGCCGCCGCCGTTGGCGCGGTAGGCGGTCATGGCTACAGTGTATGCGGCGTCCATGTCAAACGGGCTGCCGTCTTCCTTGGAGATGATGTTGATCATCTCTCCTGCGGGTTTTCGCACGTCAACTTCGTAGCGTATGCCAGAGGCTGAGTCGAAGTTGAAGATGAAGTTTTTGAAGCCCATCCGCTTGGGATTACTCTTCATCGGGCCAATGAGCAGCAAGGGGTCGTCCTCTGTGAGCATCTGCTGTATCCAGCCTGAGTAGCTCATTTCCAGGTATTCCTTCACTTCCCTGCCTGTCAGCTTCAGCGTGTAGAGGTGGTCTTCAAATCTGTAGAGGTCGAAGAGGTTGCTCACCTTGATGTCGCCCGCTTCAATGGAGGCGTTGAAGAAGAGTGGGGCGGCGAAGGAGATGTCGGCCTGGCTGACCTTGAGCTGGAGGTCTTGGATGAGGTCAATGTAGGCCGACGAGCCGAAGTATGCGTCGGTGACATCCACTCGGTTGAGGAATGAGCCTATCTTCCGTGTGGCGAAGCGCTTCACTTTCTGGAAGGAATAGGCGAAGTGCTTCTTGAAGGATGCGGCATGCTGGTTGTGCAGGGTGCCGATATAGTGTATCTCGCATTTTGTGTCGTGGCTGGTGACAGCTCCGTCTTCGCCTGTGTGGAACGTGACGTCGGCTATGGCTACGTTGTAGGCGTAGCATCCAGGATTGGCGCATATCACCTTGCGCCCTGAGGGGGATGTGACCTCCTCTATGTTGTTGGCATGGTCGTGGCCGTAGAGCACGAGGTCAAATCCGTCGACGGCTTCGACTGTTTCCCTTGTGGCGTTCTCCTTGTAGTCTGGCGTGTCAATGCCGTCTGCCATGCCTGAGTGCATGAGTCCTATGATGAAATCGGGGTCTTCCTCCTCTCTGACTGTCTTCACCCATTTCTCCGCGCTCTCTTTGATGTTTTCAAATGCCATTCCTTCCCATGTCTTTTTGGGTATCCAGTGGGGTATGGCCGGGGTGATGAATCCCAGCACAGCTATCTTCAGGCCTTGGCGGTAGAACATTTTGTATGGGGGAAAATAGGGTTCGCCAGTGGATGTGTCGATGACATTTGCGCCGAGGATGGGGAAACTGCACTCTTTTGTGTATTTGTCGAAGATGGCCTTGCCCATCTCTATGTCGTGATTGCCGATGACGGCAACGTCATAACCTATGTAGTTGCAGATGTCGGCCACCTGATGACGGCTGCCATGGCAATGCGTGTTGAAATAGTAGGCCGTCGGTTCGCCTTGCAGCATGTCTCCTCCGTCGATGAGCAGCATGTTGCATGGTGTTTCCTTGATGGTATGAGCCACGTAGGCATGTACCCTCTGGAGGCTGCCTTTGCCCCAGTGCTCATGCCTGAAGTCATACGGAAAATAGTTGCCGTGCACATCGGTGGTAAATATTATCTTAAGATGTTTTTCTGTCTCGCTCATGGTGTTGAATGCTTTGCAATAGGCGCAAATTATTTACAAAGTTATAAAAAAAATATAACTAATCTATGCTTTTTTTGTTTTTCTTCATGTCAGAACAGGTAAATGGTATCTGTTTTGCTGTGGAATAATGTTAAAAACTATTCTTCGAAAGCATCAGCGTGTCATTGTGACAAACAATCTCAGGTGTTCTCTGGCGCCTTGCTTCATTTAACCATTACATTATATATATTATGGCATTCATAGACTACTACAAAGTGATGGGTATACCCAAAGATACCCCTCAAGATAAGATTAAGGAGGCTTACCGCAAGCGCTCCAAGCAGTTTCATCCAGACCTCCATCCCGACGACCCGAAGGCCGCCGCTAAGTTTAAGATGCTCAACGAGGCCAACGAGGTGCTGAGCGACCCGGAAAAGAGGAAGAAGTATGACCAGTATGGCGAGAACTGGAAGCAGGCCGAGCAGTTTCAGGACTTCGGCGGCTATCAGGGCAATCCATTCGACGGGAGCCAGTTCAATATGGGGGGTGACGGCAACTTCTCCGACTTCTTCGAGCAGATGTTCGGCGGCATGCACTCAGGCGGCCGTGACAGGACAAACAGGCGCTCATGGGCATCGGAGCGAGAGGCGCGCGTCACCATCGACGCTTGGACGGCCATGCTGGGCGGCGAGGTCTACATAAGCACCAGCACGGGCAAGTTCAAGCTCAAAGTCGAGCCAGGCGCCCAGCCCGGCAAGAAGGTGCGCCTGAGGGGAAAGGGCGGGCTGAATCCTGACGGCTCAAGCATAGACCTGATTCTCGTCCTCAATGTCAGCATACCTGTCGGCCTCACAGAGAGGCAGCGGGAACTGCTTGAGCAGGCAAGAAGGGGATGACGTGTCTTGTGTGCGTGGCCGGATGACTGCGGAAGGTGGCCATGCGAGACTGGGCAATAAGGCTTCACGGCATGTGTGGGGGATACTCTATAAATGGTTATTATAGGGCATCCCCCATATAGCATATTTACAGCTAAAGAGGTAAAAAACATTTCTTGCGGCAAAAAAACAATGGTAAATCTTTGTCGTTTGCTGCGATAATAGTAACTTTGCAAGCGATTTGCCACCATCAAGGTGGCGCGGTAAATCAACGAGAGTATAAACTAATATTTATTCATCATGGACGACTATCCTTCGAACAGTACAATCTGCCTGGGATAAGACTCACCTCTCACGCGGAGCTGAATGGGTCTTTGCCCCTCTTTTTGTATTTTAGTTCATTCAAAGACCAATCATTCAGACCCAATGCGAACTTTCTGGAATTTTAAGTCGGGCATCAAACACGTCGATGTCTGGGAATCTAATTGTTGGGTGCAGGTAACGTGCCCAGCAGACGAAGACAGGGACTTTCTCGAGCAGGAGCTCGGCATGCCGGACTACTTCATGGACGACGTGTCCGATGCTGATGAGCGCGCGCGCTATGATATGGATGAGGGCTGGCTCATGATTATCCTCCGCATCCCCCACCTCAAGAGCGTGTCGTCGCGCAGTCCTTACACCACCATCCCCCTTGGCATAGTCATCAAGGGGGACCGCATCATAACTATCTGCAATCAGGAGACGCGCATGATGCTCGACTTTGTCAACCATCAGATGCGCCGCGGAGCTGGTTTCACCGATGCCTCCGACCTCGTCTTCCGCCTCTTCCTCAGCGCCTCTGTCTGGTATCTGAAATACCTCAAGCAGGTGAGCAGCATCATAGAGAAAGCCAAAAGAGACCTCGACAAGCATATTGACAATAAGGATCTGGTCAATCTCTCGCGCCTTCAGGACTCGCTCACTTATTTCGGCACATCCATCAGAGGCAACGAGTCGCTGCTGAGCAAGCTAAAGTTCCGCTTGCCTGTGGACGAGCTGGACGCGGAGCTCATCGAGGACGTGAACATTGAGATGAACCAGGCGCGCGAGACCACAGCCATCTACATCAATATCCTTGACTCCACCATGGACACGTATGCCAATATCATAAATAATAATATGAATAACGTGATGAGGCTGCTCACGTCTCTCAACATGATTATCCTCTTCCCGACATTCATCACAAGCATGTTTGGCATGAACCTCACCAACGGGATGGAGCATTGGGCGATGGGATTCCCGATAGCCATAATAGCCTGCATCGGGTGCACGGCTGTATCCCTTTGGTGGTTCAGAAGGAAAAAGTGGCTGTGATGCCCCTGCATGCTTATTGGTGAGGACATGTCACCTTGGCGAGCCAATATAGTGGCAAAAATGCCATTTTAGATGCTCGTGGGCATATAAATCGAACAAATTGCAATTTATCCGAGTAATAATTAGTAAATTTGCAACGAAATTCTAATAATCAGTAAACAAATCTCATTCTTGGGACAATCTATTTAATCAAACATAACATTAAAGATGAAAAAGTACAATTTCAATGCCGGTCCATCTATCCTTCCCCGCGAGGTGATAGAGCAGACAGCTCAGGCTTGTCTTGACTTCAACGGCTCAGGACTCTCACTTATGGAAATCAGCCACCGCGCGAAGGATTTCCAGCCAGTAGTAGACGAAGCGGTAGCACTCTTCAAGGAACTCCTTGATATCCCCGAGGGATACTCCGTGCTCTTCCTCGGAGGCGGTGCGAGTCTTGAGTTCTGTATGGTTCCATACAACTTTCTTGAGAAGAAGGCTGCATATCTGAACACAGGTGTCTGGGCTACAAAGGCAGAGAAGGAGGCTAAAGCGTTTGGCGAAGTGGTGGAAGTGGCTTCCTCCGCTGACAAGAATTTCACATACGTGCCAAAGAACTTTGACATCCCTGTAGATGCAGACTACCTCCATATCACCACAAACAACACTATCTACGGCACAGAGCTGCGCAAGGACATAGACTCTCCTGTGCCACTCATCGCCGACATGTCATCCGACATCTTCAGCCGACCTGTAGACGTGAGCAAGTATGCCATGATCTACGGCGGAGCGCAGAAGAATCTCGCCATGGCAGGCCTCACATTCGTCATCGTCAAGGAAGATGCTCTCGGCAAGGTGACTCGCCACATACCAACAATGCTTGACTATCGCACACACGTCAAGAAGGGCTCTATGTTCAACACTCCCCCTGTAGTGCCTATCTACTCAGCGCTCCTCAACCTGCGCTATATGAAGGCTCATGGCGGCGTGGAAGCGATGCAGAAACTCGCGCAGGAGCGCGCGGACATCGTATATGCAGAAATCGACCGCAACAAGCTCTTTGTCGGAACGGCAGAGGAAGACAGCCGCTCACTCATGAACCTCACATTTGTCCTCAAACCAGAGTATCAGGAGCTTCAAGACGAGTTCCTCAAATTCGCCACATCACAGGGCATGGTGGGAGTGAAGGGTCACAGAGACGTGGGTGGATTCCGCGCTTCATGCTACAACGCCATGTCAATCGAGGATGTGCAGGCGCTTGTTAAGTGCATGCAGGACTTTGAGGCGGCTCATTAAAGACAAAAATACTAATTTGGAGAACACCCTTTATAAATAAAACAAAGATATAATGGCAAAAGTACTTATAGCAACAGAGAAGCCATTTGCCGCTCCTGCCGTTGCTGGAATCAGAGATATCATCGAAGGCGCGGGCTTTGAGCTTGCCCTTCTTGAAAAATATACAGAGAAGGCGCAGCTTCTTGAGGCTGTGGCAGACGTGGATGCCATCATCATCCGCTCTGACAAGGTGGACGCAGAGGTGCTCGACGCAGCTAAGAACCTTAAGATTGTAGTTCGCGCAGGTGCGGGTTATGACAATGTCGACCTCGAAGCAGCTACTGCGCACAGCGTTGTTGTCATGAACACTCCAGGACAGAATGCCAACGCTGTGGCTGAGCTTGTGCTCGGACTCCTTGTCTTCGCCGTGCGCAATTTCTACAATGGCAAGGCTGGCTCGGAGCTTATGGGAAAGAAACTTGGCATTCTCGCCTTCGGCAACGTGGGCCGCAACGTGGCGCGCATAGCCAAGGGCTTCGGCATGGAAGTGGCGGCATACGACGCATACTGCCCGGCAGAGGTCATCACGGCTGCAGGAGTGGAGGCCGCAGCCTCACAGGCAGAGCTCTTCGAGAAGTGTGACATCGTCTCACTTCACATACCAGCTACGGCTGAGACAAAGCAGAGCATCAACAAGGCTCTTGTCGGCGAGATGAAGAAGGGAGCCATCCTCATCAACACGGCGCGCAAGGAGGTCATCAACGAGCCCGAACTCCTCGAGCTTATGGCTGAGCGCACAGACCTCAAGTATATCACCGACATCAAGCCAGACGCTGACGCTGAGTTCGCAAAGTTTGAAGGACGCTACTTCTCTACTCCAAAGAAGATGGGAGCGCAGACAGCTGAGGCCAACACCAACGCTGGTCTGGCGGCGGCAAACCAGATTGTAGGGTTCATAAAAGAAGGTATCACTAAATTTCAGGTGAACAAGTAATAAGCCAACGAAGACGAGTGGTCAGAACACCACTTAAACCGCATACATATTTATGGCAATTGTAAAACCATTCAGGGGAGTGAGACCTCCCAAGCAGTATGTAGAGCAAGTAGAAAGCCGTCCATACGATGTCCTTGATTCAGAGGAGGCGCGTGCAGAGGCTGGTGACAACGAGAAGTCGCTCTATCATATCATCAAGCCGGAAATAAACTTTGAGCCTGGCACCAGCGAGTATGATCCTCGTGTGTACACATCCGCTGCTGAGCAATTCGCCAAGTTCCAGAGGGAGGGCTGGCTCGTGCAGGACGACAAAGAGCAATATTACATTTACGCTCAGACATCATGTCTGCCAGCCAATGGCGGCAAGGAAAAGACGCAGTACGGCATTGTGGTCGGAGCTTATAGCGGAGACTATCAGAGTGGTGTCATCAAGAAGCATGAGCTCACGCGCGCTGACAAGGAAGAAGACCGCATGAAGCACGTGAGAGTGAATGACGCCAACATTGAGCCTGTCTTCTTCGCCTATCCCGATGATCCCGTGCTTCTCGAACTCATAGACCGCTATGCCAAGACTGAGCCTGAATATGATTTCGTGGCTCCCATCGATGGCTTCGGCCACAAGCTCTGGGTCGTAAGCGATGAGGATGACATCAAGACCATCACTGACCGCTTCGCCTCCATGCCCAACCTCTATATCGCTGACGGACATCATCGCAGCGCGGCTGCGGCGCTTGTAGGCGCGGAGAAGGCAAGGCTAAATCCCAACCATCGCGGAGATGAAGAATACAACTATTTCATGGCTGTCTGCTTCCCTGCAAGCCAGCTCACCATACTTGATTACAACCGTGTCATCCGCGACCTCAATGGACTTGCTCCAGAGGAGTTCCTCACAGCTCTTGGACGCAATTTCGAGGTGAAGGGCATGGGGACAGACGAATACCGCCCGCGTCAGCTACATGAGTTTTCACTCTATCTGGAGGGACAATGGTATTCGCTCCTCGCCAAGCCTGGCACGTATGATGATGCCGACCCCATAGGAGTGCTTGACGTGAGCATCTCTTCAAAGCTCATTCTTGATGAGATACTCGGCATCAAAGACCTTCGCCGCGACCATCGCATAGACTTTGTGGGAGGTCTTAGAGGGCTTGCCGAACTCAAGCGCAGAGTGGACAGCGGAGAGATGAAGACTGCTCTCGCTCTCTATCCAGTCACTATGAAGCAGATAATGGACATAGCGGACTCGGGCAACATCATGCCTCCAAAGGCTACATGGTTTGAACCAAAGCTTCGCAGCGGACTTGTAATCCATAAGCTTAGCTAATCCCATAAGGGTTAAACCGTTTTTTTTCATTTTCTAATTTTTTTGATGCCAGATACGGGGGATGACGGTCTCAAGCCGCTCCCTCGTATCACACTTTTTACGGGCTGTTAATTCCCAAGGGATTACCAGCCGGTAAACTTCACGCTTTTTAGCGGCCGATAAACTCTCACGATTCTCACGACTGTTTTTTTACCCACGCATTCCCAAATGGATTCCTACAAGACCGTCAAATCCCTCTCTGAAGGCACTTATACGGAGAGACGAAGCAAGTTTCTCGCCTTTGCCATGCCAGTCACTACTGCCGAGGAGGTTAAGCAGATAGTGGCTGATTATCAAAAGCGCTTTTATGACGCTCGCCATGTGTGTTACGCTTACATGCTTGGTCATGAACGTCTCAACTTCAGGGCCAACGATAATGGCGAACCTTCTGGTACCGCAGGGAAACCAATCCTCGGGCAGATTAACTCCAACGAGCTTACCGACATACTCATCATCGTCGTGCGCTATTTCGGAGGTGTCAAGCTCGGCACCTCGGGGCTTATTGTGGCTTACCGTACGGCCGCCGCGGAAGCCATAGCCGCTGCGGAAGTTGTAGAGAAGACTGTGGACGAGAGTGTGTCCATCCTGTTCGAATATCCTTTCATGAACGATGTCATGCGCATTGTCAAGGAAGAGTCGCCTGCCATAGTCAGCCAAGGTTATGACAGCGATTGCAGCATGACTCTGCGCATCCGTAAGGATTCCATGTCGCGTCTTCGTTCGCGTCTGGAAAAAATCGCAACTCTAAGGTTCGTGGGGGAAGAATGAGTTCATGGCCTAATAACTCGTTTCTGCCAGAAAGTCTATTGCTTTACACTTCAAATGTCTGTCTTTAACAACGCAAAAATCCCTGACAACCATCCAAAATGTGTCATTTAGCGATAATTAACCTCTGTCCATACATGGTGTAAGCAGAAAAATTATTATCTTTGTGGTCAATATGTACACTCTTTCTAAAGATAATAACAGATATCAGCACAATATGACAATAATTAAATATATATACGCAGGATTGATAGCAGCATCAGCCACGGCAGCGCATGCTCAGAAGGTGGTGATTGGCAACTATATATTCCCTAAGGACAAGGCTACATACTATGGTGAACTTGAGGGCGGCAAACCGCACGGCAAGGGCAAGACCACTTTCAAGACAGGAGACATATATGAAGGCGAATATGTCAAGGGCAAGCGCCAAGGCTATGGAGTCTATACCTTCACGGACGGTGAGAAATATGAAGGTGACTGGCATCAGGACCATCAGCACGGCAAGGGTGTTTTCTATTTCTCTAATAATAACCGCTATGACGGACTATGGTATATAGATTATCAGCAAGGGCAAGGTGTCATGTACTATTTCAACGGTGACAAATACGTGGGAGAATGGCATGAAGACAAGCGCGACGGAAAAGGACGTTACACTTGGGCCAACGGCATTTATTATGATGGAGATTGGAAAGAAGATAAAAAGTCTGGACATGGCATCTATGACTGGCGCGACGGCTCGATGTATGAAGGTGCTATGGAAAACGATATGCGCAATGGCCATGGCAAATACACATACGCCAACGGGGACAACTACAATGGCGGATGGAAGGACGACATGATGCATGGCAAGGGCATCTATCGCTTCAAGAACGGCGATGTATACGAAGGAGACTATGTGGAAGGCGAAAGGACTGGACAGGGTGTCTTCATCTATGCCGACAAACGCAAATATGTGGGCGAGTTCAAAAATGGCCTCATGCACGGATTTGGCTCTTACACCTGGCCGGACGGATCAAAATATGAAGGTTACTGGGTCGAGGATAAGGAGCATGGCAGAGGTAAATTCACCAGCGCTAACGGCGATGTGTATGATGGAGAATGGGCTGGAGGCGAAATGAACGGAGAGGGTGTCATGAGACTTTCTGACGGCACTAAGTTCAAAGGGCATTTCAAGAACGGCATGAAGAATGGCAAAGGCATCGAAGAAACTCCTGACGGCATACGTTTTGAGGGCAATTATCTCAATGACCAGAAAGATGGGGCTTTCATCGAGAAAGACCAGAATGGCAATGTCGTGCGCAAAGGCATCTACAACAGAGGACGTCTCATGGGGCAATAAACTGATGCTCCGAATGAGTTATACAATCTAACTAACATATATAATATTAACCTTAGGAAACTATGATTATAGACAAAATTGAAAACCTTGACAAGTATGTGAAGCTCCACCCGCACTTTCAGGTGGTAAGCGACTATGTCAAACAAAACGACATCAGCGCACACCCTCTCAGCAAGAAAGAGCTGCTGGGCAAAGAGGTCGTGGCTAACTTTTGTACCCAGACGGGCAAGACGCAAGAACAGGCTCGCCTTGAGACACACGACGTGATGATAGACATTCAGATGCCTCTCACTTCCTCTGAAATATATGGTTACTCATCGCGTTCTTCACTGCCAGCGGCAGAATATAATGAGGAGAAAGACATCACGTTCTATCCAGGTCTGGCCGAGAAGTATTTCACTCTCCGTCCCGGTGAATTTGCAATCTTCTTCCCTCAAGATGCTCATGCGCCCGGCATATCTGAGTTGAACGAGTTTAATAAGGTTATCTTCAAAGTCAAGCTGTAGGAGCGTGTTCTGAAACACGATAACAATCAGGAATACTCTTAATCTTCAAAACAAATTTATACTATGGCAACATGCAAGAGAAAAGCAACTGATGACAAGCCAGCTGCAACTAAGGCCAAAACAACCAAGGCCACCACAAAAGTGAAACACATCGGTCTCGTCAAGAACGACTCATGGCTCGAGCCGTTTGAGCCAGCCATCGCAGGACGCCATCAGCATGTAGTGGACAAACTTGCCCAACTGACCAACGGAGGAAAGACGACTCTCTCCGACTTTGCCAGTGGATATATCTATTTCGGACTTCACAAGGCACCACGAGGATGGGTGCTGCGTGAATGGGCGCCTAACGCAACAGAGATATATGTCATCGGGCAGTTCAACGACTGGAAAGAAGATGAGGCATACAAGATGAGCCGTATCGACAACGGCAACTGGGAACTGAAACTCAAAACCAACCAGATGCACCACGGAGACCTCTACAAGCTTAAGGTCAAGTGGGACGGAGGGGAAGGTGAACGCATACCTTCTTATGCCACACGAGTGGTGCAGGACGAGAACACAAAGATATTTTCGGCTCAAGTGTGGGCGCCTGCACAGCCATACGAGTTCAAGAAGAATTTCAAGCCAAAGACGGATCCGCTGCTCATTTATGAATGTCATATCGGCATGGCGCAGGACATGGAGAAAGTCGGCACGTATATAGAATTTAAAGATAATATCCTCCCGCGCATTAAGAAGGATGGTTACAATGCCATACAGGTAATGGCAATAGCCGAGCACCCATATTACGGCTCATTCGGCTACCATGTCAGCAATTTCTTTGCGCCTTCAAGCCGCTTTGGAACTCCAGAAGAACTCAAGGAGCTTGTGGATGCCGCTCATGAGATGGGCATAGCTGTCATTATGGACATCGTGCATTCTCACGCTGTCAAGAACGAGCTTGAAGGTCTCGGCAACTTTGCTGGAGATGGCTGCCAGTATTTCATGCAGGGCGACAGGCGCGAGCATCCAGCATGGGACTCGCTCTGTTTTGACTATGGGCGCAATGAGGTCATCCATTACTTGCTATCCAACTGTAAGTATTGGCTCGAAGAGTTCAAGTTTGACGGATTCCGCTTTGACGGGGTTACATCTATGCTCTACTACAGCCATGGGCTTGGCGAGGCATTCTGTGGCTACGGAGACTACTACAACGGCCATGAAGACGATGAGGCCATAGCTTATCTCACTCTTGCCAACCTCCTCATTCATGAGGTCAATCCAAAGGCTATCACTATCGCTGAGGAAGTGTCTGGCATGCCGGGGCTGGCTGCGCCATTCAAGGATGGCGGCTATGGCTTCGACTATCGCATGGCTATGAATATCCCTGATTACTGGATTAAGACCATCAAGGAGCTTCGCGACGAAGACTGGAAGCCTTCCAGCATGTTCTGGGAGACAACCAATCGCCGACAGGACGAGAAGACTATCTCTTATGCGGAGTCGCACGACCAGGCGCTTGTGGGCGACAAGACTATAGTCTTCCGTCTCATTGATGCCGACATGTACTGGCACTTCAAGAAGGGTGATGAAAATTTCATGGTCAACCGAGGCATAGCCCTTCACAAGATGATACGCCTTCTCACAGCTTCAACTATCAATGGAGGTTACCTTAACTTCATGGGCAACGAATACGGACACCCTGAATGGATTGATTTCCCACGTGAAGGCAATGGATGGAGTTACAAGTACGCACGGCGCCAATGGAATCTTGTGGACAACAAGGAACTCTGCTATCACTATCTTGGCGACTTTGACGAGGCGATGCTTTCTGTCATCACCTCTGTCAAGAACTTCCAGAAGACTCCGGTTGTGGAGGTATGGCATAACGATGGCGACCAGATACTCGCATACTCGCGCGGTGACCTTCTCTTCGTTTTCAATTTCTCACCCAGCAACTCTTATACCGACTATGGTTTCATAGTGCCGCAAGGGGTATATGATGTTGTGCTCAACACAGACAACAAGCTCTATGGCGGCAATAATCTTGCCGATGACTCCGTGCGCCACTTCACCAATTATGATCCCATCTATGAGAAAGATGGCAAGGGCTGGCTCAAGCTCTATATTCCTGCACGTTCAGCCGTTGTCCTTCGAAAGGCAAAGGAATAAGCATGGGGATAAAAAAGAGTATTGACAACAGATAGTTGTTCGAACAAGCACTAAACATTAAGCGGATAAGACTGCATGGCTCGGTCTTATCCGCGCTAATGAAATAACCCTATTAACCACACACAGCACTCACGTGAAAAGATTTAACTCTCATACACAGAAAACTTCAGAACTAATTAGATATTCGTGTGGGATTCTGTTTATGTCGTTCAGCTTCGCCTATCTATTCTTCTTGCAAGGAGAGATATTGGCTGAAGCGCAGTTTGTATATTCAAAAGGAACTACACATTACAACCTGTTTCTTGGGGCCGTCATTGCAACCATAACGTTGCAGGCTATCCAGTGGGTTGTGGCCAAAATCTCATTTCTTCCACCCAAATGGCATGCTTTGTCCTACATCCCATCAATGCTCATGCTGGCCATCTTTACCGATGCCAACAGGGATGTCCTCCAGCACTTCTCATTTGGTGCATGGACATGGGCGGCTCCGCTCGTGCTCGTGCTATACGCAGTCTGCGTCCTCACCATCCGCAATACCTCAAGGGGAGACCAATATTCCTCTGACAATATACTCTCAGAGATATATCCCAATTACATCATACTCTTTCTCTCCATACTCATCTCGGCAAGTATACCACACACCACCGATGTATACCATTACGAACTTAAGTCCGAACGGCTTATTATCAATGGAGATTACGAAGATGCCGCAAGGGTGGGGGAGAAGTCTCTGCACAGTTCACGTCGGCTGACGCAGTTGCGTATGTTTGCGCTCTCTAATCTTGGGCAGCTGCCCGACCGCATCTTCGACTATCCACAGTATTATAAGTCATCCGGACTTCTCACCATTCCTGATACACTTCCATACTACCGCCTCACGTCACAAGACATCTGTCGCCATCTCGGGGCATATAGCGGACATACCATTCGGAGCGCATCGCGTTACTACGACTGTATGCTGTCAGACACCATCTATAATCAACACACTGTCGACTACTATCTGTGCAGTCTGTTGCTTGACCGCAAGCTTGACCTCTTCCGTTCGGTTCTTCCTCTATATTACAATCTCTCAGATACTGCAGCATACTCAGTCGACAGTCTTCCACGTGCCTACAGAGAGGCTTTGCTCATCTCGGGAGACCGCCGCTATGCTGAGCAAGGTAAGGTCGTATTGGGTGATGATACTATCTTTACCTTTACGGATAGAGACATGATAGAAACATATAAGGAGTATGAAAAGCTCAAACGTTCTTTGTCTGACCCTGTCGAACGCGCCAATCGCACCAGGCGAGCTTATGGCAATACTTATTGGTGGTATGATGACAACGAGGTGGCTGAACCATAGACTCAAGCTGATTCTCTCCAGTCTGTTCTCATTATCCTCTCTTCATCCTACTTTTCCCTCGTTTCTTTCTTGACAAAGCGGGAGTTATGAAAGAAGAACTCTGAGTATTAACTTCTACGTCAAACACACACTCTCTTTTTTACTAATGTCAAAGCGCATCAGTTCTTTATTCCATCTTGCATATCCCATAGTGATAGCTCAGATAGGCAGCATCATGCAGGGATTTGCAGATACAATCATGGTAGGACAGTACGGTACCCCCGAACTGTCCGCCTCTGGTTTTGTAAATAATGTTTTCAACATTATCCTCTTCTCGCTCCTTGGCATATCATACGCTACATCACCTGTTGTGGCCCGTTATTACAGCCAGAATGAAAAAGCCAAGGTGCTCCAGACCTTTCACAATAGCAATGTCCTTAATCTTGCATTTAGCTTTCTCGCCGCTCTCCTTCTTCTGATTGTCTACTTCCGCATAGACAGTTTCGGCCAGCCAGAGCATCTCCTGCCCCTCATGCGGCCATATCTGCTGACTCTCCTCCTCTCCCTTCCCTTCCTGGCTCTTTTTAACTCCATGAAGCAGTTTACAGATGCTCTCGGTGACACGAAGACTGCCATGTGGGTCATGTTGAGCAGCAATGTAATCAACATAATCCTTAACTATGTATTTATTTTCCTCCTTGATTTCGGACTTACGGGAGCTGGCCTGGCTACCCTCGTGGCCCGTGCCTACATGCCTCTGGCCATGTACTTCACAGCTCAGCGGATTATACGTCAACGGAATCTCGCTTGTGCAGACAGCTCATCAGCCGATGATGTTTCTATTCATCGACCTACATTAAAAGGCCTCCTCCTCCTCTTTCGCCTCGGATTTCCCATTTCTATCCAGCTCTGCCTCGAAACAGGTTCGTTCAACATCTGTGCCATTTTTATGGGATGGATAGGTGCCACAGCATTGGCTACTCACCAGGTCATGTCTACAGTAGCCACCGTTGCCTTTATGTTCTATTACGGCATAGGTGCCGCCGCTGCCATACGCATAGCTCATTACAAAGGGCTGGGTGACATGACAGAAATAAGAAAAACGGCAAATGCAGCCTTCCTTATGGCCTTCATCCCAGGCATGCTCATCGTGGCTACGGTATGCCTCTTCCGCCACACGGTAGTGTCTTTATTCACCACGAGCCCTGAGGTATCAACACTTTTCGTGGCTCTTCTCCCGAGTTTCCTGTGCTATCAGTTGGGTGACTGCGCGCAAATCATCTTTGCCAATGCCCTTCGCGCCATAGAGCGAGTAAAGGCCATCATGCTCTATGCCTTCATAGCCTATGTGCTCATCAGCATCCCTGCAGCTTACATATTTGCCTTCGTCCTTGATATGGGAGCTGTCGGCATCTGGTGGTCATTCCCCTTTGGTCTTTCCACAGCCGCCATTTGCTATTACTTTCAGTTTAGAAAGTGTCTTTCGTATTCTCGTTGATGATTTGCTATGTCTTGTACTGATTACAGGTAGACACATTTAGAGTTAAATAAATGTGTCTACCTGTAATCAGTACAAGACATGCTTTATTGCTTCTCTTTTATGGCATTTATTGTTTTAATGAAATCCTCTTGGTTGCGTGGTGAAATGTATATTGTATTCACCTCGCCGTAATAAATCGCGAGACGCTTTAATGAAGCTGCAGGAGAACTCAATAGGCAGCGACTCCTTTCCATTCTCTGGATGGAATAAATGTTGATGTCTTGGTGTATTCCGAAGAAATAATAGACTTTAAGAGTACTACCCTCTATTACATATTTAATGCTAAACAGACAAAGTATAATGCCAACATAAACAGGCAGCAC
>JAXJBE010000214.1:0-2052 GCA_036303125.1 Bacteroidaceae bacterium
ATACTAAATGAAGAATGAAGAATGTAGAATGAAGAATGGGAGTTACTTTTTCTTCTTTAGTGAAAAGTGAAGAGTGAAAAGTGAAGAGTGAAAAGTGAAAAGTGAAAAATCGCGCTGACGCAATTATGACCCCCAAGCGGGAGAGCGTAACCTATCATCCCCCAGGGGGGACGGGAGGGGGGCTACACCGCCTTCACAGGGAAGATAATCAGGGCGGAAGTGCCGTGTCCCGGCTTTGAATCGAAGTCGATGGTGCCGTGGAGAAGGGTGAGGATAGACTTGACTATCACCATCTCCAGACCTGAGATGTCCTCGGAAGAGGACTGCAGATTGTCGATAAGGTGAGGCTGGAAGATGTGGTCAAGCGATGCCTTTGAAATGACATAATCGGGAGATTCCACTACTATGCCAATGGACTCACGGCGATACATATACCTCAGACGGAGCATTCCGGAGGAGACGAAGCGAGCAAAGAGCGCCACCGTCTCGGTGATTACCCGGCGAATGAGCGTGGCATCAATATGCACCATGAGACTGTTTTCGCTGGTCTCGACGATATACTCCACCTTTTCGCTGCGATATTTCTCCACCGTCTCATGGAAAGCATCTGAGATGAACTTATTGAAATCGACGTCTGTAGGGTATTCCTTCATCATTCCTGCATCGATACGGGAG
Source organism: Bacteroidaceae bacterium (assembly GCA_036303125.1). Lineage (GTDB taxonomy): Bacteria > Bacteroidota > Bacteroidia > Bacteroidales > Bacteroidaceae > Minthosoma. Next base: position 676 of record JAXJBE010000214.1, read on the forward strand.
AGGAAGAGAGTGTCGTCCATAAGGTAAAGCAGGCGAGAGACATTGTCGCTGACCTTCGACAGCAAGTCTTGCTCTACGGTCTTGTCGTCGGTCTCTGCCATGAGTTCTATGCTTTTAGCCATTCCTATGAGCGGAGTACGGACGCGGAATGACATATTATTTATGAAATTCTGCTTCAGCGTGTCGGTCTCTTTGGCGAGGGACGTCTCCTCTCTGAGCTTCTGCTGCGACTCCACAAGGTCGGTGATGTCGGTGAGAATGCCGATATAGAGGCATACCTTGCCGTCTTTGTCGTGGACAGGCTGCATCTCGATGTGGACATTCCTGTAGCCATCGTTGCAGTAATGCGTGATGGTGCGGTAGTTTGCCGACACATTTTCATCGGTATAGCTGTCCATAAAGGTGAAGATACGGAAGAGTTCTGGCAGCGATTCGTGAGAGCATTCCGAGAGCATCTGCAGCTGTGGCAGTGTCATAGGAAGCTTTTCATCCATCCTTGTGGTGCTGATGACCTTTGTCTTAGGGTCATATTTCGCCATTCTGGTGCCGCCGATGGTAAGGGTATAGTCGAGATAAGCGGAGTGCTTACTGATTTCCTTGAGCAGTCTCTCGCTGTCTTCTGCAAGCTTCTGCGCCAGTTGCTTCTTGCCCATCAGGTCACTTATATCTGTAAGACTTAGGATAAAGTTCTGCGTATTGCCCACCTTGTCGGTGATGCGCTGCAAGGAAGCCTTGTAATAGAAGACTGCTTCTGTCTGCCTTCTGCCCTTATCGACGAGGATAAAGGCGTCAGAATGGTCGCTGAGCTCTATATTGTCTGTCAGCGTCACCTCCTCTGTGGAGGCGAGTTGTGCCTCGGAGAAGAGCTTGAGATGATGGATATTTATGCCCTTTTGCAATGCTTCTTCTGTGGTATTGACTCCCATCAATGCGCAGGCGGCAGGGTTTATGGAGACGAGATTGCCGTCGGCATCGAATCTGTAGAGACATGATACTCCTGCCTGGAAGAGCGTATTGCCGAGGAATGCTTTCTCGCGCTTGCTCTTGAGCTTTGCCGTTCCCTCGGTGATGTCACGCTGTACGCCGATGATACACTTGATATGCCTGTATCCATCGCGCATTATTTTCATGTTGAGCTCGATGTCGAGCACCTTGTTTATGTCAGAAAGGCAATATCCTTTGACCTGCATTACGATGGAAGCTGCGTCACCTCTGAGCAATGCAGCGACTTTCTGATTGATTTTCTCAAACTCATCCTTAGGATAGAATAGCGAGAACTCGAAGGTGGTGTATTGTCGTCCGGTGTCGCCATGCTTGTCCATCCATGAGTATTTGCCCGTAACGGGGTTATAGACCCATACTTTTATCTTGTTGGCA
>JAXJBE010000215.1:0-2125 GCA_036303125.1 Bacteroidaceae bacterium
ATGATAATGTTATGAATGTGTCAGGGATTATTCTGGACGCATTACGATTTCGAGGTGGTTACCACCGTCAACGATGCGCTTGATCATAGCAGCAACCTTAGCAGGAGTTACACCCTCGATGGTCTTCTTGTAGTTGGTGTAGATGTCGATGCCATACTCCTTCCAGTTAACGAGGGCACTCATCCAGAACTGGTTGTTCTTGAATGCGATGTCGGCAGACTTGAGCATATTGTCCTTTACCTTCTTCACCTTGTCAGGATCTACGCCCTTAGCAGCGTCTGCCATAATCTTCTTCATGCGATCTGCAGCAGCATCAAGCTTGGAAGGCTCAGAGATAGGAGCCTGAGAAGAAAGCATAGCGTATGCCTTGTCAGCCATGAGGCTCAGTGAGATGCTTGCGCCACAGCTGTAAGCAGCAGACATTTCCTCACGAACCTGATTGAGCATTTCCATTGTAACCACTTCACCTGCAACATCCATGATTACAGAGTTCTCGAGGTTGTTCTCGATAGGGCAATAGTAGATGTTGCCTACCTGAGGGCGTGGAGTCTCCATCTTACGTGTGAAAGCATTCTTCTTCTGACCCTTGAAGTAGGTGCGGGTGTCAATCTTAGCCACCTTGTCTGCCTTCTTGCCTGGGAGAGAAGCGATATACTGCTCGATGAGAGGTAAGAGAGTAGCCTCATCATAGTTACCTACGAAGAAGAAAGTGAAGTTTGCAGCGTTAGCAGTGCGCTCCTTGGCCATCTGGAGGCAACGGTCGTAAGACACCTTGTCGAGGTCAGCGAGTTCAAGAGGCTTGCTGCGGAGCTGGTGACAGTTGAGCTCAGCACGGAGAGTATCAGAGAATGCGCTCTCTGGCTTGAGTCCACGGTTAGGGAGAGTCTGCTTGAGAGAAGTCATGAGCTGATCGTAAGACTGCATATCCTTTCTCACGTCAGTGAACTGGAGATAGATGAGCTGGAGGAAGGTCTCCATATCCTTAGGAGTGGTAGAACCTGCGATAGAGGTCTTTGAACCGCTCATAGAGAATCCTGTGCTGCAGTTCTTGCCAGCAAGAGCCTTGTTGAGCTCATTCATGGTGAAGTTGCCAAGAGCACTGATACCGCAGAGGTTATTGACGAGCTTGATGTTGGCAAAGTCCTTTTCGCCATATAGAGCTGTACCGCCGTCAGCAGTAGCTGTCATGCTAACCTCGTCAGCCTTGAAGTCAGTCTTCTTGAGGATTACTGTAGCACCGTTGCTGAGCTTGAGCTCCTTGAATCCGAGAGTCTTGTTTTCAGAGCTCTTTACGATCTTTCCCTTCTTAGGCATCTGAGTGATGAGTGGCTCATTCTTCACGTTGTCCTGCCAAGGTTCTACCTGTGCAGCGCGTGCAGCCTCGAAGGTCTTGCGGAGCTGCTCTGCTGTAGGAACGAAGCGTCCCTCCTTATCCTGTGCGAATTCGAATACTACGAGGTTTGTATCGCTTACGCTGATGATCTGCTTTACGAAATCATTTATCATGTCGAGAGTAACGCTCTTGTCGATCTGGTTCCAGATAGCGTACTCAGTTTCAATATCCACGAGAGGCTCGTTGGTGAGATAGTTGTCGCGGCAAGCGTCACCGAAACGGTCGTTTTCGCGCTTATCACGGTTAGCATATCCCTTCTCTACCCATGAGATGAAGTCGCTCTTAGCACGTCCGAACTCACCTGCAGTGAAGCCATGCTGGCGTACACGCATGAGTTCCTTAGTAGCATCTGTGAGAGCTTCGAGGTCTTTGCCCTCCTTTGGAGAAACGTCAAGGCTTACAGCAGCCTTGGTATTAGAGAGGAGATAGTCGCCGATGCTGGAGCTTGCGCTGAGGTATGGGCACTCAGGCTTCTGTGCAAGCTCAGCGAAGCGTGAAGCAATCATGCTTGCGAAGAGGCTGTTGACATAAGACTGGAAATAGTAAGCTTCTGTATTCTTGAGCTCCATTGGGAATGGCTCGGTCTTCATGAATACAGAGATAGCGTTGTTATTGATTTCCTTATCCTTACCTACGACGTAGATAGGCTCGTTGTTGTCAGCTACTGGTACCTTCTCCACCTGTGCAGCGTTAGGCTGGAGGACGATAGAAGAGAAGAGTTCCTTGATCTTC
>JAXJBE010000216.1:0-2880 GCA_036303125.1 Bacteroidaceae bacterium
GGGCAAGATATGCGAATACAACACAGATGGCGAGCGGCTCGAAAACGGATTTCTCCTCGGCCACGTCTACATGTCAGCCAACTATGTCAACAACCTCCTCCGAGAGCTTGGCATCGACAAGCGCGAGATAAACCTCATCGTCCACACCATCCTTGCCCACCACGGCGAACTCGAATATGGCAGTCCAGTCGTACCATGCATACCAGAAGCACAGCTCATCAACTACGTGGACAACATCTCGGCCAAGGCTGACATCTTCAACTGCACAGGCCATCTCGAAAAAGCCTTCGCCCTCGGCACAAGCGTGGTCAAAGCATAAGGAGTACTCTCTAATTTGGTTGTCTCCATTTTGCAAAGCATACTACAATAGAAGAATTTATTGCTATCTATAATGTTTCCATAATGCCCAACCTAAGAAATAAGCAACCCCCACTCACGTGCATCCGTGAACGGGGGTTGCTTATCATCTATATATATTAATATTAATCATTACCATATCTTCACTCTTTTCTCCGCAGGCACAAATAGCTTGTCCTGATCCGTAATGCCAAAGGCCTCATACCAAGCATCAATTAGAGGCAGAGCGCCGTTGACTCTCCAGCGCGCCAAAGAGTGAGGGTCACTCAGCGTGAGGCGACGCATCTCCTGCTCTGTGATGTTCTGCGCCCACACACCTGCATAAGCTATGAAGAAGCGCTGTTCAGGAGTGAACCCGTCCTTTACTGGCAGAGGATTATCCTTAGTGGCATTCTTGAAAGCGGTGTAGGCGAACTTCAAGCCTCCGTGGTCGCCAAGATTCTCGCCGCAACAGAGTTCGCCATTGGCATTGAGGTCGGGCAACACCTTGATAGCAGAGAAAAAGTCTTTAATGACCTGTGCGCGCGCACTGAACTTGTCTCCATCGCTAGCAGCCCACCAGTCAGAATAGTTGCCATTCTTGTCAAACTTACGACCATTATCATCGAAACCATGAGACATCTCGTGACCGATGACAACACCGATGGCGCCATAGTTGAACGCATCGTCGGCCTCCATATCGAAGAATGGATATTGAAGGATGCCTGCAGGGAAACATATTTCATTAGTCGTAGGATTGTAATATGCATTGACTGTCTGCGGAGTCATGTACCACTCAGTTGGATCAACAGGCTTCTTCCATTTGCGAGCTAACATATCGGCCAGCGCCCACTTTGTTATCTCTTTTCTGTTTTCATACAGAGAATTCTTGGTGTCGATATTCATGCTGCTATAGTCGCGCCACTTATCAGGATAACCAATCTTCACGCGGAAAGCATCAAGCTTCTCGTGAGCGGCCTTCTTGGTCTCTTGGCTCATCCACTCCTGTGCGTCGATGCGCTGGCCAAGGGCTACCTGCAAGTTGGCCACCAGCTTCTCCATGCGCTCCTTGTTGGCTGCAGGGAAATACTTCGCCACGAAAAGCTGTCCCACAGCCTCGCCCAACACGCCATTGACGGCAGACACGCTACGCTTCCATCTCGGTCTGGGTTCTTTAGCACCTGTCAGCACACGGCTGTTGAAGTCGAAAGACTCTTCAAACACCTTGTCGCCAAGCAAACCACCTGCTGAGCTGAGGATGTTCCATTGCAACCAGTCCTTCAGCACCTCCACGTCGGTGTCTTTCAACACAGCCATAGCTTCCTTGAGTGACTCTGGCTGTCCGACAGACAGGGAGTCTATGTCTGTCAGTCCCTGATTGTTGAAGTAAGTCTTCCAGTCCATTGCATCGTACTCCTTGACAAAATCAGAGAATGCCATCTTATGATAGTTAGCGCCAGCATCACGCAGTTCGGCATTTGTCTTACCTGCCTTTGCCATACGTGTCTCTATCTTCAGCACATTCTCCATCTTTTTCTGAGCCACTTTCTCACTTTCTCCCACAAGCATGAACATCTTTACCACATGCTTCTTATAGGCTTCGAGGATATTCTTATTGGCCTCATCGGCCTCAACATAATACTCACGCTCCTGAGAGAAGCCTGACTGGTAAACTTCTAGAAGGTTCTCTGTGGACGACATCATGTCTGCACCCACATACCAGCCCCATAGCTCAGCAAACGATACACCCTCCTTGTTCATCTCGTTGACGAGAGCCATGAGCTGCTTCTTATTCTTCACCTTGGCCACACGCTCCAAGTCTTTCATCACAGGTTTCACACCTTCAGCATTCTGCCTCACAGAGTCCATATACATCGTGTAAAGGTCACCCACTTTCTGAGCTATAGAACCCTTCTCATTCTTCTGAGCAGCCATAGACTCGATGATTTCTCGCACACGCTCATTATTAAGTTCGTGAAGTGCATCAAAACTGCCATACCGAGCATACTCTGCCGACAGAGGATTGTTCTTCATCCATCCACCACAAGCGAACCCATAGAAGTCCTCACCTGGCTTATAACTTTGATCCATATTTTCCATTCTGATGCCAGCAGTCTGGGCACCTACCCCCGTAGCGACAGCAAAAGCCACAACAGGCAAGATTTCTTTCAATTTCATTTTATTTATCTGATTTAGTTGATTACAATCAATAAGGAAGTTTAAAAGACATATGATCCGACAGCAACAATTGTTCATTTGTTTGTCTGTCAGCAACTCCAACGGCTTGCAAAGTTACAAAAAAATACATCACCAGCAGTCCACATTCTCATAAATCATTATTTTCACCCACAAAAACAGACATACACCAAAGTCAATTGGATAAAAAAGTGTAACTTTGCAATGCTTTGCACAACACACATTATAAATATATATAAAGCAGATATAAACTCACCATCAATGCCCCGACTCTCCACACACTTACTCGTCCATAAAGCACTATGTGCCATCACCCCATTTTTCCTACTATGCTCCCTAAGCCTCTCA
>JAXJBE010000217.1:0-2332 GCA_036303125.1 Bacteroidaceae bacterium
AGCAGATGGAACTTTATCCTAAACTGATAACAGACGCACTCTCCACCGTGCGTTATCCTGGAACAGGAAAGAATGTGGTGGAGATGAAGATGCTGGAGGACGACTTGCGCATCGCAGGCATGCACGTCAGCTTCACACTCATCTTCGACAAGCCCACCGACCCCTTTATGAAGAGCATGGTGAAGGCTTGCGAGGCTGCCATACACGCTTATGTGAGCAAGGATGTGGAGGTTGAGGTGAAGACCAAAGCCTTGCAGGCTCCCCGTCCAGACCTCCCCGATCTGCTTCCTGGCGTGAAGAACATCATAGCCGTAAGCAGTGGCAAGGGCGGAGTGGGCAAGAGCACAGTGGCTGCCAATCTGGCTGTGGCACTGTCCAAGATGGGCATGAAGGTGGCTCTGCTCGATTGCGACATCTTCGGTCCTTCAGTGCCCAAGATGTTCCAGATAGAGGATGCCCGTCCCTATAGCGAGCGCATCAACGGCCGCGACCTCATCATGCCCGTGGAGAAGTACGGAGTGAAGGTGCTCAGCATCGGCTTCTTCGTCAATCCCGACCAGGCAACGCTCTGGCGTGGAGGTATGGCATGCAATGCCCTCAAGCAGCTCATAGGTGATGCCAACTGGGGCGACATCGACTATTTTGTCCTCGATACTCCTCCCGGAACCTCTGACATCCACCTCACCCTGGTGCAGACATTGCCCATCACAGGTGCTGTCATCGTGAGCACACCCCAGCAAGTGGCGCTGGCCGATGCACGCAAGGGCATCAACATGTACCAGAACGACAAGGTGAATGTGCCTATTCTCGGACTGGTGGAGAACATGTCATGGTTCACTCCAGCCCAGCATCCCGACGAGCGTTACTTCCTCTTCGGGCAGGAAGGTGTGAAGCACCTGGCCGAGGAGATGAATGTGCCTCTCCTGGGACAGATCCCTGTGGTGCAGGATATCTGCCAGAGTGGCGACGAAGGAACGCCTGCTGCCCTCGACCCAACTACTCCCACCGGCCATGCCTTCATGCAGTTGGCTGCCCGTGTGGTCACTGAGACCGACCGCCGCAACTCGCAACTTCCTCCCACCACCATAGTGGGAACACATAAGTAACCAACCAAAACAAATAAGAATCCCTGTGGAACAGCCCTTCCACAGGGATTCTTATTTTTGGGGAGAATTTTGGTAGAATTCGAGCAGTACTACTTACTTTGCCGATGAAGTACTACTTCTATCGCGCATGCAGTACTACTTACTTTGCCAATGAAGTACTACTCCTTTTTCTCTCCTTTTGCCCAAACGATTTACGTGAGACGAGCAAAAGGAGGAACATCCTCTTTCCACTCCATTCATATAATCCTGTATTATGGCTCACCTGATATGTAAACGGGATTAAACCGTCAACGGATTTAGCATGTCTTTCACAACATTGACTACCCTTTCCGTTTATGAAGATAAAAAGTGTCTGGTAAAATAGGAAAAGACGCAATCTAACTTACTTGGCAAAGTATCCTTGGATACTTGCCCGTTTATCCAAGGATACATTGCCAAGTATCCAAGGATACTTTTTCTGGGCAGTTTGCTGACAACATGGAACATTCTCTTTCATCACCAAACCACAACCAATTAGAGTACGAAAATCAACGCAATGCTGTTGCGTTATATCCTCTTTCATCACCAAACCACAACCGCTGTATCAGTGTACGCCCTTTTTTTCCGTTGCGTTATATCCTCTTTCATCACCAAACCACAACTAGCCAGGGCGGGCTGCTTTGTCGCACTTGGTTGCGTTATATCCTCTTTCATCACCAAACCACAACGAGATTTTAAGGTTAAATATAGTACTGACGGTTGCGTTATATCCTCTTTCATCACCAAACCACAACCACTTTGAGGTCACTTTGTATTATTCTGCGTTGCGTTATATCCTCTTTCATCACCAAACCACAACGACATGTATTATAAGTACGGTTTCCTTGTTGTTGCGTTATATCCTCTTTCATCACCAAACCACAACCAGGAGTACGAAGAGCAGCATGCGGACGAGGTTGCGTTATATCCTCTTTCATCACCAAACCACAACCACCGATGCCATGTCCTACTTTCGGCAAGTGTTGCGTTATATCCTCTTTCATCACCAAACCACAACTTGCACCATGCGCCTACTGCACCGAAAATGGTTGCGTTATATCCTCTTTCATCACCAAACCACAACCCCCGAGTGTTGCTTTCCGAGGTCAACACGTTGCGTTATATCCTCTTTCATCACCAAACCACAACGCCGCAATGTCGTGCGACTCAATATGTCTGTTGCGTTATATCCTCTTTCATCACCAAAC
>JAXJBE010000218.1:0-1775 GCA_036303125.1 Bacteroidaceae bacterium
ATACGCTTGCGGACGACATTCTTATGACCTATCATCTTCTTGCGGTTGCGACAACCAACAGACCATTTGATATAATCATCGCACCATTGTAGCCAAGTCAAGCCGTTGCCTTTTTCTTCGCTTTTGGCATTCTCTTTCTCCAATATAGGAGGGGTGAGGATGCGCTCTGCTCGTATCTCCATAGCCTTGTTATATGTAAGCCGATTGTGCTTTGCAGCACCAACGGCATCATCGGGCAAGAGATAGGGTGCAAGTTTTCTCTCTTACGGTAGCCACTCTCGTAGTATTCCAGATATAAGGTTCTTTTGCCCTCCGTCAGCTTACGTTCCTTGATTTCTATCTTCATTGTATTACATCTGTCCGTAGTACAAGTGACAGTAAGGCATATTCTACTGACTGTCTCATTGCTGTCCTTACTTCCCCAGATACTTCTTGCCGTCCTTCAGATAGATGCCATGTGCGGGGGCGGCAGGCAGTTTGCGTCCCTGCAAGTCGTAAATGGCAGAGGCAGGAGAGACGGCCGACGGAGTGCTCTGAATGTGCGCTACCAGTTCGCCCCTGGCATTTGGCCAGAGGTCATAGAGTACCTCTCCATTCCTTTCAAAGCGGGCAAGGATGCACCGGAAGGCATCGGAGTACTATCCGGGCAAGCAGGAGCCAGCAAACAACTGCTGCCGCACCAGGCAGTGATGCCAATGCCCTTCAGCAACTTGGCCTTCATCCCCAGCGGGCGGGCTGTCCTCAGTACAGTTGCATCTACTTGGGGAGTGTATGTGATAAGGCTGTCCACATCCACATACTCCAACGTATGGCTTGTACCGAAGGTGGCGTTGCTCACCTCCTTCAATACACCAAAGGAGTAGGTATGGGTAGGGAAACATGTGGTGGCAGACTCATACATATCCTGGAACCAGAAGTTGTGACCAGCGCGCCAAGCGAAATCATAGACCACGGCAGGGAATTCGAAACAGAAAATCTCCATTCCATCCAAAGTCTCATAAAACGGCTGAGTCACCATCACCTTATTGGCATCTTCGCAAATGACAAATGCGATGGAATCAGGTTTTCCCTCCATGTGCCGCCACACATACCTATAGGTAAGCACTTCATCCGTGCTGTCACCCTGCACATAGTACTCTATCTGCTCATAGTTGGGCACAAGGACACTTCCGCCATCCCTCTTCTCCTCGTCACACCACGTCTGATGCTCCCGTGTATCCAGGCGAAGCTCCGTCCACCGAGTCCCTTCCGGGAAGAAGGCTTGGGCTGGAGCAGAAGCCTGCGGAACAGTATTCTCCCCGGCTTCAGCCTCTCCGTTCCCCACAAAAGCCATACTGCAGGACTGGTAACTGCCAGGAACAAACATGCTCACACTACCCTCCCGAACTTCAGCACACTGCGCCGAAACGCCATAAAGAGCAGCCAAAAACAAAAAAACCAAATCCTTTCATACCTCTCCTCCTATTTGTTAATTTGTAGTTTCGCAGCTTTGTCACAGAGGGAGCAACCGTCGTTTTTCGTAGTGAGAAACGTCATCACGAGAACACAGCAGAGCCTCGTCTCCATGGTTTTACTTTTCTGTTTGACACGGCAAAGCTATACAAAAAGGGAGGAACAGAGAAACATATCATAGAGAAAATTACTTAATCTTTCATTTAAGTGATAATATCGGTGATTTGGTACCGCCTGTAGCGGTGTTTTGGTACCGCAGATTCACGTTGTCGGATTTTTCATATCGGTTAAGTGGTACCGCTCCAGAAAGTGTTCTATGACAT
>JAXJBE010000219.1:0-2647 GCA_036303125.1 Bacteroidaceae bacterium
GGCATTTTGAGCGAGATACGTTCTGCCGCATCACGTTTGAGTTCGTCCACCACGTCGGCATACACCTGTGTAGTGGCAAGATTGCTATGGGTGAGCAGCTTGCTCACGGTGTATATGTCAGTTCCCTCTGCCAGTTGCAAAGTGGCGAAGGTATGGCGGAAGCAGTGGAAAGTGATGTGCTTCTCTATGCCGGAAGCCTTTATCCAGGGTTTGAGATACAATGCCACTGTACTGTTCGTGAGGTTTCTGAATACCTGCCCTGTGCCTCGCTCACCACATAGTTGCAGAGCCTCTTCGCTGATAGGCAGGATTGCAGCGGTGGAAGTCTTCTTTGTGATAATGTCCATTCCCCAGCCACCATCAGCCAACTTGACGATGTTCTCCCACTGGAGTCTGATACAGTCAGAGAGGCGAAGACCAGTGAGGCAGGAGAAGAGACCTGCACGGCTAAGGACATCACTCTTGCAAGGAGTCTGAGACAACTGCAACAACTCTTCCTTGGTGAGGAACTGCCGCTTGTTGCCATGAGCCTTTGCACGCACAAGTTTCTTGGCTATGTTCTCTTTGAGCAGTCCATCCTCGTAAGCGATGGCAAGGATGCACTTCAACTTGGTAAGGTTGTTGTTGGCGGTTGTACCCATCATGCGTTTGCCGTTGTGCATACAGGAATCCGACAACAGGTAGTCGAGGAAGCCCTGGCAGTACGGAAGTGTAAGGTCGCAGAAACGGCACTCGCCATGGGTGTAGTTGTGGAAGTGCATGTAGGCGGTAGCCCAGTTCTGGCTGCTGCCACGTTCAATCATAAGGTTCTTGAAGTATTCCAAGAAACTCTCCTTTCCCTTGTTGCGGTCGAGGAAGCCATACTCCTCATTGATGATGGACTCAGTCCTGCGGCACTTGATGATTTCCGCTTTCTGAATCATACTCTTGTTATACTCCTGCTGGAAGCGTTCAACAGGGTTGGTGTAGATGTAAAGTCCAAGGTACTCCCTGCGTGAGAGCTTGCCTGTCTTTGGGTTGCGGACTGGAGGATAGAAATCCAGATAGAGGGAAGTCTGTCCGTTCTTGATAGGTCGTTTCCGCACGGTGACCTTTGTACAAATGTTTGTCATATTGTTACTATTTTATTATTTATGATATGTTTCTGTGGATGCGAATAGCCTTTGTTGCAACGCTTTAACTCTCAAATCAGATGCAAAGTTAGATTGCCGTGAAAAGAGAAAAGTAATGATGGCTTCAAATACTGTCTGAATTTAACCTGAATTTGCTTTTGAGTATGATTTTACGCTAAAAATCGTACTTAAATGGGGTTTCAGAAGCGCATTTTATCTTATATCCGTTTCTCTGCGTTGAGAGTTTGTTTCGACCGACAATGATAGCAGTTTCAGACCATTTGCAACGGTATGGGTCGTATATGAGTTTGTTTCTCACTTCCGCTTTGCCTTGGTCGAAGTGCTGCTTTTCTCTGCCTTCTTGCGTGCAGCCTCCCAGTCTGCTTTCAGATAGTAGTTGGCTCTTCCGCCTTTGAGCTTTCGGATTCTCACTCCATGAGTTTCTGCAAATCTGCGTACTTGTGTCTTGCCCAATCCGTAGAGCTTCATGATGTCGAAGCAGGTGTACCAGTCATCGGAAATATTCTTTCCCTGTTCTTCATTATAAAGCCCGATGACCCTCTCTACATCTTCTTTCTTGAAGCATGTCGTACCCCATGCGTGGACTGATTGTAGTTGGTAGCGATTGCGGACTTCATAGAATCTGCCATACTTAATATCAAAGGTGCTCAACACCTCTGCCATCGTATAATGGGTGTCGTGAGTTACTCCATCAGGTGCTATTTCCCCAGCCTTGGGAGTCTTGCGACACTTTGCCAACTTGTTGACTGACCCTGTCTCGGCATCTTGGCGAGAAATAGACTCTTTCGGTATTATTACCTCATAGCCTTTGGAGTGGGCAAGTTTCAACAGTTCATCCAATGTAATTCGCGTCATTCTTGACATGATTTTTACCGTGATGATTTCACCTCTTTGAATTAGCCTATACATAGACCTCTTACTTATTCGGAGGTAATCGGCTGCATCTTGGACAGTGAAGAATTTTTGTGAGGACAGTTGATGTCTCTCTGTTTCATTTACTTGTGCCATACTGCAAAATTTTAGTCCGTTCATTTACTTTGTTTGCAATTCTGTACACGGTCCATAACGGAAAGTGACATAGAGTGCCATAGTGTGCCATAATGTGCCACAAAGCGACAGCCTTCTGTCCGTGTCCGTGATTTCACGTGGTACAACTGTGGTACAAAATTACTCTAAACGGATGAAACTCACAATAGGCGGTTGGAGCGTTATGTTAATGAATATGTATTGAAAATGAGCATTTTATGACGCTTCTCTAAGTTTTGTTTGGAGTTCTTTTCGATTCGATTTAGTCCATATGAGATTCATGTGGAACGACTTGCCGCTGCCACTTGGACCCAGACAAAAGAAGTTTGAGTTGTCCGTGATCTTGTTCTTGCCTTCCTTGCCGCTGATGTCAATGGCAACAGGAACACCTTGTCGGTCTGTATAGTAGATTTTCAATGGGGTCTCCTCGCTATGCTGTATGTGTTCCTTATACATGAGACAGGCAGCAGCGTCACTCAATGTGAGGA
>JAXJBE010000220.1:0-5696 GCA_036303125.1 Bacteroidaceae bacterium
GGGATAGCCGCCGATGATATTGAGTGCGGTGCACATATCAACGGCCTCAGTGTTCTTGATCTTGGACTGATCAGAGAACACCGCCCCGGCCCCTACGACCATGACGGACAGCATCATAGCCACGCAGAGAACCAGGGACAGAACCTTCTTCAGGTTCTTTTGTCTGATTTCTCAAAGGTTTTTTCTGAATTTGCCCCACTTTTTCCCCCTTAGTTGCCCCACCAGTTTTCGCCCATTTTGAGCACTTGGTTTGTGGTTGGGGTATCCAAACGAGAAATATTTTCGTGCAGGACATTGGAATCTCGATGGGTATAGATGTCTGCGGTCACTGCAATGCTGCTGTGGCCCATCAGTTCCTTTGCGATGTTAATAGCTACTCCCGCTCGTTGCAGATCAGTACAAAAGGTATGCCGGAGACAGTAGGTCGTTAAATCTGGTGCAATGGCGTGTTGTAAGATTCGTCCATCTTCTTCGAGCGCCCCCATGTGTAGGTCTAACTCTTTGGCGAAAGAGCTCCATAATTTCCAGATACCGCTCGGCCCTCGGATGGTGCCTTTTCGTGTAGGAAAGAGCAACGAAAATGGTTCTCCATGTTCTCGCCACAATACTCGCCGCAATTCTTTTCTCATCGGAATATCCCGGATTCCCGCAGTGGTTTTTGGTGTCTTTATAGTGTTTGTTCCACTTTCCACTGCCGTGTAAACATGGATCGGTAGGCTTGGTGAAAAAGCTCCTGCATAACCATTCTGAGTTTCGTCACATAAGAAAAAGACATCCCTCGTTGCTCGTTTAGAATGGATTGCAGTTGAATATCCCGTACATCCCGAAGGCGCATTTTGCCAACTACCGGACCGATGTACTTGTGGTACTTTTCATCTGTTCCACGACCCTGGAGAAATTTGGATGTTCTACCGGTTTTCGCCCAGTGTATTTCCCTTGTTCTTTTGCAATCGCGATGCCTTCTCGCTGCCGTTGCAGAATGTACTCCCGCTCCAGTTCCGCCACAGCGCCGAAGATGGTCAGCATAAACTTTCCGGTTGGGGTGGAGGTGTCAATCGACTCTTTCTGTGAGATAAATTCCACGCCCTTAGCTGTCAGTTGTTCCACCAATTCCAGCAGATCTTTCGTGTTCCGGGCAAAGCGGCTGATAGACTCCACGAGGACTTCCTGGCGCATCGTGTTCTGCTCCTGGGTGCTGACGCGGATATATCCTATTTTCATGGCATGGCTCCTTTCAGTTGTCTTTTTCAGATCATCTTGGTATACTAACGGGGAAAGGTGGGATTACAATGACAGAACGTGCAGCCGCCGCTGTGAACTACACGTTAGCCACTCATGCGGCAGAACAAATGAAACCGAGCCAGAAAGCGATCCGCCTCTGCGAAGAAATCGCGGAAGGTCATATTTCCGGCGATTACGCCGTGCAACAGCTTCTGCTCAGCTATGGGATCGAAAGCAAGGCGTACCATGGCTGATCCATTTGGAAAATACGATGTCTATTCGGTGGCCAGCTCAATCTATTGCTATCCGGATTCTTCCGTATTGAAGAACAAGCTGGATATTCGTGACCCTGTCCTATTGCGGAAAGTGGAAGCGGACCTTTCTAGTGCGCGTCAGGCAGAGATCTTTCATATCCCTGTGGCTGGACGATTTACCGCAACGCACCTTTGCAATATCCATCGCAAGCTGTTGGGAGATGTCTATTCTTTTGCCGGGCATTTCCGCCGGGAAGACATCGCCAAAGGCCCAACAAGGTTTGTGACCTATTCTCAAATCAAAGAGAAGCTCCAAAGGCTCTTAGGTCAATTGCAGCAGGAAAAATGGCTGGAAAACGTGCCCTTTGAGGCGTTTGCAGCTCGCAGCGCTTACTACATGGCAGAGCTGAACTATATTCATCCGTTCCGGGAAGGCAATGGCCGCGCGATCCGTGAGTTTATGCGGCTGCTGTTTCTGCACAACGGCTACGTTGTGCAGTGGGACGCAGTTGACGTAGAGGCTCTGCTCAACGCAATGATCGATTCGGTTTATGATACAGCCCACTTGGAGCAAATTTTGAAGCAGTGCTTGGTTGCGTCTCCTGATTCTCGTTG
This sequence comes from Bacteroidaceae bacterium, assembly GCA_036303125.1. Taxonomy (GTDB): domain Bacteria; phylum Bacteroidota; class Bacteroidia; order Bacteroidales; family Bacteroidaceae; genus Minthosoma. Next base: position 2,091 of record JAXJBE010000220.1, read on the forward strand.
AGATAAAAATTTCTTCGTTCATGTTCATAGTCTCCTTTGTAAAGCAAAACCGCTCCGAGATTTTTTGCGTCTCGGAGCGGTTTCATGTTGTTGTATGATTTTCAGAGTCCCAGCTTGTTGGTTTCGATGGATAGCTGAGAAGTCAACAGCAACCCACCCTGGGTGGTGTCGATCTGGATGGCCCAGTCGATGCCATGCCAGCTGGTTTCAGGAATATAATATATATCTGGGGCTTGCTTAGGTCCGGATTTTTAATGATGAAGCAAGTTACAGCTCTGTCGGTTCCTCTATCTCCTCAGTAAACAGCTCCATCAAGTCGTGATTGGTCCCGATGTTGGTCACTTCAAAGTGGTTCACGCAATATTGAAGCCATGTTCTCGTTGGGCCATTATGCGGCGCTCTCCCGATGGGTGTAGTGATAGAGCACATCCTCGACGGCAAAGTTCTCTTCGTTTTCCCCATCGTCGCTGTTGTACCAGAGCCACTTGACCAGATAGGGCACGAACCAATTCTTATCCTTCAACGACGTAATGAGCCGCCCGAACGTCCCATAGTCCCGTGCCAACCCGTTGCCATAGTAGCAGAGGGTGCCATCAGCCAAGACCTCTCTCCGAAAACGATACTTAGAAAAGGTCCTGTCCAGCGCGTCATAGATCGCCGCCGGGCTGTACTTGCCCTCCGCCTGGACCTTCTGTTCATCCAGTTTGATCTCCAGTTTCAGCATGGCATTTGCCTCCTGTCGCTTGCATGAAGATGGTGTTAGTATACCGAATCTATGCCAACTTTGCAAGACAGCAAAACCCCCAGGAACGAATCCCTGGGGGCCTTGCATTTCACTTAGAATCTAGCCTGAATCAGATTCTGGGAAGATCAAGCGACGGTGAAAGAACCGGTCAGAACAGTCGTGTTGCTCTGAGTGATGGTGAAGGTGTAATCACCAGCAGGTGCTTCGGTCACAGGAGATGCCCAAGTACCCTTTTCGGTACCCTTGTTGGTATTCACGGGATTCAGAGTGATATAGAAGTAGTGACCACCCTCAGCAGTGAGATTGCCGGAATCCTCAGAATAGACCTCAGTGCCAGCATCATTCTTGATCTTCAGAGTGAACTTGCCAGTACCGGCGAACTTGAAGATGATGTTGTCCTTAGGCTTACCAGATACGCCACCAGCAGCGGGGGCGAACGTAGTGTCAGTGGGGATGTACACACCATTAGGCAGAACCTTCAGATCGGTATCAGTAATGCCAGCTGGCAGAGTCACGGTAGCAACAGCGTCCTCGTCGATCATGTTGGCCATGTCGTTGTTGATGTCAACAACCAGCAGGTCCAGCTCGTCGGTGTTGGTGCTGTTTGCGATGTAGCAAGCGTTGGGGTACTTACCGCCGTTGATCATGTCGTTCGCGATCTGGATGTCGCCCTTCTCATAACCCACGACCTCGTCGTTATCAACGTAGAGGATCACGGTGTCCTTCACGATTTCATAACGGTCGGAAGAACCATAGAAGCGGACATACTGACCATCGTAGGAGTTGATGGCGGAGTTAGAAGTCTCGGAGTGAATCACAGCTTCGATACCATCAATATCGCCGTCCACGTTGACGGTGTACTCGATGATGTCGCGCTTAGCCAGTTTGCTGAAAGTGTCGGTATTGTCAGTGCACTTGAAAGTCTCAACCTTGCCGTCCTCAGTCCAAACCTGGAGTTCAACAACCTTGTCGCCGTCCTTGTTCTCAACAACGCCGGGCTTAGCCACGACATAGCCGTACTTGCTATCGCCGGACTTGACCTTGCTGGTGCTGGTGATGTAAGCCAGCTTCACAGTGTCATAGCCGTTGGAGCTGTTCTCATCAGCGTAAGCAATCTTAACAGTGATGTTGGTGGGAGCCAGTTTCTTCAGCTGAGCACCGCTGATGACTTTGTTATCATAGCTGTTACCATCCTTATCACGGACAAAGATGATAGCATCATCAGCGATAACATCGCCCTTAATGTACTTGATCTTCCCGCTAGAAACATCCTTATCAGCGGGAGAGTAGCCAGTGCTGACATCAACGATCTTATCGAAGCCAGTATTCTTAGCATTGGTAGTATCGGCCTTCTTCAGGGTGTACTCGTTGCTAGAATTCTTGGTGTAGGTCACCAGGTCACCAACATCAGCCTCATTCATTTCCTTGATGTCAACAACCTGCTTCTTGCCGTCGGAGAACAGCAGCTTAGCCTGCTTACCATTGACAGAGTTGCTGCCATTAGAATAGCCAACGACCAGAGCATAGTCATCAGCGTTCACAGCGCCGGTGCTGTCGACCAGGAAGATATAATCATTCACGATAACAGCGTCGGAAACCTTGGAACCAGCGGTGTACTCTGCGTTCTTTTTGTAGTTGGTGTAGGTCTTACCATCGATGGTAACATCGGAACCGCTGACGCGGGAAACGGTGCTATTCAGGACGGTAGCAACCTTCTCAACAGAAGCCTTGTTGGTAGCAGTGTAATGAGCGGGAGTGTAGACAACATAGTCGTCCTTAGCCACATCCTTGTAGGTATCGACATCGTCCAGGTCAAGAGTCTTGGTTGCAGTGTCAATGACAACAGCATAGCTCTTATCCATGTCCTTAACGCCGATCTTGCTCTTGTTCAGCAGGTTGACCTGACCAACAGCATAAGGATACACGACGAAAGCGTCAATATCGTTGTCAGCGTTCAGGTCGATAGCCACGAACTTGAAGGCATCCAGAGTCTCTGCGCCCTTCTTAGCCAGCTCGTACAGATTACCAGCGGCAGTAGCCTCAGTGTCTCTCTGACCATTCTGGTTCTGGAAGTAGTAAACAGAGATGGAGTTGGCCTTTGCGTTCAGGTCATAGGAAGTGCCATTGATCTTGATGCTGTCCTTGTTGCTCACATCGTCCAGGTCACCCATCAGGCCGGTAGCCAGGACCTGAGTCTCGTCAACGTCAGCATAGATGCCATAGACGGAATCGACAGTGCCGTTGCTCTTTTCTTTGTAGACAACGGAGACGTTCTGACGGAAGAGGCCAGTGTAGTCGTTGGAAGACTTATAAGGAACTGTGTGCTGCGCATCTTCCTGCACGTAGTAAGTCCACTCACCCTTGGTGTCGTTGTAGGTAAAGCCAACCAGCAGACCCTCGTGGTCGGTGTTGGCCTCGTACTTGTCCTGCAGCAGAGTGACCTTGGTTTTGAGGCTCTCGTTACCGACCTTATCCTGAACGGTAATCTGAGAGGTCAGCTGACCGTTCTTGTCAGCAACCAGAGTGGTCTTGTACTCGACCTCATAGGCGTTCAGAGCGTTCCAGACCATCTGAGCAGCGTTGTCACGGGTGATGGCTGCGTTGGTGTCCATCTTCTCCAGGCCCTTGTAGAGACCCTTCTGAGCGGCACGGACATTCACGTTGGTGGCCCAAGCATTGCCGGTAAAGCCCTCGTTCTCGGACTTATAGCCCAGGGAGACCAGGAGCATCTTAGCCAGCTGGACGCCGGTCACGTTGCCGTTGGGGGCGAACTTGCCGCCGCCGACACCGGAGACGATGCCCTGAGCCGCGCAGGACTCGATGTAGCCCTCAGCCCAAGCAGCGTTGGCGTTGTTGCGCAC
>JAXJBE010000221.1:0-6996 GCA_036303125.1 Bacteroidaceae bacterium
CATCAACTGTGTGAATCATTGTCTCTTGAATTTCATTAGGGGTATTCTCGGACAACACATCAAAATCCTTTATCGTAGCAACTGCTATTTTGTACCCTTCGTCTTTTTCTGTCAGATAAATATTTGTTCCTGGAAATCTATCTGTAGAACACTTGCTAATTCTTTTAACTTCATAGTTAGCTGCAAATGCCACGTTAGCATCTACAGGTATAGGAAAAGGAACATATACAAGTAGTCTATTTCCGTCCATACTGGTTAATGCAACATTGAACACACAATGTTTGCCTTCTACTACAGTAGCAAACTTATTTCCCTCTTGATTGGGTACTATACCTGCCGAAGCAAACATCTTTACAATACATTCTTCAAGAGTAAGTCCCTTTTGGGTTCCTTTACCCTTATTTTTGAAAAAATCGAATATTCCCATAATAATTACTCTTTTGTTTGTTTATGACAATTGTTCCCAACATGATTTTCCATCCTTTTTTATTTGAAGAATGAAATACCAAACAACAATACCCAATAGTCCAACTGGGAATGATGATGTTAGCATAGCTAAAAGTCCTCCAATTATACTTGATATGGTTAATAATAAGAATCCACTTTTACGCCAATTCAAAAGCATGATGATGGCTATAATATTGATTACTCCAAAAACTCCACTTACTATGGATAAAGGTATTGCTGCATCAGGATAATTACTTCCCCATGCCTGCTTCGGGAAGAAGTTTATCAAGCTCACTAATACATTAGCAACAATCGAGAAATATAACCATATTGAAACAAAGGCATTTCTCTCTTTATGCGGAACAAATGCTTCGTTAGAAAAATCGGTGTGCTGATCAAATGTAGTATTTGATAAATCTGCATTCCTTTTTTCGTCAGACTTGTCGATTTTGAATGATTTTTGTGACCAACCACAATATGGACATCTCTCTTGATAATCGTCCAATTCATGTTTACATCCACTGTTTATACATAATTTCATATCTTAAAGCCCTAATCCGTGTCGGGCACAACTTCTAAGTTCATATTACCGTTTCTCTCTTACCCTCTCCCCCAAGTACCCGACGGCAAAATTCAAGGCCGTGATGATGTGTGGCACAATGTCCTTGGCCGACTCCTTTTCGGTAATTTTATGGTCATAATCTAAAGACACTTTAATCTCATCTCTATCCGAAAACAGAGCCTTGATAAACTTCACATTTCTGTTGGCATCATTCACAGCCTCATTGAGCAACCCCTTGTCCTGCAAAGAAAGTCCTGCGACAAAAGGAATGCAGAAGCGAATCATGCTCTCGTCTTTGCCTACAACATAAAAATAGACCTGTCCGTTGTACCTGAAATGCCAACCTAAAGACGGCATAAACTTAGCGTTACCACACATTCGGCGAATCTCGTACACTATTTCTTCCTGCTTCATAATCACAAATGTTTTGTTTTTGCCATTTATGATAAGAGAGGAAGAAAAGTAACCATTTCCATCAGTCCAACATTACAAAAGCAGCCCAATGGAATGGATCGGGATGCTTCTTTCTGATGATTTCTTTGGCTTCCTCGAAAGCCTTGCGCTTGTTCCATGCATTATGGGTGTCCGCAAGCCGTTCATAAAATGTGGTCATAAACTCTGAGGCCGTTTTGTCGCTCACGTTCCATAACGACATGACAATTGTGCCCACGCCAGCTTTCTTGAAAGCCCGCTGAAAGCCATAGAGTCCTTCAGCCGTGGCCTTGCCCTGTCCTGTTTGACACGCTGACAATACGACCATATCCGTATTGCTCAAATCCAAACGTGCTATATCATTAGCTGAAAGTATTCCACCAAGCACACCTTTAGGTAAGGGTTTGCCTAACCATGCAGCATTACCACCAGAGAAGACCAGACCCGACAAGGACATAGCATCTGTATAGCCTTTGAGATAATCTACATTTTCCGCTCTATTGGGAGTGTAGTAAAATCCATGAGTGGCAAGATGAAGCAATTTAGGCGATTTGCCATGCATATTTAGGAACGACTCTTCTGTGCCGTTCTTGCCCATATACGGTGTGACCTGCCATTTGTTTTGTTTCAGCACGTTTTCGATCTTCTCTATTTCGTCCTTTGTTCCTTGCAAATAATGGAATATGGAATCACCACGAGCGACCTCTCCACGCATGGCAAGCAAGCTTGACAAATCATATTTCTTCGACTCTTCAGCCATTGCGCTTGTCTCCAAATCATATTGCAAACCTCCATACAAGACCGCCGTATTGGCCTTGCCGTCCTCACCGCCCAATCTCATCTTCAACAACTCACGAGCCGAAGACAGTCTCACAAAACGATAATGGTTTCCCAACAGCGAACCGTCTGGCAGAGGCAACGATTCCAACGAAACCTGAAACAGCAGTTGCGATGGAACATAATAGACGGTAGCACCTTCCGATACATCTTCTTTCAACGGTTCCCATATCAACCGCAACATATCTTGTGCATAATCCTTGTCATAATACATATCCGGCCTGACGATGCCAAGCGAATCAATCTGTCTTTCTGCGAACAGAGGTTTTAGCAACGGATTGTCTTGTATCCTGTTTATTATGTAGGCAGCATACTTTCTCCCTTGCGACTGTGAGATATAGTCGGTGAAATCTATCAACACCTCGTTCTGCTGCAAAGTCTGCTTTACGGCATCATAATCCACATCCATGAAGCCTGTACCGTCGCTGTATCCTTTGCATCTGTTTGCCAACAGGTTTTCCAGACGACTCACCCTCCTCGACACACTCAGAATGCTGTCCGCATTCACCTTATAATCCCTTTCCCAAGCCTTCACCTGGTTCTTCATGCTTGCCAACACGGCATAGAGGTTCATGTCCTCGGCCGTTCCTTTCGTCTTTATGACATCAAACATCGAGCGTTCCGATTCCAATAGAAACGCTTTCGACATGACCAGAGCATCATAACAACTCTTGGTGAAAGCCGTCTGCGTCTGTTTAGCCTTCAGGGCATAGGGAGTCATCATCGTGAACAAAGACGACAAACTATGCCACAAGCCTTCACGCTCCGTTGTACTCATATACGGGATGCGTCGTTTCATCAATGTCTTCAACTGCCGTTCCGCAGCGGCATAGTCGTCGCAACCACTCGTCACATTGCCCGCAAAGCCTTCGGCGTTGGCAAGATATATTTGCGCATTGATATGTTCCAGACTGTTGTCGCCATATAGAATCTTGGTGTTTTCTGCATACCTGCGATAGCAGTTTTCCGACTCCGCATAGTTGCCCAACTGATGCTCCACGCCTCCTGTCAGGGCTAACAACGTTATCCTGTCTCCATCAGTCTGTGCATATTTGGCAGCGAGCAACTCGTCCGCTTTCCTGTAGTCGGCCAACGCCAACTTAAAGTCGTTGAAAGCCAGACGGCACCTGCCTCTTGTTGTATATAAGGGATAGAGCTGTTTAGGTTCTGAAATTCGTTGAGCCGTCTCAAAAAGCAAGTCAAGACATCTGTAACAGTTTTCCTTGTCACCCATAAGGCGGTAGATGTCAGCCAAAGCCATGTAGGGCATGTTGTAGGTGGCATCATCTTTTGGCGTGTATGTATGAAATTCTTCTATCGCTTTCTTGGCATACGTCAGAGCATCGTCATACCGTCCGACAGCAGCATACAGGTTACGCAAGTTAGAATAGCTCAGATGCTTGTTTGGCGACACCGCTTTGGCATCATTATGTTCTGCAATGTCCTTTCCGCGCAAGAACCATTGTTCCGCGATGCTGTATTGTCCCAAGCCTCTCGCCTCGCTGCCTTTCTGGTTATAATAGCCAAACCTTGTCTGCAAGTCGGCCGTTGCATCCATCAACGAGTCCATGCTTGCAGCATGAGCCTGCGCTTGTCTTACATCGCCAATGGTTCTGCAGATGTTACACAGTTCTCTTAAGACGCCCATCTGCACATCCGCCTTGCCCGTCTGTCTGGCCAAGGCCAACGCCTGCTTATATGCCTCCTCGGAACCTGCCACATCATAAAGAGACGCCTTTATCTCGGCGATATGCTGCAATGTGGAAACCTCGTTATCCGTCTTGCCAAGCCTTTGAAAACCTTCAAGGGCAATTTGATAGCACGCCAATGCCCGGTCAAAGTGTTTCGCCAGATGATGTTCCGTAGCTTCAAAATACCATGTCAACGAAATCTTGGGCAGAGCATATTCTCTCACCTTGCCGTCAGCATAAGGCATAATCTCTTCCAATATGGCACGGGCCTTCGCCAATTGTCTGTTGCCTCTGAGCATGAAGCCGGTGGCATACATATATCCATTCATAGCATACAGATGGGCGACATCCTTCTTCTCGTTCTCTGAAAGACGGCCATTGATCAGCTTCTTGGCCAACAGATAAGCCTCTTCATAACGTTTCAAGGTCTCATAACACATGCACGCCATCGTCTGGCTGCACACATACACCTGACGTTCCACATCTGTACGCTGTTGCTCCGTGTTCCTGCCTACAAGAAGGAAGGCGTCAAGAGCCTCAGCAGTTTTCTCGGCACGGTTCAGCGCAAAGGCTTCATTCATCTTCACCGTCACTTCAGCCTCGGTCAATGTCTGCGCCTGCATCTGTAGGCCACAACAGAACAGAACCAACGATATGACAACAGCTTTATTCATGCTTCAAGGTTATGGTGTCTGCTGCCGTCGAGTCGTTACCGTTGCTATCCACGGGTGCAGCCTTCTTTTCAAACACATCGTTTTCGCCACCACGCACATTGTCTGTTGAAGAGTTAGCCTCAAACAACGAATTGACGGTAAAGAAGCCTACAACCAGCACAGCAGCCACACTTGAGACCCAAAGCCATACGTTCCTGTTGCCACGCTTCATCTCCTTCTGAAACTCAGCCATGGCTTTCAGCTTCTCTCCACGGCTCGTCACAGCCTGCTTCACAATCTTCGTAAACTCATACTGCTCCTTCTTCTCGGCATCCTCCTCTATCTCTTTCAGAAACTGCGCCTTGGCTTCCTCCGACATGGCATCGCCATGAAGCAGATATTCATCTATCCTGTCTTGAAAATTATTGTCCATATCTATCGGTCGTTTTATGTAGGTGTTCAAAATAAATTTAAATTCTTCTTATGAGTTCAAATAGTTGCGGTAAATGTTTCGTGCCGAAGAGCGTAACGACTCCATACACTTATGCTTCTTCGACTTGAGAGCTTTCTTCGACTCTATTGTCGGTATCTCCGACAGGATAGTGTCAAGGTTCTTCTCTTCATAATAGAACTTGCTCAGTATCTGGCTGCAACGCTCCGACATGTGCGATATTACATCGGCTATGATGTCGAGCATCTTGTTGTCTTCCGAGTCGTACAGCATGTTGACATACTGCTGCGCATCAAACCCTTCTGTCTTTGTCTTCCGCCCCATTTCCGTTTCAAGATCAACAAAAGAAGGATTCTCTCTCGTCCATTCCTTATACTTTATTCTTGCGATACCCATAAAATAGGTAAGCAAGCTACATTTCAACGGTTCGTTGTTCTTGCCCGTCACCCTGCCGTTGCTCACACAGATCTTCCTCTGCTCGATGTTCTCCCACATCGCAAGGAACGAGTTTTGGAAGATATCCGAAGCGGTCTCCCCATCAGCAAAGAACACGCCACGATAGTTTGCCCAAAAGTAGCGTGAGCAATAAGCATACAGTTCCGATTGTATCTTCTTGTCCTTATCGTACATGCCGGCAACAAGTCGGGCCTCCTTCTCCTGTTGCAACGTACGCATTTCCTTTGTCTTTTCCATTCTATTTAATCAGTATATCTGTTATGTTATATTTTCCAATGTCTTCACCCGTCATCTCAGGCTGTTGCGGTCGGCTACTGCTGTTTCGGTTCACAAACCTCCTTATCCGTTTCAAAAACTCGCCATTGCCCACCTTTTCGCCATCCTTCAGCTCCTTCCACAAAGCGTAGGTCAGCTTTCCGACCGTTGGCTTTTTCATCTCGATGTTCACCTGGTCACTTCTGCAAGCGCTGATCGTGATCCACCTCTCAGCCAAGGGCTTTGCCTTGTCGTTGACAACTTTTACCTTGCCATTGTCACCCACGAACAGCGATCTCACCATCTCAAAAGCCTCATATAAGCCACGAGCGTTCACGCTGTCCACCATCAACGTGTCTTCCACACCTCTCGCCACCTCGTCATCATCGCCATCATTGCCCCTGGTGCCGTCGCCGCTATGGCAAGCGTCGATAACCACCAGCAGCTTGCCTTTTGCCCCAATCCGGTTACGAATGGCGTTGAGATAGACATTCAGTTCATCATCCGTCAGATGCCTCTCGCCGTGATACGTCTTGCTCGCCCTCCTGTAGGCGTCATACGGAATCCAGCACTCATCCAGGCCGTCCTTCTCGTCGTCATGCACATCCGTCATCTGCTGTCCATGCCCTGAATAGTGAACATATACCACATCGCCCTGCTTACACGATGCCGCCATCCTCTTGAGCGCCCCTACAATGCCCGTCTTCGTAGCCTGTCGGTTCACCAATGTCGTGACCCTTTTGAAGCCGGCACGTTTCAGCATTCCTTCCACAAACGCCACATCCTTGTCACCGTTAATCTTGTTCCAAGCCCTGTCCTGCTGTTCACCCAACCCTATAACCAAAGCTCTCTTTGTCTGTGCGTTGGCGGACAAAGAGAGTAACAGAAGAAAATATATGATTGTTCTCATTCTACACATTTTTCATTCTCTTTTGACTTGTTTAGGCATCCCAAGTGACAAAGATAAATTTCTATCCATGTTGGTTGCGATGGCTATCTATGGCACTTACGGTGGCTATCTATGCTACTTACGATGGCTATCTATGGCACTTTTGAAAAGTTTCTATTTATGACAGATGACAGACATGACACTTGTTTTCTATAATTTTTCTTTATAATAATTATATATTAATTAGGGTGTCCAGTTAGATGTTCCGAAAAACAGATGCTGAAATCACCCATTAAGTTATTAATATAACGCTCTGATATTTA
>JAXJBE010000222.1:0-10645 GCA_036303125.1 Bacteroidaceae bacterium
GTCAGCCATAGCCTTGAACCCCTCATTCCTTCCATTCACCATAGCAGACGGGAAACGGGACGGCGAAGGCAAATATCGGCCAAATTCATCAAGAACATAGTCTTGCGTGCCCTTTTGGTTGTAGTTGCCCGCTCCGAGCGATGGGTGGTTGCAATACCACCTGATGTCCACCACGACATACTCCCATCCATGCTGGACAAGATTGTTGTCAACCATGTAACGCGCATTCTGCATCACCTCCTTTTCCGTCACTGATGAGTAGTAGCAGTCCCATGAGTTCCATCCCATAGGAGGTGTCTGCGCCCAAGTGCGGAATGTAGCCATGTCTTCCTGCGCCAGGAGAGAGCAAGATGACAGGGCGAGGCCTATCAAGGCCAAAATTTTCCTTGTCTTCATATACATATATTCATATAGTGTTTTATGAAAATACAAAGCCCTGGACATTCACCTCTCGCCTTTTTCAGAGCCAGCAGTGAACATCCAAGGCTGAATCAATCATCCGATATGATGTCTGTCATTATCTGTTTTGCACCTTCACCACCTTGTCTCCCATCTTCACGATGTTGAGTCCAGGCTGGAGAGATGAGCGGCGGATGCCGCTGGCAGAGTAGAACTCTACGGCAGAACCTTCCGGGTTAGCCACAATAGACTCTGTTCCGGTAGCGTCTGCGCCAATAGCTGCACCAGCTGGCACTTCCGCTGAATCGTATGTGAGAGTCCAGTTGTCAAGTTTGAACCATCCCTTGCCGCTGCCCTGAGCCACACCGTCACGGTCAATGTTGTTAGTGCGGAAACCGAGAGTGAGGTCACCCTGCTCTGCGAGTCCGAAAGTGAGAGAAACTGTGTGAGAATAGTCTGAGCGTGGAGACTCGCACTCATGGCCTGCGTATGTGAGATGCTTGACTGTCGCCTCTGGCGCAAGCGCATCAATCTCCCCGGCTATGAGAGCATCCTCTGGCATGTTGTTCTCGTAGTTGCCTTCATAAGAGTACATGGCAACGTAGTCATTGGCAAAGATACGTTGAGTGGTGATGCAATAGCCAGCCCAATTGTACTGAACGAGCACATCACATGTGAGAGTGTATGTGCCGGCTGGCATGCCCTTGATAGTCTGCGAGAGTTCCACTTCCGGAATATCAGTAGTCCATATACCCCAGAGGTGTTCACCGTCAGAATACTGGTGAGTGACCGTGCTTCCGTCCTCCAGTTCGACGTTGATGTTGTCTCCACTGTTGATGGCGCACCAGTTAGCGACTCCAGCCTGTGTAATCTCTGCCGCGGTCTGAGTCTGAGCGCCATTGAGATAGAGGTTCCATCCCTTAGGAGCATTGGCCACACCATCAGAATTGGCATTGTTCTGGTTGGAGAGATCCTCAAACGAAGCATTCTTGATATAATCTGTAAGCACCGTGCCCGGCTCGATATCATCAGACTGTATGCACGCTTCGAGAGCATCCTCCAGTTCTGCAATGATATTGTCCACCTCCGCGTCATCAGCCACGCTGCGGTCATCATAGCGTTCCTGTACTGCATAGATGACATCAGAGTATTCGCCTGCGCCAGGCTTGTTGTCATACTGTTCGAGCAGAGAGAAATGTTTGTCGATAGCCTCAACCAGCCTCTCGTAAGCCTTGACTGAAGCGGACACATCAGCCATCAGCTCCTTAGCGGCCTTGATGCCTGCTATGATTTCCTCTTGAGAGCTGGCCTCTGTGATGTTGCCTGCGGCAGCCACATACTCGTCCACCTTGTCAGATACGGCAGAATACATGGGTTCTCCCTGATAGTCGTCAAGAGCGGCAGCGAAATGGCTGTAGACCTTGATGGCATCTGCTGCGTTGTATCCGAGCGACTTGATGGTGAAGTTGTCCACTTTGAACCATCCGGCGCCGGCATTAGACACAGAGCTGTTGTAGGTGGCAGCAAGGTTATTGTCTGTGCGCACACCGAAAGTGAGCGTGCCGTCATAGACAAAAGCCTGCACCTTGACAGGCATCAACATGCGGTCTGTCACCAGCTTGTCATTACCTGCGAAAGCATACACCTCTGAGTTGTCAAGCTGAGTAAGGTCATATTCGTCTTCTGACGCATAGTATGTAGAGTTGAGATTGCCAAAGATGCGCTGCGTGGTGAGTCGTGGACCGGCATTGTCTCCGGCCATGAGTCCAGCTGAAATCTCGTATGTGCCATTGGCAAGTCCAGAGATGGTCTGTGAGAGTTCATAGTTTGGCACACTGCTTGTCCAGATGCCGAATGTCATCTGTCCGTCCTTGATGTCACCCTCGCTGTCATCGTTGACTCCGTGCCAGCCGGCAAATCCTGCGCCAGCCACATCGTCAGATGTCACCACTTGAGTGCCATTGATGAAGACATTCCATCCGTAAGGAGCACCTGCCACACCTGTCGTCATGCTGCCTCCCTGAGCTGAGAGATCCTCAAAAGACATGTTTGTGCCGAGAGAAGTGACATCGCCACCGCTGAGGGAATATTCTGTCTCAGCCTTCTTGAGAGCGGTTGTGGCTTCTGTCAGTTCAGTCACATCAGTCTTTGTATCAAAAGCTGCCTTAGCAGCAACGATGGCAGCGGCCAAAACGGGGTCACCGAGTTCGTTAAGCGCAATGGCAGCATCTATCTCCTTATAAAGGTTGACCTTAGAATTAACCATGTCGGAGAAAGGCACGCCAGCCAAATCATCGACAAGCTGCGCTTTATTGTAAGCATCAGCCATGACCTGATATGTGGCGAGGAATCCTTCCGCATAGTCTTCAATGCTGCAATACTTGTCGTAGAAATTATTTATAAGGCCGGAATACTGCATGTCTGCATAGTATTCATCCACCTTGTCAGGAGAGACAAATCCCCAGTTGAAAGACGTGGAGTCAACGGCTGCGAAGTCCACCTCGCCAAGAGCCTCATTCTCTGTCTCCTGTATTCCGCCCGCGCAGTCAGGATACCAAGGACCTCCGTAATATGTGATGACGAAATACTGGCCATCATTATTGAGGTGCATACGCATGTCCTTAGTAGGAGTGTTGTGAGCACAAGCAAGCATGTCTAAATTGTTGCCTTCCCCGGCGATGAGATTGAAGAATCCGTTAGACTTTGGCCATAATACCCATTTGGCCTGTTCGGCCATATTGTTGCGTGCATTCGGCGTGCCGTTAGGCATTCCCATGTAGTAGGTCACATCGACCAGCTCTTTGACGGGGTTATTGTCAGAATCAAACTCGCCCGTTTCCTGTTCCATCTGTACAGTGCGCGTGAACGACCATGTGCCGTCGCCATTGTCAACAGCGGTAAGGGCATTGTCAGCGTAATGGGAATCTTCCTTGCCGAGGAAATACAGCGAACTGTCCCAGCTGGTGGCCGACATGTACTGGGAAGCTGTCTGAGCCTTATTGACGAGGACATACTTCTGTCCAGCAATAGGAGTTTCAGGCATGACTTTAGGAGTTACCTGCGCTTGGGCTGTTGTAGCCAAAGCGCATAAGGAGATGAGTAAACTTCTTTTCATCTTTTGAAATGTTAGTAAATGGTTAAAAAATTATTTGGCTAATTCACTTATGGTTAGTTTCATCACTTTTGCAAATATACAGCTTATTCTTAATATAAGCAAGGCCTAAAACTCTAACATGAAGGAAAAAAGAGTGCGACAAGACACCTCGACGACAAGATTTGCAACCTTGACTTGGCATCATCAATCCTGCATACTCCCCACGGCTTTCATCCGCCGAATAGTCCCCTGCAAGCTCAACAATCCAATCCAGCAAGCCCAACAATCCAATCCAGCAAGCTCAACACCCTTCGGGAGCTTGCTCACAACCCCTCGGGAGCAAGCTCACAGGTACTTGTGAGCAGGCTCCCGAGGGGTTGTGAGCAAGCGGCCTTTTTTATATGTCTGCGCAGACGCCGCGCAACGGCTTTTCTTGCCGCCTCCGTTGTCGGAAAAGCTGTGCGGCTGCTGGCCATACCGTACTTTTATATGCGCGATGTCTCCTTGACATCCTGTATGTCGCGCAGGCTTGAGAGAATCTCGTCAACTTCCTTGGTGTCGTGAATGAACATCTGAATGGTGCATTCAAAGATGCCGCTATTGCATTCCACCTCCAGCTTGCGTATGTTAATCTCATGGAGCTGGGAGATGACCTCCGTCATCTTATGGAGCAGTCCGAGCTTGTCAAATCCTTTGACCGAAATGGTGACGGGGAAAAGGAGGGTACGGTGCATCTCCCATCGCGCGCCAAGGACACGGTTGCCATGGTTGGCTTTGATTTTGACAGCTATAGGGCATTGGAGCTTATGTATGGCTATGTGGCCGCTGTTGTCAATGTAGCCCATGACCGTGTCGCCCGGTATGGGCTTGCAGCAGTCGCACAGTGTGTAGCGGTTCTGCACGGTGTCTTCATTGAGGACAAGTATCTGCTTGCGGTCGAAATTAGCATCGACAACAGGCTTGGACTCGGCATTGGACTTCTTGCTGCGCTTGCCAAATGAGAACAGTTTCTTCCAACCGGCTATGCCATTTCTCTCCTTGAGCGCATCAATATCTTCCTTGCCCAACACTATGCTGCCATCGCCGAGAGCTACATAGAGCGACTCAGGCCTGGAGAATTCATGGAGGTTGCAGATTTTGTCTACCACGAGAGTGTCCTTGACAATATCGTTATCTCGGAGGAAGTCGGCAAGAACGGCTTCTCCTTTCTTGCGCAGCTCGCGCTCTTCTTTTCGTATGATGGAGAGAATCTTAGTGGTCGCCTTGGCTGTTGTGGCGATGTTGAGCCATTCGCGTGTGGGGCGGACAGTCTTGGAGGTCAGTATCTCAACTTGGTCGCCCGAGTTAAGTTTATAGTTGATGGGCACGAGCTTATGGTTGACCTTGGCGCCGATGCAATGGCTGCCCACGAAGGTGTGAATGCTGAAGGCGAAGTCGAGGGTGGTGCTGCCAGCGGGCATGGTGCGTATCTCGCCCTTTGGCGTGAAGACGAATATCTCGGAGGCGAAGAGGTTGAGCTTGATGGTGTCAAGGAAGTCCATGGTGTCTGGCTGCGGGTCGTCAAGTATTTCCTTGATGGTGGCGAGCCATTTGTCAAGCTCGAGCTCCGAGGCCGTCTCGGTCTTGTCGCCATCCTTGTATTTCCAGTGGGCGGCGAAACCCTTCTCTGCGATGTCGTCCATGCGGCGCGAGCGTATCTGCACCTCTATCCATTCGCCCATCTTGGACATGAGAGTGACATGCAAGGCCTGATAGCCGTTAGCCTTGGGATGGTTCACCCAGTCGCGGGTGCGGTCCGGGTGGGATGTGTATATCTGGCAGAGCTTGACGTAGATGTTGAAGCAATCGTTGGATTCTGTGCCTGCGCCGACAGGTTCGAAGATGATGCGCACAGCCATTATGTCATATATCTCCTCGAAAGGTATGTGCTTCGTCTGCATCTTGCGCCAGATGGAGTATGGCGATTTGACGCGCTGCTTGATTTCATACGTGAGGCCCAAGGAGTCGAGGGCTGTGCGTATGGGAGCCGCAAAGGTGTCGAAGGCTGCGTCGCGCTCTGCTTGAGACATCTCCAGCTTGCGGGATATCTCAGCATATTCATCGGGATGTTCGAACTTGAAGCTGAGGTCTTCAAGCTCGGTCTTGATAGAGTTGAGGCCAAGGCGGTTGGCAAGCGGGGCATAGATGTAGAGTGTCTCGCCAGCTATCTTGTATTGCTTGTTGATGGCTTGGCTGCCGAGGGTGCGCATGTTGTGGAGGCGGTCGGCTATCTTGATGAGGATAACTCGTATGTCATCACTCATGGTGAGAAGGAGTTTCTTGAAGTTCTCTGCCTGGGCTGAGGCATGGTCTCCAAAGATTCCACCTGAGATTTTGGTGAGTCCGTCTACGATCTGGGCCACCTTCGCGCCAAACATGTTCTCGATATCTTCGACAGTATATTCTGTGTCCTCGACCACGTCATGGAGCAGGGCCGCGCAGATAGATGTTGAGCCCAGCCCGATTTCGACGCATACAATCTTGGCTACTGCTATGGGGTGCATGATATATGGTTCGCCCGAAAGGCGGCGCACTCCCTTGTGGGCATGTTTGGCGAAGTTGAAAGCCTTGGTGATGACATCAACTTTCTTTCTGTGTTTGGACGCTAAATATGCATCGACGAGGGTCTGGAACTCATCCTCCACCATCTTGTCTTCAATTTCCGCTTTTGTCATTGTCGTATCCATAAGGCATTTCGTTTTTGAGGAGTTATGGTTTAATAAGATATAGAGACTATAGTAGAGATAGAAACTATAGAAGATATATAGGCTATAGGGGCCATAGAGACAAAGGCTTACTTGACTCTCAGTGACTGGCCCTTCTTGATGAAGTCAGTCTTCAAGCCGTTGAGACGCTTGATTTTGGCCACGGTGGTGCCGTTGCGCTTGGCTATGGCCGAAAGCGTGTCACCCCTGCGGACCGTCGCATAGCGTGCCTGGGAGCGTTGACTCTTATTTGATGCGCGTGACAAATTCTGCGCCTGTTCCACACCCACATCTCCTGTCACCGACTTGCGCAGCCCTGAGGCTATATAGCCCTTGGATGGGTCAAGCCCGTAGATGCTGTCCTCGTTCATGATGAAGTTCTCTACCTCTCCCTGAGGGATGCGCAGCGTGTACTGGGCGGGCACTATGTCACGGCGATACTGGGGGTTGAGGGCTCGAAGGCCATCGACGGTGACATTGCACTTGGAAGCTACTTGCGCGAAGCTGACCTCCGCCTTCACCACCACGGTGTCAGTCTCTGCGGGCAGGGTGGCATCGTATGGCACTATGCCATGCTCGCAGTAGTAATTCATGATATACGTGGCTGCTATAAAGGCTGGCACGTATCCGCGTGTCTCGCGAGGAAGACGGTCATACAGAGTCCAGAAGTCTCCCTTGTCTTCGCCTGAACGGAGTATTGCCTTCTGTATGCCGTTCTCGCCGCAGTTATAGGCAGCAAGAGCCAGTCCCCAGTCGCCAAACATCCCATAGAGGTCGCGCAGATAGCGCGCGGCTGCATCACTTGACTTTACGGGGTCGCAGCGGTCATCGACAAGCGTGGTGACCTCCAAGCCGTAGCGTTTGCCTGTAGCTATCATAAACTGCCATAGTCCTGCCGCTCCTGCACGGGACACAGCTTGGGGGCGAAGTGCGGACTCGACGATGGGGAGGTATTTCAGTTCGAGTGGCAGGCCGTAGCGCTCGAGTGCTTCCTCGAAGATGGGCGTGTAGAAGTTGGACGCTCCAAGCATGACGGCCACGGAGCCTTTCATCTTCTCGGCATAGCGCTGGATGTATTCCCGCGTGACATTGTTGAGGGGCATCTCTATTGTGGTGGGTATGCGTGAGAGCCGATGCACGAGGACAGAGTCGTCATAGGAAAGAGAGGGCGCAGCGCCTTCACCACGACTAAGGTTGGTTGCGTTGGCGAAGTCTTTCATCATCTCCTCTTCGCTTATAATCATGCTCTCCGGCAGAAGCGGCTCGGCCTGCCTTGAAGCCACAGTATCTGCAACGGACTCTTGTGCGTATGCCACAGAAGAGATGGCGAGCAAGAGTCCTGCGAGTATATGTCTATTGTTCTTTTTCATATTATGCTTTGTATGTTATATTATATATATGTGTTTGCATCAGTTCATGGTTCTCCGTCAGAAAGAGGGGAATGAAGGATAAGAGCGTCAGAACGAGAAGCTGCATCCTACTCCGTAAGCCGTAGTGCTCACTCCCGTAGCGCGCATGGTGGTATGCTTGTCATGGATTACAGCCGGGCGCACCTTGAGCGTGAGGTCGTCTGATATGTCAAAACTTGACATCTCCGCATCTATATAGGCATCGAGGATGGAGAGCGCATACACGCCTATCATGCAGAACATGCTAAGGTCGCGGTAGCGGCGATAGAAGTTTTTCTTGCGCTTGAACAGGTCTTTGAGCCTCTCCTCGTTGGCCTTGACGTCGTAGTGGTCCGGCAGGAAGTTCTCATAGCTCTTGGTGTTCTCGTCGTTGTCCATGATGTCTATGTAAGCCTGCGAGTAGTCTCGGTACATGGTGTTGTTCCAAGTCATGGCATAGACACAACCAAGGAAGCCGCCATAGACAAGGGGAAGTTTCCAATACTTGCGGTTGTATATCTGCCCTCCTCCCGGTATAATCATTGCCAACCACATGGCTTTCTTGGGGTCGGGGATGAAACGGCCTTTCTCCCTTGTAGTCAAGACGTGGGCGACTGTATCTAACGGCATGGCGAACTGCACATCTGAGGATTGTGACAAGGAGTCGACAGTGTGCGCCACCGCCGCCTCTATGCTGTCTGCTTGCTGAATGGCGGAGGCGAAGACTGTATCTACATCCGCCGTCTGAGCCGAAGCTACCTGCACAGAGTCTGCACGCTTGTCTTGACTGTAGCTTACGGTGTCTGAACGAAGGTCACAATCAAGCTGCTCATGGGCACGGACAGCGCAGGACATCATTACTGAGAGAAGCAAGAAGCAGAGTCGCAGCGTCATGTTACTATGTCTCAGGACTTTTGTCATCGTTGAAGGATTGATAAAACACGCTGAAGGTCATCTGGATTGTCAAAGGAGAACGTCACTTTGCCGCCGCCTTTGGCTGAGCAGGATATCTTGACATCGCGCCCTATAGCTGTGCTGAGCGCCTGGCGCATGCTGACCATCTCTTGGGAGAGCGGAGTTACCTTGGGGGCAGTTGACACGCCTAAACGTTCCTTGCCCTCATTGATGCTCTTGATGATGTCTTCTACCTGCCTAACGGAATAGCCCTTATGCTGTATCTCGTTGAAGAGCTTTATCTGTGCCTTGGGGTCTTCGAGAGCCAGAAGCGCACGCGCATGGCCCGTGTCTATGGTATGGTTTTGCAAGGCGACCTGGACTGGCGCTGGAAGTTTGAGCAAGCGAATATAATTAGCTATTGTCGCGCGCTTCTTCCCCACCCTCTCACTGAGCCTCTCCTGCGTGAGCTTATACTCTTCGATGAGATGCTGGTAGGCGAGGGCTATCTCGATGGAGTTGAGGTCCTGCCGCTGTATGTTCTCTATAAGCGCCATCTCCATGACGTTTTCATCGCTTGCCTTGCGTATGTATGCGGGAATGCTGGCAAGACCAGCTTTCTGCGAAGCTCGCCAGCGGCGTTCGCCTGCTATTATCTGATACTGTCCATTGTCAAGCTGGCGAAGCGTGATGGGCTGTATTATACCTATCTCAGCTATGGAGTCTGCCAGTTCCCGAAGTGACTCTTCATCAAATTCGCGACGCGGCTGATTGGGGTTGCGCTGGATGAGGTTGACGTCTATCTCATTGATGGTGGAAGAGCCTTCCGTGCAAACTTCTTCTGTGGAAATCAGCACATCAAGCCCGCGGCCCAAGGCTGAACCGAATTTCTTTCTTACTGCCATAAGTGGGTAATCAAGTTTTTTGTCTTTATTTTGATTGTTCTTCTCTGCTTACAATCTCCTTTGCAAGCGCGATGTAGCTCTTAGCTCCATTGGAGGTGGCATCATAAAGTATACAGGGGATGCCATGGCTCGGAGCTTCTGAGAGCTTGACGTTGCGCTGCACCACTGTCTTAAAGACCAACTCATGGAAGTGACGCTTGACCTCTTCGTAGATCTGGTTGGCCAGGCGGAGCCGCGAGTCGAACATCGTCAACAGAAAGCCTTCTATCTCAAGGTTGGCATTGAGCTTCGACTTGATAATCTTGATTGTGTTTAGCAGTTTGCTTATGCCCTCGAGCGCAAAATATTCGCACTGCACGGGTATGATGACAGAGTCTGCCGCCGTAAGCGAATTGATGGTGATGATGCCGAGTGAAGGCGAACAGTCGATAAGTATGTAGTCATATTCCGCTGACAGCGGCAAGAGAATACGTTTGAGCACGGTCTCGCGTTTTTCCACATTGAGCATCTCTATCTCTGCCCCGACGAGGTCTATATGACTTGGTATGATATCAAGCCCGTCGATGTCGGTAGCGTATATACACTCGTGAGGATTGGTTGCGCTGACTATGCAATCGTATATCGAAGTGTCAACCTGCTGGATATCCACACCAAGACCTGACGAGGCATTAGCCTGTGGGTCGGCATCTACCACGAGCACCTTCTTCTCAAGTGCAGCAAGACTGGCTCCAAGGTTGATGGCTGTGGTTGTCTTGCCCACACCACCCTTCTGGTTTGCTAATGCAATAATTTTTCCCATTTTCTTTATCTTTCAATAATTGAGCCTTAATGTAAGCCGACACGTCAGGGCAACGCTCTGCTTCTGCACGCTCGCCCCACCATTGCTCGTCGTTAAATACATTTTAAATCAAATGAATAAGTGAATGTTCTACCATCAATAAATACAATGGTTCCTAATTCAACCTGAATTTCACTGCAAAGATAAGCATTTTCTGTGGAACAACAGCAAAAAAACAGCGTGGAACATCGCATTTAGCATGTTTTTTTAATTGAAGACAATCCATATAAGATACTTTGTCTTATATCCTAAGATACTTTGTCTTGGTGGCGAGTCATGGAATCGGCAGCTGTGTCAACATAGCGTACTGGATTTATGGTCAGGAATCACCAGTAATATCCAGGAATCATCCAGGAATATTTTTATCTTGAAATTTTCAAAAA
>JAXJBE010000223.1:0-46292 GCA_036303125.1 Bacteroidaceae bacterium
GTCTGGCCAATCTGGCGGTCGTGGTCAATCCATCCCGCGTCGACAGCGGCGCGGCTTGCGCCCACCTCTGCGTGAAGTTCCTTGGCAAGCTCGAAGAGGAGATTGAAACCTTCCGGACCTCCAACGCCGTAGCCGCCGGCGATGACGATGGGAGCTCCCTTGAGATTGTGCTTTGCCTTTTCCACGTGGCGGTCGAGCACCTTGACCACATAGTCAGTCTCTGGCACGTACTTGGCCACATCATGCTTGATTACCTCGCCTTTGTAGTTCTCATCGAGTATTTCTTTCTTCATCACGCCGTCGCGCACTGTCGCCATCTGCGGACGGTGCTCTGGGTTGACAATCGTGGCGATGATAGATCCACCGAATGCAGGACGAATCTGATAGAGCTGGTCCTCATAGTGCTTGTCCACCATTTTTCCCTCAGCGTCTTTCACCTTCATGTCGAACGAGCCAATCTCGAGCTGAGTGCAGTCTGCTGTCAAGCCAGAGTGGAGAGCTGATGACACGCGCGGGCCGAGGTCGCGGCCGATGACTGTAGCGCCGAGCAGGCAAATCTGTGGCTGCTCCTCCTTGAAGAGGTTGACTACAGCAGATGTATGTGGGAGAGATGTGTAAGGGAATAATCCCTCAGCATCGAAGATATGCACTCTGTCTACACCATAAGGCAATACCTGCTTCTCAACGCCGTCAAGGCCTGAGCCTACGAGCACAGCCTCAAGCTGCACTCCGAGCTGGTTGGCGAGTTTGCGACCTTTGGTGCAAAGCTCCAAACTTACGTCGGCAACCTTGTTGCCTTCGAGTTCACAATATACAAATACGTTATTCATTATCCGATGGTGTTAGATTCCATGAGTTCAACAATAAGGCTTTCCACATCAGCGTCGCTTGATGTGAGAGTCTTGTTTTCCTTAGCCTTGAAGACGATGCTCTTGACAGCCTTCACATTTGTTGGCGAGCCAGCCTTGCCAATCTGTGCTGGGTCAGCCTCTATGTCAGCTGCGCCCCACACGGGAAACTCTCTGTTCTTGTTAGCCCATACGCGTTTCACGTTGCGCACGCGGCATGGAGCGGCAGAACCGTTGACAGTTACTACGATAGGCAGTGGACCTTCTACAGTCTCCACACCCCCGTCGATATGTCGCTTAGCTACAATCTTGCCAGCGGTCTTGTCGAGAGAGATAATCTCTTCGGTGTAGGTAATCTGTGTGAGGCCGAGCTTCTCTGCCACCTGTGGACCCACCTGGGCTGTGTCACCGTCAATGGCCTGGCGGCCGCAGAGGATGATGTCATAGTCGCCCACCTTCTTGATAGCCTGAGCAAGGGTATATGATGTGGCGAGAGTGTCAGCGCCTCCAAGAGGGCGGTCAGACACGAGGATGCCTTCGTCGGCGCCTCTGTAGATGCCTTCTTTCAGCACTTCGGCTGCCTTGGGCAGACCCATGGTGATCATGGTGATGGTGGAACCTGGATTAGCGTCCTTCAGGCGAAGTGCCTGTTCGAGAGCGTTCAAATCCTCAGGGTTGAACACGGCAGGAAGAGCTGCGCGGTTCACTGTACCCTCTGGAGTCATAGCGTCTGGGCCGACATTGCGTGTGTCTGGCACCTGCTTTGCGAGTACGATGATTTTTAAACTCATATTACTATTGATTGTTAATTGTTCTCTTAATTATTGGTGTTCTCCTTTAATTATATTTTCTTTAGGTCTTTGTTCTGCAGGTAAAGTACAAGTAGTTGCAAATTTACGGATTTTCTTCTATATCACAATAATGAATGAAAGAAAAATGCCCAATATTTTAAATACTGAGCATTATTCCTGCACATTTTCCTGATTTTGTGCATTAGAGTTGTTCTGTGAGCAGATGATGAAGAGGGAGTGGAATTTGGGTATTTCCGTTTGGGGTGAAGGCAATGAGCGACGGTATGAAACTGTCGGTGGGGCGAATGTTGATGACGGCTGTCGAATTGCTCTTGCCGCCCAGTTCATCCAGTGTGTAGTATCTGCCTGGATAGCCGAAGCCCATGTTGGCATGGAAGAGTCCGTCGCTGTTGTAGCCGTCAACGACAAAGGTGTGTCCGCCGCTTGAGTATATCATTGGCAGGCCCTCATCAAGCTGCTGACGCAATATGTCGCTCCACTCCTCGTCCGTATACTTATTGCGTGGCATGAGCTTGATGTCCTCATCGTAGCCGAAGAAATCGACAAGAGCCGATTTGGCATAGTATTCATTCGAGCCAGAGAAGGATGAGCTATAGTCCATCCAGACTGACACTCCGCAGTGGTATACCAGTTCAGCCACCGCTTCGCCGTCTGTTTCCATCTCGTCCCATCGGTAGTATGTCTCACCAAAGTTGGCTGTGAGCTTCTTCCCCTTCCATGTGTATGAGTTGCTTCCCTGTCCGTGCTGAGGATATTTGTGGAAGTTCATCACCTGTGCCATGGCTATGGCAACGCATCCGGCCAGCATATTGTCAGGACACTGGTCGTTGTAAGGTGATGTCTGGCTCCATGTGGTGTGAATCAAAGGCTCCACCTGCGCCCTTGACGCAAGGGCGAGGCAGAGCATTGATATGATTATTGACGTGCGTTTCATTGTGCTATGACTGTCTTGTTAGCGCGTATGATAACCTGTCCCTTAGATGGTGCAGTGACGGGGTGTCCGGACAAGTCGAAGGCGAGGCTGTCATCTTTCTGCTCTGCTTTCTCGACTGCGTCAATGCCCACCGCACCTGCGCCGATGGTGAGTTTGCTTCCCTCGGCAGTCTTCTCTGCCAGGGCTTGCATGCTGCCGTTGGTTGCTATGCCAAGGCAGGTCATGTCTGCATGTTCGGGTGAGAGGGCAGACTGGTCGCATGAGAAGTTGGTTGCGCCGATGACTGAGTATATGTTGCCAGACAGGGCTGCGCCGATTGACTCGCGATACTTGCCGTTGCTCGTTGCAATGTCATCGCGCTTGGCATTAGTTATATAAGCCCATTTGCTGCTCATGTCGGCGGTGTTGAGGCAAACGGCGAATTGGTCTGTCCAGAGGTCGGGCACAAGGGCATCGCTGAAAGGAAGGGGAGTGCTGACATGTCCAGCCATGTAGAGCTCGTCTCCAGCTATAGTCATGCTGTTGATTTTGTTGCTTACGTATGCTCTTGAGGAATTTGCGGCATTTATCTTCTTGATGTCAGTCTTGCCGTCACGGATGGTGATGATGGCGGCTCCATATTCTTGTTCTTCTTCTGATACAAAGAAGCTGACATTGCTCTTCTCGCTTCCAATGGTGATGTCGTTGGAGCCGCAGGCGAAGGTGGCCACATAGAGAGCCTTGCCGTCTGTGGTGAGGCAGATGCTTTGTGGACGCATGCCATTTTCGTTGACGGCTGCGCTGTTGCGCATGTCAAGCACTGTCTCTGTTGCCGAGAGGTCTGTGGCAGAAGCTGAGATGACGGCTGCGCAGGCGTTGTCCCAGAAGCCGAAAGAAGACTTGAGGGTGCCGTCAACCTTGATGTCATCGATGGAGTAGCCGCCGAGGTAAACGAAAGACACGTATGCGCGCTCGCCCATCACGGTGATGGCTGTGGGCGATATGCTGAGGTCTGACTCGTATGTCTCTTTGTCTGCGTATGCGCTGTTCTCCTGCGGCATGAGTGCCTTGGCTGCTATGAGATTGCCTGTGCTGCTGTATTTGGCCATGAATCCATTGACCATGTCGTGAGAGAGGCTTGTGCCCGTCAGCGAGGCTTCGTTGAAGTCGCGGCTGCCGAGAATGATGTCGTCAGCAAATGTGCCAGCCACAAAGATGGCGTCATCAGTCGCTGTAATGGCTGTGATATGTGCGGCTCCCTTTATGCCTACTGTCCACAGAGGCTTGTCTTGCTTGTTGTCAACAGCAGAGATGAAGGCACTGGTGGCGATGTTTTCAAGTATGTCATCACCAATCATGACCATGTCGTCATAGAGTCCTGTCTGATAAACGGTTGTGCCATCGGGGCTGAAAACCACAGGGGTGGCAACGGGTGAATACTTGCCATTGTAGGTCGTCGCATCCTTTAATGTGGGATAGTTGTAGTCCTTTGCTTGCGCGCTGGCTATGGAGCATAGCAGCGTCATCCCTAAAAGAATCTTTTTCATGCTCTTGTATGCTTATGTTATGTTGGTTTGAGATATCTGTGATACGTTTGAATATCTGTAATGGGGCTTGGATGTTAGCGAGGGCGTTGCGTATATGCCCTTTGGGCGGCATCCTTTTTATTCCTCACCCAATGATGGATTTCCATTGATAGCCTCCGTCGGGATAGGGATGGTGTATCGGCTGTCATTCTCTTCGAGGGTGTATGTAGTGCCGTCGTAGGTTTTTGTTATTTCGGGTTGAGTTGTGCGTCGGAGGTCAAACCATCGGTGCCCCTCGAAGCAGAGTTCGTGCGCCCTCTCTTCCAAGATGGCTTCAATGAGTTCACTGGAGTCTTTCTGCTCCATCTCGCTGAGTATGGATGGCTGGAGTGCAGGCATGTAGCGTGTCTCTATGATGGGACGTATGTAGCTGATGGCCGTCTCTTTGTCATCGAGACGTGCTGCCGCTTCTGCTGCGGTGAGGTACAGCTCAGCTGAGCGGAAGGTGCTGCGGCAGAGTGGGTCACCGCCTTTCAGTAGAGTGTAGAGCCGGCTTGTCTGTGCCTTGAAGTAGCGGCTCTTGCGCATGTCGCCTGTGCGGTAGGTGTTGATGAAGGCGGTGCTTGGCGCGCCGATGCCCTTGTAAGCTGATTTCATCACCTGCTCCAGACAGACGATGGCCTCGGCGCTGGTATAGTGGTCGGGCATGGTGTATGAGGATGAGGTGAGGTCTTCAAGTGCGGGATGTGCCTCCACGACAGTCTTGGCCGCATTGAGTGCCCCCTGCCAGTCTCCCATGTAGAGGCATGTCCTTGCCAAGAGGGCCTCGGCTGAAAGGGTGTTGAAGCGGTATGTCAGCTGTGGCTCCCATTCTTCCTGGTTGAGGTATGTCTTGGCCGAAGCGATGTCGTTGAGTATCTGTGTGTATATCTCCCCTACACTTGAGCGTGCGAGGACAAGTTCCACATCGGCCTTGACCCATAGTGGCACGGCAAGAGTTGAGGCTGGGTCACACTTGGTGTATGGTTGTCCGAAGAGGTTGACCAGAACGAAGTGTGAGTATGCTCTTAGCATGTAGGCCTCGCCAACGAGCTGGTCGATGTCGGCTTTTGTGCCTTCGGTTATCTCTTCCTGATGTTCAATGACATAATTGGCAATGTAGATGGTGTGGTAGAAACGTCGCCAGTTGAAGGCTACGGTGTTTTCGTCTTGTGCCACATCCTGCCATCTCCAGATGTCGAAATAGGAGTTGAGGTCTTCTGATGTGGTGGTGGCGGGATCGAGAGTCATCTCGTCTGTGCGTAGCGTTGTCAGCGAACGGTCGTCTGGAAAGTTGTTGTAGACGTCTGTGAGCAGTGCTCTGTACTCCTCGCATGTCTTGGCTATCACTTTGCCTGTGGGCTGTATGTCGAGAAAATCATCGCATGCCGTCAGAAATAGCGATGCCAGCAGCAATAGTAATGTATATGTATGTTTCATAACCATCGTGGTGTCTGAGTTGTATTATAATATATATATGTGTAGTGTCTCAATTGAACCAATGACATTGTAACGCTTGTTCTCTTAGAACCCGAGGTTCAAGCCGAAGATGATGTCCTTGGATACAGGTTGCGCGTATGGATTGCCCATTGTCTCAGGGTCGAGGTAGTTGTTGTAGTTGCTGGAGATGACGAGGAGGTTGCGTCCCTCGATGCTTGCCGAGGCATTCTTCACTCCAAGTTTCTTGAGCCAAGCCGTGTCAAACTTATATGCTAAGCGCAGGCTCTGCAGGCGCATGTAGTTGCTGTCCTTAATCCAGAGGTCGAGCATGTTGAAGAGGTTGAGTTCGTTGTACTGCACATACTCAGCCGGACGGTCAGTGGAATTCATGAGAGCGGGGTACTTGGCGTTGGGGTTGGAGGGTGTCCACCGGTTGAGCACATCATGGTTGGTGTTAAGCCCTCGGTCAAAGGAGGTGCTGTTGTATGATGGGGTGACTCTGACCTTCATGCCGAGGTTGAAGGTGAAGTTGATGCCCAGCTGCCATTGCTTCCAGTCGATGGTGTTGATGAAACCGCCTGACACCTTGGGATCCACAGTGCCCATATATTTGTAGAGGGCGCGCTGGTCGGCTGCTGACAGTGTGCTGGCTCCATATTCGTTGAGTCTGAGCAGTTCGGTCAGGGTCACACTCTCACCGTTGGCTCCAGCAAAGAGTGGATAGCCCTCATTGTCAAGTCCTTTGGTTTCAAGGGCGAAGAGTGCGCCCACAGGATAGCCCTCTCTGCCAGGATAGGTGGCGTTCTCAGCCACGGTCTCCCTCAGCACCTTGTTCTTGTTGAATCCGAGATTGAGGCTTGTCGTCCATCGCAGGTCTTTCTGCCAGATGTTGCGAGTGGCGAGGGCAAACTCCCATCCGTAGTTGTTCATGGTGGCCCAGTTGATGGTGGTGCTGCTGAAGCCTGTCTCCAAGGTCAGCATCTTGAGGCCGATGAGGTCGGAACTGTGGCGGAAGTAATAGTCGGCGCTGAGTGTCAGCACATTGTCAAACAGTGCGATGTCCACTCCTGCGTTGACATTCTGCGTCTTCTCCCATTTCAGAGAAGGGTTGGGGGCTGTCTCTGCGCTGATGACATATTCGGGCTTGCCGAGGATGCTCTTCTGGTCGTATGAGCCAATGAGGTAGGGCGAGGTGTTTTTGTCAATGTTGCCTTGTATGCCGTATGATGCTCTGAGGCTGAGGTTGTCTATCCACCTGACAGGCTTGAGCCACTCCTCTTGCTTGGCTCTCCACAATCCGCTGACGCTGTAGAGGGGCAGGAAGCGGTATTTCTTGGCTATGCCGAACACGTCCGAACCGTCAAAGCGCACGGAGCCGCCTATGGTGTATCTGTTGGAGAAAGTGTAGCTGCCTGTGGCGAACCAGCTGACGTATGCGTTCTCAGTCTTTGTCTCCGTGTGGAGAGGGAACATGTCGGCTGCATTCTCCGAAGGGAAATAGACGGTCTGGCTGGTCAGAGTGCGAGGGTCGTAGCCATAGGCTGCCGAATATGTGGTGTTGGTGTCTATGTGCCTTATCTCCGAACCAGCCATGAACTGTATGCTGTGTTCGAGATATTCGCCGAAAGAGTGGTCTGCCTCGAGCATGCCCTTCCATGTCCACTGCGAACTGTGCCCTTCCGTCACTTTGTGCATGCCGCCCGTTGTGGGGAGGAAAGGTCTCAGTCCGTCGCTGTAGGAGTAGAGGGAGCGTTCGAGGTCTTTGCGCATCGCGAAGGAGTTCTCGCCCGCATATTTGTCGATGGTGTTGGCTTCCACCTGCAGGCCGAGCTGTGTGGTGAACTTGAGCCATCTGAACAGTTTCAGTTCTGCATCGAAGATGGCCATGACCTGTCGGTCCGTGCGCTCGTGGGAGGTGTTGGCTCTTTCCTCGAAGATGTTGAAGTCCAGCTGGCTGTCTTCCTTGCCTCCCTGCACGTTGATGTCATAGACATAGTTGCCGTCTGCATCGAAGGGGACGAAATATGGGTTGGCCAATCGGCTGTAGTATACGGGGTTGACAAATCCGTTGTAGTCGGTCATGAAGGAGTGTTGCTTTCTCTGGCTGGCAAAGAGTGAAGCCCCGACCTTGAGGATCTCGTTGATGCGCACGGTGGTCTTCAGCGTGGTGTTGAAGCGGTTGGCGTCTACTCCCTTGACATTGCCTTGCTGGTCGTAGTAACCTACTGAAGCATAGTAAGTGGCCTTGTTGCCGCCGCCGCTGATGCTTATGCCATATTCTTGGGCCAATGCCGTGCGCATGAGAATGTCGTTCCAGTCGGTGTTGATGCCGCGTAGGCTGTTGATGCGCTCCTGTGCCTCTGCCGATAGTGCTGACCAGCCTCCTGACTTGTAGGTGTCGACTTCTCCCATGGAGGACAGGATGCGGTATACGTCTCCCTTGTTCTCGCGGAAGGTGTAGTCAGAGCGCAAGAGGTCGAGCTCGATCCCCACCTTTTCGTTGCTGTTGAGCAGGTTGAGCCTGTCGAGGTCAATGTTGGGGCTGCATGTCAGTTTGGCGTTGAAGTTGATGACTGGAGCTCCTGCCTTGCCTCGCTTGGTAGTGATGACGATGACGCCGTTGGCGGCTCTCGCTCCATAGATGGCGGTGGCCGCAGCGTCTTTGAGCACGGTGATGCTCTCTATGTCGGAGGGGTTGATGCCGGCTATGCTCGTCTGGTAGAGGTTGTCTATGTCTTTGAGCTCATCGGTGGATGGTATGTCTGTGCCTTCGAGAGGTATGCCGTCGAGCACCCACAGAGGGTCTTGGCTGCCGTTGATGCTGGATATGCCTCTGATGCGTATCTTCAGCGGAGCTCCCGGCGCTCCCGAAGAGGTCACGGCGGAGAGTCCCGCCACCTGTCCTGAGAGTGCTTGGTCTATGTTGTGTACAGCTCCCACGGTTGCCTCGTCTATCTTGACGGTGGTGGATGAGCCTGTCATCTTGCGGCGGTCTATCTTCTGATAGCCCGTCACCACGAAGTCCTTGAGGTCAAGCTCTTTGGCTATGTCTTGGTGGGACGTGCTGTCCTTGGATGCTGCCTTGTCGGTCTGGGCTATTGCTAAGTTTGCTGCGGCCAGGGCCGCTATGGTGAACAGTGTTTTTTTCATTGTGGTGGTTGTTTTATAGGCCGAGTGCGGTGTCTATTCTTTTGACTATGTCAGCGTAGTGCATCTGCTGTATTGTTGAGCTTGAACCTGAGTATGCTTTGGCAAATTGGCGTATGCGCATGAGCATGGCGCGCTTGATGCTGATGGGGTCGCTCAGACGGTTGATGGCGGTGCTTGAGAAGGCCAGGGTGCGTGGCTTGCTCGACAGGAGCGGTTCTTTGCAGTTGAGGCTCACGTCTCTTTCCTTGTCTTCATATAGCGACTTGTTGATTTTCACTCCCTCGTTTTCTGCTGCTGCGGTGATGAGCGCATCGACCATGGTCTTCTGCACGTAGCGCTGCATGAGGTCTGGCTGCTGTCTTCTGGTGAAGAGGGCATCGTAGAGCGTGTCCATCATCTCCTTGGCTGTGAACGCCTGTGACTTGTTCTCCTCCTCGTTCAGCGTCATGCGCAGGATGCGGTCATTGTTGAGCATGTCCCACATGATGTAGCTGACTTCATTCTTGTATGATGTCGATGGGTGTTCCTCTCTCCTGTTCTTGAGCAGGTAGGTGTAGCGAGCCGCTGTGGGCGAGAAGAGCCATTCGGGATAGGTCATCACTTCGTTTATGATATATCTGAGTGCTTCTTTCTGCCTCTCTTTCTCGACATAGGTGAAGGATGCTTTGCCATCGCCCATGCATGTGTTGTCTAAGTAGATGCCGCCGATATTGGCGAGGACATGGTAGTTGTACAGGTCCCATTGCGAGATGACGGTCAGCCACAGGTCGGCGGCATCATCCCATGGCTGGCACATGTCGCCTGTGCGTGTCCACTCATCGAGGTGGGGCATGATGCGCTTGAGGTTGTCGATGCCATACTTGGCGCTCTTCACGCTGTTGTCGCCCAGGTCTTCGCTGAGGGCGCGCGGGTCAATGGCTGTCCTGTAGTTTTGTGTCTCGCTGTATCTGTATTCCTTGCCTGTATGCTTCATCAGCAGTTCGGCCAGGGGCTTCTTGGCTTCAGCCTCAGTGGGATACCATCGATAGCCCCATTCGATGGCCATCAGGTCGTATGGACCGATGTGTGGTGAGAGTGTGGTGACGCCATCGCCTGGTTGGGCTATGTAGTTGAAGCGGGCATAGTCCATGATGCTGGCTGCCGTTCCGCCCACGCGGTCAGTGAACGTCTTGCTGCGGAGCGAGTCGGTGGGGTAAGCTGCTGAGGCTATCATGTTGTGGCGCAGGCCGAGGGAGTGTCCCACCTCGTGTGTGGCAACGAAGCGTGCGGCATCGTTGATGAGTTCGTTGGGCAGCTTGGGCTGTCTTACTCTCGCGTCGATAGCTCCTGTCTGCACCTTCAGCCAGCTTGTGAGGAGCGAGCGCACGTTGTGCCACCAGATGATGTCGGCTTCGAGTATCTCGCCGCTTCGCGGGTCAACTACACACGGACCCATGGCGTTGGCTTTCTCTGATGCGGCGTATGTCAGCACTGAATACTTCATGTCATCGTCCTCTTGCTCAAGGCTGTCAGTCATGTCGGCAGCCATGATGGCATTCTTAAATCCTGCTTTCTCGAAGGCTGCTTTCCAGTCTTCTATGCCTTGGTGTATGGCTGGTCTGATGGATGCTGGTATGCGCTGGTCGAGATAGAACACGATGGGCTTGACGGGCTCGACCAATTCGCCTCGCATGTATGCTTCCTTGTCTTTGGGCTCAAGGCGCCAGCGGTTGATGAAATGTTTGGTCTTGACTTCCTGCTGGTCGTCTGAGTAGCACAGGCGGCTTTCTGTGAAATATCCCACGCGCGCTGTCTCCTCTCGTCCCTCCATGGGAGTCTCATCGAGCAGATATATCGAACTGGAGACGACGACTGACACATTGACCTTATCCATGCCCTCGTGGACGATGACCGTCTGTTCGCTGGTGGCTGTCACGCTGCGTGGATTTGACTTGACGCGGATGATGCGGCTGAGTTCGCTGTTGGGCGAGTTGGGTATGTTGATGTTGTGGAAGACATCGTTGAGGCAGTTGTCTTTGCCGTTGAAGAGTTTGTTGACGGGAAAGACCACTGTGGCGGAGTCAGTGCCTATGGCGCGCACTTTGATGGAGGCTATCACGGGGTCTATGTAGTTTTCCTTGACAGAGCGTGAGATGGCATCCTTGTTGTCAACGAGGGGCGTCAGTCGCTGCTGGCGTATCACGATGGACTTTTCCTTTTTGTCCCACTCGAAGCGGATGGTCTGGTTCTCATAGTTGATGCCGCGGTTGACACCGCTCTCGTTGAGCTCCTGAGGCACCTGCTGAAGGCGGTTGACAACGAGAAACTCTCTTCCGAGCAGGGAGGTGGGCAACTCAAAGAATATGCTGTCGCCTTTCTCGATGACATTCATCACACCTCTCATGTTCACTGTGTCACTGCCTGTGAGGAGGCAATACGCAGACTTTGGAGGTTCGCTTGGAGTTTTGTCTTTCTTTTTCTTGGCATCTGCAGGGAATGCCACAGCTGCTATTGCGGCTGCTATGAGTATGTGGCGCGAAAGTTTCATAGTTATGTGTTGCGGAATTAAAGTATACAAATGTACAAACATTGCAAAGTTACACATAATAATTGGAAGCCGTATCATTTTGACAAATATTAGCACTGAAATCATGGATTTCTGCTAATATTTGTTGGTTGGTTACATTCATTTGCTAAAAAGACTTACCTCTTCATGCGTACTGTGATAATGGATCATTTTACATGCCCCCATCATTTAGGGTGCCTTAAGCAAATTATGCGGAGACATTGTCTCGTGTTCAAAACCGTTCCTCTTGCTCAATGCGGCATGTGGGCAAGCCCAGCACTCCAATCCAGCAGGCTCAACACCCCAAATGAGCTTGCCCACAACCCCTCGGGAGCAGGCTCACAGCCCCTTGGGAGCAAGCTCCCGAGGGGTGTTGGGCTTGGCGGAAAACAGCGTGCTTTGTTGAAGGTTGCGCATGCGTCTATGCCCCATTAGGTCTATGATGATATGCAACGAATGAATTCAACCTCGTATGGTCAGCTCTGATGGGGAACATGAGCACTGCCGACGGAAGAGTGAAAATTGCAGGTAAAACAGTGAAAAAGCGATGGGAGACAGGAGAAAATGCCTCGAAAAATTTGCACCGCAGCAGGATTTATGTAATTTTGCAGTTGTGTTTCAAATTTGCATAAAACAGTATGGAGACAAAATATATTCGCAGGGAGTTATCCGCCGTGATAGAAGAGGCGTACCGCTATTTCTCGGTCATAACCGTTACTGGACCCCGTCAGTCCGGCAAGACAACGCTGATTCGTAATCTGTTCCCACACCTGCCGTACTACTCTTTGGAGAACCTCGATGTGCGGAGCTTTGCCGAAAACGATCCGGTCGCTTTTCTGAACCAGCATGCGGAGGGCATGATTCTCGATGAAGTGCATAATGCCCCGAATCTTCTGTCGTATATACAAGGCATGGTGGACGATGACGCAGACCGGCGATTCATCCTTTCGGGCAGTTCGCAGTTTGCCATGCTGAAAAAGGTTACGCAGTCTTTGGCTGGACGTACCGCCGTGTTTGAGCTGCTGCCCATGTCCTACTCCGAGATACGTGAGATAGCCGCCGATACGCCGCTTGACAATCTGCTGCTGAACGGGTTCTATCCCGCGATTTATGCGGGGCGCAATGTGCCCAAATTCCTCTATCCGGCCTACATGAAAACCTATCTGGACAAGGATGTGCGCGATTTGCTGCAAATCAAGGATATGATGCAGTTTCACACATTCATCCGTCTTTGCGCCGGACGCATCGGCTCGCTGTTCAAAGCCTCCGAGCTGGCGAACGAAATCGGTGTCAGTTCGCACACTGTCACAGCGTGGCTCTCCGTCTTGCAGGCATCCTATATCGTGGCTCTGCTACCACCATATTTCGAGAATACGCGCAAACGGTTGACCAAAACCCCAAAGCTCTATTTTACGGACACGGGGCTTGCCTGCCATCTGCTCGGCATCGAATCTCCTGAACAGCTCGCGCGGGATAAGATGAGGGGGGCGTTGTTCGAGAACTTCATCGTGGCGGAAGCGTTGAAACGGAGGTATAATCAGGGCAAGGAGAGTAACCTCTATTTCTACCGGGACTCGAACCAGAATGAGATTGATTTGCTGCTGAAAAAAGGTTCGGGATTTTATGGCATCGAAATCAAGTCGGCAATGACTTACCATGCTGACTTTGAGAAGGCATTGAAACAAATGGACAGCTGGGTCAAAGCTCCGGTAGAGGGCAGGGCGGTAGTCTATGCGGGCACGCTCGAAAACACCGCCGGAGAAATCAGCCTGCTGAATTATGT
Source organism: Bacteroidaceae bacterium (assembly GCA_036303125.1). Classification (GTDB taxonomy): domain Bacteria; phylum Bacteroidota; class Bacteroidia; order Bacteroidales; family Bacteroidaceae; genus Minthosoma. The sequence continues at coordinate 13,057 of JAXJBE010000223.1, forward strand.
CCATCTGGACGATGTGTTGGGGTGAGTTGTCTGGGGTTGATACTCGGCACGCTGAAACGTTTGTTTCCTCGCGCGTATCATTTCCAAAACCGATACAAAACTATATCTAATAATATGTATATCATATAAATAAGCTGTATCAACCGCGATACAGCTTATATGGTCTTGTATCAGCTGTGATACAGTGCAATGTGTTGAAATATAACATGATACACATGGTGTTGTATCGGTTTTGTGGATTCGGATGTGAGAGTGTATCGATTTTGAAACCGATACAAAACAGGGTCTAATGCTTTGTGTATCATTTGGATAGACTGTATCACGAGCGATACAAAATGCCTCTTTGAGGGCAATCTGCTGTATCGGCAGTGATACAGTTTAATATATTGGTATATAATAAGATATATATGATTTTGTATCGATTTTTTTGGAATACGCGCGCGCGAGGAATCTGTTTTTGAATATTACTTAATGTAGATGGTTGTATCTCCCTGTGTTTTAGTGAGCGAACAAAAAAAGAGTGCAAGGCACGCATGCCCTGCACTCTTTGTTATTAGTATATGTCGGTGATGTTATCGGATTGAAACACCTGAAGACATTGTCTTGACACCGTTCTTGTAGATAACTACGCGGCCGTTCTCAACAACCTTGCGGTTAGACTTGGCTGCTGCATTGATGCCATCGATAGATACTGGAATAGCGTTTGTCGTGAATGTTGCTGTGAGTTCATCCTCTGCGAAAGTCTTGGTATAAGCAACATTATCGCCAAATGTTTCAAGATCAAAGTATGAAACACTTACAGAAGTGATGGTCACTGTGTAAGTCTTGCCATATTCCATGTTCTTGATCCAGATGTTCTGAGTCTCCTTGGCTATGTCAATGCCTGCAAACGTCTCAGAAAGAATCTCTTCTCCGTTTGCTGTAACTTTGTATGTAACAGACATAGATGCCATTGGTGAGATAGACTCATCAACTATGGCTTTGTAGCCGAATACAACAGGGAATGTCTTGTCTTCATCTTCGATAACTGCATCCTCAGCAACCGTGAGAGTCATGTTCTCTACAGTAGCGAGCTCAGGTTCAGATGCAACCTTGTGCTTATAAACGCCTTCAACCTTGACTGATTTGCCCTCGCCTGTAAAGATAGTGAGAAGGGCAATCTGTGGCATGATACCGTCTACAACAGCTGTGTTATCAGCAATGACATTCTTCCATTCTGTAACACCTTCTGGAATACTTTCGTTCTCTATTCCGTTGAAGAATGAAGCAGAGAGACCAGCAGGAGTTGGCTCGGCAAATTTGATGATGACATAGTCGCAGTCCTTAACGTCTACATTGAGCATTTTGAATGCAACGCTGATGTCACCTGCAAAGTCGTACTGAGTGTATTCGTCGCTTTCAGTCTTTGTACATGCCATATTCTGATCTGCATCTACTGTCTGTGCAATCTCGATGAGGTTTGGATCTGGCTCAACAGCATCTTCAACGAATGTAGCTGAGATTGTAACAGGAGCTGCTGGCATCACGAATGTGTTTTCATCTGATACCTCAACATCCTCTTCGCCATTCTTTACAGAGATAGATTCGAGCTTGTAACCTTCTGCTGGAGTGGCTGTGATAGTGACTGTAGCGCCTTCCTCAGCCTCTGCTACGTCTGTTGTGATAACACCGTTTTCAATGCCTTCAGTGACAGTAATAGCGTAAGTTGTTGGTTCAACTGGAGCGACATACTCAGAGATTGACCAGATGTAGGAGCCATTGTCGGCTTTCTTGTCACCGTAGCACTTAGAGCCTGCAGCCTTATCATTTGCGTTTGTGCCAAGGAAACGTCCGTTCTTGCCTATAATGTTATATTTACCATCTGCAATAGCTGTGATTGTCCATGCATACCCACCTTCTGCAGTAGCATCGAGATCCCAGTTGTTTGCAGAGTTTGAGTAGTAGATTTCCTCCGTGCCGTTAGAGAGGGCGTATGTGCCGTTCTCTTTAGCGACGAATGTTACAGGAGTGCCAACCTCTTCTATGGAAATTTTGCCAGTGGCGATGCTGAGAGGGAAGAGTTCTGTTCCGTCTGTTGCAAATAGGGTAAGTGTATACTGCTTGTCAGCAGCTGGAGCGTTTACAGGAGAATTTTTGTAAGTCTCTGTTGCAGCAGCAAGCTCTGCAATAGCAGTGTTGATTTCTTCTGTTGTAGCTTCAGGGTTTTCATTTGCAGTCTTAGCTGCATCAACAGCTGCAGCGAATGTGTTGAATGCTTCTTCTGGGATGAGGAAGAGGCCTTCGCCTACACCAGCCTTAGCGTCAACGATTGCTTGTGCAGCTGCTATGTCGCTTGTGAGAACTTGCTTTGCAATGGCTGAGTTGTCAGATGTTGTGAGAAGTACAGGAGTACAAATGCTCATCCACTGCTGTGCGGCTATGGCTTCGCCACCTACTGTGAGAGTTATCTCTTCGCCTTCGTCTGCTGTTACCTCGAATGCGATGAAACGGTATTCAAATCCGCGGCCCACATTGTTGTTTGCGTATGTTGCCGATGGGTCGAATGTTGCTGTGCCGTCTGTAGCAATACCAAAGCCAGTGTCGCCCTTTGCTGGGAAAATCTGTGTTGCCTCGTTAACCTTGATGTATGAAGAGCATGCACCGCCTGCAGAGTTGCGTCCTGCAGCATAGATTACGTACTTGCCCTTTGGAAGGTTGACTGTTGTGGTTTTGCTGTTTGTCCAGCTATCTTTACCCCACTCGTCGCCTGCTTGCTCATAATAAGTAGATGTCAATGTACCGTCCCAGTGCTGACCCTTGTTTGCAGCCATGCCACCTTCCCATGCATCGAATGCTGGAATGAGTGTGCCTGCGTTCATTGGGTATGCAGCGATGACAGTGTTGTACTCTGCCACCTTGATTGCCTTGACGGCTGCATCAATTTCAGATGCTGCAAAAGTCTTGCCTTCCCATTCTGTAACGTCTACGCCAAGAAGTTTGGCGTTAGCGATTTCTGCTGTGAGAGGAGCGAGCTCTTCGTCTGTGGCAACAGGGCCATTGTATGTGAGCTGGAAGTTGTCTTCGCATACCCAGTTACCAGAGCATTCGATGAGCTTGGTTCCGATTGTAAGTGTGTTATCTGTAACGACAGTGCTTACAGTGACAGTTTCTCCATGAGTTGCAACGGCTGTTTTATCATCGTTAGCAACGAGGTAGAAGCCTGTGCCAGGAGCACTACCGTTACCCTGCTCCATGTTGTGCATCTCGGCTGTGAGAGTGTACTTGCCGTTAGGCATGTCTGTGAGAGTCTGGAGAAGTGAACCGTCAGAAAGCGTGTTTGGAGCAGCAGTCCATCTTTCAACGAACTTGTCGCCTGTTCTCTGTGCGAAGTTGTAGTTTTTTGCAACATCTCCGCCGTCTGTGGAAGTCCATCCTTCAAGTGTACCAAACTCAAAGCTTGGGTTGATGATAGCACCTGTCATGGTAGAGCCAGGAGTAGTCTGAGCTTTAGCTGCGGGGATGTAAGCTGCTCGGAGTTCCGCTATATTAGCGTATTCTTTGTTCTCGTACTTAGCTAACACTTCTGTTGCTATTGTATTGCCTGCTTCATCAAGATTGGCGTATGCAGCATTGACTGATTCACATGCGTTGATAACATCAATAGCTGCATTTATAGCATCGCCAAATGCGTTAAGATCTTGGTTTTGATCATAATCGTTTTTTGCTTGTTGAAGAGCTTCTATTGTTTCTGTTGTTCTTGCTGCAGCAGTAGCTTCATTGTAAGCTGTAAAAACTTCTTCTTGAACATATCCAGCATGGTAGGCTGTATAAGCTTTCCAATATACGATTTCTTCAGAGGGTCTTGCATCTGTTGCATCTGAACCGAGGTAAATGTTACGTCCAACGTTATGGAATGCAAACCCTTTCCCGGCTTCATAAGTGACATCCCATAGAGCTAGGTTTGGACCATCCTGTCCTTTTTGGTCATTGTCGCCACCCAGTCCAAAGATAACGTTACCTCCAGGTTGAGCGTTTACGAATGCCTCGCCAGCCCAGAATCTACGTCTGTCACCATTTACATTGTAAATAGGCATGAGATAATGGTCTCCATCTGGCAAAAGTTCGTAAAAGATGCCTTTGTCATTTGTACTGATAGCGTCAATGACTGTGGAGACTTTGCAGTCCCATCCTGTAGGAATGCACAAAACGTTTCCTTCTGAATTTTCCAGAAGAACACGTGATGTGTATAATTCCTCAAGTGATGTTACTTCGTTATCAAGGCCTGTGGACTTGACAACCTTGTCGATAGCACTTGCGCTAAGGCATATCAGCATAGCTGCAACGGCCATCAAACTTTTTAGTAGCATTCTTCTCATAATAAGATGAATTTAAAGTGAATAAAATAGTTAATTTAAAAAAGGTTGTTGTTTCTTGTGGATTGTTATTAAAGGCATTTGGTGCCATGATTAGACATGCGGTTTTGAATAGGTTTGTCTATCTCTGTTCTTTTCCGCACTTGATAGGATTGTTGTTCTATGTGCAAATTAACGCAAAATATTTTACAATGATGTGATGATTTGTAAAAAAAACGATGGATTGGTGCTTTTTTTGAGGTTTTGTGTGAGTTTTTTATGTTTTGGGCATCTTTTGGGAGGAGACTGGGTGATATGTGGTCAGCGGATATTTTCGGTTGGTGCGGCTTGGATAACCAAGCGCACCACCAACCAAATATATCCACTGGCTCGTGATAAGAAGATTGCAGAGCAAGATGCTCAGCTTGAGCAATAGAGGTTTGCTCTGCAGATGTCTACAATGGCACTGATGGCGGTGAAGTCTGCACTTAACGTGCTGGTTTCACCGCCATCAAGAGTGGATGGGTTAGTCTTCGAGAGACTCGTTGTAGTCCAGCTCTGCATCGACGAGAAGGACGAGGTCGTCTGTGTCGTAGGGACCCATGCCTTCTTTCTTGGCTTTCTTCTGGATGTACTTGGCTGTTTCCTCTGTGTCGATGTCGATGAATCCGTCCTTGTCGGCTGATGCTTTTTCGGCTTTCTCGAAGTATTCAAGCATGACGTCGAGGCAGTAGTAGATGTCTTCCTCTGTGAAGCGCTCGGCGCACTCAGAGCCCATGTAGTTGCGAATGTAACGTACCTCTTCTGCATCGGACTCGGCGCCGCGGAGGATCTCGTCATCTATGGTTGACATAGGCTGGAGGGTGTGTTAGAGGATGGCTTTGAGTTTCTCTTCAAGTGTGCTCTTAGGGGCTGCGCCGACAACTTTGTCGACAACTTCGCCTCCTTTGATGAAGAGGATGGTGGGGATGTTGCGGATGCCGAATTCGGATACGAGGTCATCGGCGTCTTCTTCGATGTTGACCTTGCCTATGATGGCTTGGCCTTCGTACTGGTCGGCCAATTCCTGGATGGTTGGGCCGACTTTGCGGCATGGGCCGCACCATGTAGCCCAGAAGTCGATGACCATGGGCTTGCCTTGAGCTAAGAGCTCATCGTAGTTTGAATCGTTGATTTCCATGTGTGTGGTTGTTTAGGGGTTGATTGATTATATATATTGTGGCGGACTGTTGGGAACAGTCCAGAACTTGACGGGGTAGAGTTGACGGGGTAGGGTTGATGAGGGTAGAGTTGATGGGGCTCAGTTGATGCTGATGGTAATCTCAGAGTGCTCCTTTATGTAGCGGACGAGGCGGTTGTTGACTCTGACCTTGACGCTGCGAGACATGAGGGTGATGTTGTTGCTCTCAGACGAAGAGATGTTGAAGAGCAGGTCGGCATCGCCTGGACTATCTTTGACTATCTCTGCAAGATCCTCTACGAGGGTGGTGGAGAGCTGGTCGAGTGGGACGTTGAAGGTTATTTTCTTTATGAGTTTGTCTTTGACTTCGGAGAGAAGGTCGACAGAGAGGATGTTGAGGTTGTATACTCCTGGGCGGAAACGGTGTGCCTCGCTTTTGAGCTTGATGTAGAGTGAGGCTCCTTCGATGAAGAAGTTGCGGAAGGTGATCCAGTCACGACCGAACAGGGCTATCTCTCCGTTGCCTGCGTAGTCTTCCATCTTTACGATGCCGAAGGGATTGCCTGTCTTTGTCTCTCCTGTGCGCACTTCGGTTACTATGCCTCCGACGGTGATTTCTTCGAGTTTGGATAGTTCCTCGCGCTTGTCTTCGAGTTCACTGAGTTTGGTGTTGCACACGTAGTCGAGCACGATGGAGTATTCATCGAGCGGATGGGCTGAGAGGTAGATGCCCACGAGGTCGCGTTCTTTGTTGAGGCGCTCAAGGTTGCCCCACTCAAGGGTGCTTTTGGGCATGGGCGGGTGTGTGATGGCTATGCCCATGTCTCCGAAGAGTGAGTTTTTGCAGCGGAACTTGTCCTGCTGGTAGTTGTTGCCGTAGCGCACGAGGACATCGAGGAAGACTTCTGTGCCTTTGCCTGTGGGTTCGAAGAAGAGTTCGCGCTTGATGTCGGGCAGACTGTCGAAGGCTCCTGAGATGATGAGGTTTTCAATGGTCTTGCGGTTGCAGGTGGATAGGTTGACTCGTTCGAAGAAACTGAAGATGGTGTTGAAAGGACCGTTGGCCTCTCTCTCGTCGATGATGGCCTGTACGGCAGCTTCGCCTACTCCCTTTATGGCGGCCATGCCAAAACGTATCTCGCCTTTTGAGTTGACGCTGAACTTGTGTCGGGACTCATTGACATCGGGACCGAGTGTGCGCACTCCCATCTGTTTGCATTCGTCCATGAGCTTGCGTATGTCGGTAATGTTGTCGAGCGAACGGCTCATGACGGCTGCCATGAATTGTGCCGGGAAGTTGGCTTTGAGGTACGCTGTCTGGTATGCCACCCATGAGTAGCAGGTGGCATGTGACTTGTTGAATGCGTAGGAGGCGAACTTCTCCCAGTCTGCCCATATCTTGTCGAGGATGTTGGGGTCGTGGCCGTTTTTCTTGCCGCCTTCGATGAACTTGGGTTTCATGGCGTCAACGATGGCTTTCTTCTTCTTTCCCATGGCCTTACGGAGCGCATCGCTCTCGCCTCGGGTGAAGTCGGCAAGCTGGCGTGAGAGTAGCATGACTTGTTCTTGGTAGACTGTGATGCCGTAGGTGTCCTTGAGGTATTTCTCCATGCAGGGTATGTCATAGACTATAGGTTTGCGTCCCTGCTTGCGGTCGATGAAGTCGGGGATGTAGTCCATGGGGCCTGGGCGGTAGAGGGCATTCATGGCGATGAGGTCTTCGAAGACGGTGGGCTGTAGTTCGCGGAGATATTTCTGCATGCCAGCCGATTCGAACTGGAAGGTGCCGATGGTGCGTCCATCGCAGTAGAGCTGGTAGGTGGCGCGGTCGGCTATGTTTATCTTGTCTATGTCAACGTCAATGCCGAGACTCTCCTTGATGTTGGCCACCGCCTCTTTAAGCTGTGAGAGTGTCTTGAGGCCGAGGAAGTCCATCTTGATGAGTCCTGTCTCCTCGATATAGTGTCCGTCATACTGTGTGCATCGCATCTTCTCGCCTGTCTCCTTGTCTTCGGCGGTGCTCACGGGTACCCAGTCATCTATGGCGTCTCGGCAGATGATGGTGCCACAGGCATGTACGCCTGTGTTGCGAACATTGTTTTCAAGCATTTGGGCGAAACGCATGGTGTCCCGCAGGAGTGGGTCGGGAGATGTGGCGGCATCCCTTAGCTCAGGTATGCACTCGATGGCATTGGGCAGGCTCATCTTCTTGCCGTTGGGGAGCTTGTCTGGTATGGCTTTGCAGAGGGCGTTGACAATGTTGAGAGGCAACTTCTGCACGCGGGCCACGTCCTTGATTGCAAGTTTGGTGGCCATGGTGCCGTAGGTGATGATATGCGCAACCTTTTCCGCCCCATATTTGTCTGTGACCCATTGCAGCACCTTGCCTCGTCCGTCGTCGTCGAAGTCTGTATCTATATCGGGGAGGGAGATGCGGTCAGGGTTGAGGAAACGTTCGAAGAGCAGGTCGTATTTGATAGGGTCAATCTTCGTGATGCCAAGGCAGTAGGCTACTGCGCTGCCTGCGGCTGAGCCGCGTCCAGGACCTACCCATACCCCGAGTTCCTTCCGAGCTGAGTTGATGAAGTCCTGAACGATGAGGAAGTAGCCAGGAAAACCCATGGTTTTCATGATGTGGAGCTCGAAATCGAGGAGTGTGCGCACATTGTCGGGGACGGGGTCGCCATAGAGTTGGCGGGCTCCGTCGTATGTTATCTTCTTTAGATAATCGGCTTCAAACTTGATGCGGTACAGTTTGTCAATGCCTCCGAGCTTTTTAATCTTCTTTTCAGCATCAGCCTGAGACATGATGATGTTGCCGTTCTCATCTCGCGTGAACTCATTGAAGATGTCTTCATCGGTGAATTTCTGTCTCCACTGCTCTTCTGTGCCGAACTCCTCAGGTATGGCGAAGAATGGCATGATGGGGGAGTGGTCTATGCTGTATGTCTCCACTTTGTCGAGTATCTCCATTGTGTTGGCGAGTGCTTCGGGGATGTCAGCGAATACCTCATTCATCTCTTCTCGTGTCTTGAACCACTCTTGCTTGCTGTAAAGCATGCGCTTGGGGTCATCGAGGTCGCGGCCTGTGGACAGGCAGAGGAGGCGGTCGTGGGCTTCTGCGTTCTCCTCGTCGACGAAGTGGGAGTCATTGGTGCAGATAATCTTTACGCCATGTTTCCGTGCGAGGGCGATGAGTGTAGGCTCGATAGCTTTCTGTGCTAAGTATGTTTCGCGGTTGGCGCGCAAATTGGGGTTTTTCACCTCATGGCGCATGAGCTCGATGTAGAAGTCATCGCCAAAGACTTCCTTGTACCAGAGGATGGATTGTTCCGCCTCGTCAATCTGTCCCTTGCTGATATAGCGCGGTATTTCTCCTGCAAGGCAGGCCGAGGAGGCGATGATGCCTTCGTGATGTCTGCGCAGGGATTCGTGGTCAGTACGAGGTCGATGGTAGTAGCCATCGACCCATGCTTCGCTGACTATCTTGATGAGGTTGTGATAGCCTACCTCGTTTTTGGCGAGGAGAATGAGGTGCCATCCGCTTTTGTCTATGCCGTTGTTCTCTTTGAGGTGGAGGCTTCGGCGTGCACAATACACCTCACATCCGAAGATGGGCTTGAACTGCTCTTCTTCTGGTTTTCCATCATTGACCTTGTTGCAATAGTTGAAAAACTCCTTGATGCCAAACATGTTGCCGTGGTCAGTGACGGCCATGCCTTTCATGCCGTTCTTGATGGCTTTGTCCACCAGCTTTGGCACTGCTGCCTGTCCGTCAAGGATGCTGTATTGGGTGTGTACGTGTAAGTGTACGAAGTCTTCCATATTGATTAGAGGATGTTCAATAAAAGAGGATTGGTATAAATCATGTTGCAAATGTAGTGCTTTTTTTCAAATCAGCCTTTCATCGGGACTTGTTTTTTATGAAGATTAATGTTTATAAAGCCCTTTGCCGTCAAAAAAGAATGTTTTTCTTTGCCCGACCCTTATTTTCTGCTAACTTTGCATCACGTTTTTGCCAAGGCTGGCGCATGGGGCTTATGCCGCATGATGTACTTGTTGTGCGTCATGGGCGAGCGGATGCGATGCGGCGTGTTATTATAATATATTTGATTGTTATGGGACAGGTCTTAACCCAAACTCAGACGGAGAGACTCCAACAGCAGATGAGACTCTCGCAGCAGCAGCTTCAAGTTGTGAAACTGCTTGAAATGCCTATTGCGGAACTTGAACAGCAGGTGAGGGAAGAGCTGATGGGCAATCCTGCATTGGAGGAGGGAGGTAAGAGCGACGTGGATGATGTGGCGTCTGTGGACGATGCGTCTGAGGCTGGAGTCGATGAGGACGAGAGGGAAGAGGCGTATGCCGACTTTGACGCTGATGCCGCTATGGATGCAGCGTCGCAATACAGCAATGATGACCTGCCCCTGTATGCTGCTGGAGGTGCGGCCACTAAGGAGGAGAATGTGCCCTTTGGCGATGAAGGCTCGTTTATTGAAGACCTCGAAGCGCAGATGGTCAATTATGACCTGACTGAGGAGCAGGAGAAGATTGTCCGGTATCTTATTGGCTCGCTCGATAATAGAGGGTATATTGACCGTCCGCTCTCCGCATTGGCTGATGAGTTGGCATTCAAGGAATATATATATGTGACAGAGAATGAACTGGAGGAGAACTTGAAGTTGCTTCAGAGCTTTGATCCCCCAGGCATAGGAGCGCGTTCCACTCAGGAGTGTCTGTTGCTGCAAATTGACAGAAGGCTTGAAGGTGGAGATGAATCTTTGTCGGAATTAAAGAGGAGAGTGCTGACGATGGAACGTGAGATGGTGGACAAACACTATGACCTGTTCATCAAGCGCAACAAAGAACGTCTGAAGACGGTCATGAAACTGTCGGATGTGCAGCTGGATACCCTCTTCTCTGATATCAAGAAGCTGAATGTCAATCCTGGCTTTGCCTTGGGTGAGTCGGCATCGAGCCGCGTGCACACACAGGCTCCCGACTTTATTATTGAGACAGATCTGGATGGTAATATACAAATGAGGCTCAACAGGGGCGAAATGCCAAGATTGCATGTCAGTCGGGAGTATATGGAACAGCTCAAGAGATACCAGGCCAATCCAAAGAAACTGTCGCGCAGCGAGAAGGAAGGTATGATGTATACGCGTGACAAGGTGGAAACAGCGACGATGTTTATAGATTCCATAAGGCAGAGGATGAAGACGATGTATGACACGATGAGTGCCATCATCTATGCGCAGAGGGCTTTTATCCTCTCAAAGGATGAGGATGATAAGGTGAGGCTTGTGCTTGATGACATAGCCAAGGCTACAGGATATGATATATCGACCATCTCGCGTGTGTGCAATTCGAAGTATGCTCTTCTTGATGGCCGCATCTATCCTCTGTCTGCCTTCTTTAAGTTGACACGCACCAATTCGGATGGTGACCACATCGATGGACACAAGGTCATGGATGTGCTCAACACGATAATTGATGGAGAAGACAAGATGAATCCGTATACCGATGAGCAGCTTGTCGAGCAGATGAAACGGCATGGCATAAAGTTGGCTCGGCGTACAGTGGCTAAGTATCGGAAGGAAGCGGGAATACCTTCAGTCAACGACAGAAGGGGATAGTCTCATGGGATGCTTTTAAAAATATTATTTGACAATAGTAAGACACCATATAAACAACATTTTCTTGGACACTGCTGTGTTGCGATGTGTATATGAATGACAAACGACTCATACGAATAGCGAAGACACTCTCTGTGTTGTTCATGCCACTGTATGCTCCGCTCTGGGTGATAGTAGGACTATTCTTGTTCACTTATCTCAGTCTTCTGCCATGGGGGTATAAGATTTTTCTAATCTCCACGGTGTATATTTTTACTATAGCCATACCAACGATGGGCATATCGCTGGTTAGGACTGTTAAGAAGTGGACTCATCTGGAACTGAGCCATCGAGAGCATCGCCACATGCCTTATGTGTTGACTCTCTTGAGTTATAGTGCATGTCTGGTGCTGATGACAAAGATTAACACGGCGATGTTCTTCAGGGGCGTGGTCATGGCAGCTCTGATAGCTCAAGTCATTTGCGTGACGGTCAACGCATGGTGGAAGGTCAGCACGCACATGGTGGGCATGGGAGGTCTGGTAGGTGCGCTAAATGCTTTCAGTATACTCTTCGGCTACAATCCTGTATGGCCATTCTGCATGCTCCTCCTCTTGTCGGGACTCTTGGGCACGAGCAGGATGATACTGAGACAGCATAGCCTCTCGCAAGTGCTTGTCGGTTTTATGATAGGTTATGTCTGTGCCATGGTGTTCATACTTATCTGCTGGATGTAGTCATTTCTTTCCTCAGGCAATAGATGCTTTGAATAGAAATTATCAATACACATTATTATATATATGAAACCAATTGTATCAATTATTATGGGCAGCACGTCTGACCTCCCTGTGATGGAGAAGGCTGCCAAGTTTTTCGACGAGATGGAGATACCTTTCGAGATCAATGCGCTTTCAGCCCACCGCACGCCAGAGGCTGTAGAGGCTTTTGCCAAGGGAGCCAAGGAGAGGGGCATCAAGGTTATCATAGCTGGTGCAGGCATGGCTGCGGCTCTGCCAGGAGTCATTGCTGCCAGCACCACTCTTCCTGTCATAGGAGTGCCTGTCAAAGGCTCTGCGCTTGATGGAGTGGATGCTGTCTACTCTATGCTCCAGATGCCTCCGGGCATACCCGTTGCGACAGTGGCTATCAATGGTGCGCTCAATGCTGGCATTCTTGCTGTGCAGATGCTGGCTCTTTCTGACGAAGTTCTTGCAGAAAAGTTTGCTGCATACAAGAACGGACTCCGCCAGAAGATAGAGAAGGCTAATGCGGAACTTAAGGAAGTGAGGTTCAAGTTTAAGTGCAATTGATTTCCCCATCTTCCTAAAGTGAGTATTAGTAATACTTACTGCAGATTGAGAACACACCCTAAAGAATAAATTTCGAAAAAGGATTGACTATGAGTTATCAGAGAAGAAAGACCGTCGGTGTCAAAATCGGTGGATTGATGATGGGTAGTGACTATCCTATTCGGGTGCAGTCGATGACTAACACCTCGACCATGGACACGGAGGCTTCTGTGGCGCAAGCTATGAGGATTGCTGAGGCTGGAGGCGAGATGGTGCGTTTCACCACTCAGGGACAGCGTGAAGCCCTAAATATGAAAAACATCAGTGAAGGATTGCGCAAGAGCGGATGCGCAGTACCTCTTGTGGCAGACGTGCATTTTAATGCCGCTGTTGCTGATACAGCCGCTGCTTTCTGCGAGAAGGTGCGTGTCAATCCTGGGAACTACGTAGACCCTGCTCGCACGTTTAAGAAACTTAGTTATACTGACGGGGAATATGCAGATGAGATTAAGAAGATAGAGGCTCGATTCATCCCGTTCCTCAATATCTGCAAGAAACACCATACGGCTGTGCGCATCGGTGTCAACCACGGCTCTCTGAGCGACCGTATCATGTCAAGGTATGGCGACACGCCAGAGGGAATGGTCGAGTCGTGCATGGAGTTTTTGCGTATATGCGTTAAAGAGAACTTTAACGATGTGGTCATCTCCATTAAGGCCAGCAACACTGTGGTTATGGTGCATACTGTACGTATGCTTGTAAAGCAGATGGCCGATGAGTCAATGGCCTTTCCGCTCCATCTTGGTGTGACAGAGGCTGGCGAAGGCGAGGATGGACGCATTAAGAGTGCTGTGGGCATAGGAGCTCTCTTGTGCGAAGGCATAGGAGACACTATAAGAGTGTCGCTCTCTGAGGCTCCTGAGCGTGAGATACCAGTAGCCAGACTCTTAGTGGATTCTATAGAGGAATGCGCGGCCATACGCGAGGAGGCGAGAGCCTCAATCACAGACGACGCTGTCAAAGTCACTTTCCATGAGGCAGAGTGGGAAACGCTCCAACTCAAGGCGGCCATGGCAGTGGGTGCGCTCTTCATTGATAGGGAAGCTCATCATCTCGTCATCGAGAATGAAGGCTTTGACGCAGGCAAACTCAACGAACTCTCAGATGCAATCCTTCAGGCTGCACGCGTCAAGTTTACAAAGACTGAGTATATCAGCTGTCCTGGATGCGGACGCACACTCTATAATCTTGAAGATACCATTGCGCGTATCAAGGCTGCTGTTAAGGAGAAGGCAACTCATGACCCTCGTTTCAACACATTAAGAATAGGTATCATGGGATGTATTGTCAATGGCCCAGGAGAAATGGCCGATGCTGACTATGGATACGTAGGAGCTGGTGTGGGTAAGGTCTCGCTCTATAAAAATAAGATATGCATAGAGAAGAATATCCCTGAGCAGGATGCCGTAAAGAGGCTTATCGAATTTATAGAACGGGATTTGTAGAACAAGCGCAAATATGAAACTACTTATTGACATAGGCAACACATCTGCCAAACTTGCTATTGCAGACGCTGCATCAATGGACATTCTCCATTATGAGCGTCTGCATGAGTCTTGGGAGGATGCCATCGTCCGCCTTGTTGAAGATTACAAAGTTGAGGCTATACGTCTCTCCACTGTCGCAGGGCGTGACTCTCGGCTTCAGGCTGTGTTGGAGTCTATAGCTTTGCCTGCAATATGGTTGACTGTAGACTATCCGTGTCCTGTGCGTCCTTTCTCTGGCGTGCCACGCACTTATGGTGTAGACAGGTATGCCGCTGATATAGGAGCTATGGTTCAAGACCCTGAGCATACGCTTTTGGTAGTGGACGCGGGCACATGTATCACATACGACCTTATCTCTGTCCAGGGCGAACTGCTTGGAGGCGCGATATCGCCAGGTGTGCAGCTGAGACTTAATGCCATGCATGAACACACGGCTCAGTTACCGCTGATAGAAGTCGGGAGCAGGAGATTAAAAGGTGAAGGTCTTGCAGGTTTGATTGGAGAAGGTCGAGGAATGCCATCTGGATTGTTGGGTCATGACACCGCCTCTTATATGCTTTCGGCAGCCATCAATGGTGCACAGTTTGAAATAGAAGGTTACATCCGTCGCCTCCTGCGTGCATACCCAGACCTCCATGTCTTCTGCACTGGAGGCAACTCCTTCACTCTCTCAGAAGACATCCATTGTCCTGTGACCTTCGATTCTCATCTTATCTTCAGGGGACTTGCGGCTATATGACGCTGAGGGCTGTGACGTGCTGTTATTGCCGCCTGCTCACAACCCCTCGGGAGCTTGCTCGCAAGGGGCTGTGAGCAGGCTCCCGAGGGGTTGTGGGCAAGCTCCCGAGGAGTGTTGGGCAGGCGCACTGGGAACATTGGGTAGGGCTGGACTCTGTGCGGATTATAATATGTTTTAATGTAATATGAGGCGAATACTCTGATAGCAGGATATTCGCCTCATATATGTTATGTGTTCCATCCTTAGAATTGGAAGTATATGAATGGTTGCACGTCGCTCGACTTGATCTGTATGACAAGATATATGACGAGGACAATGGTGATGGCCTGAATGATAAGCGGCATCTTAGTGATAAATCGACGGAGGGAGTCGAATAGAGAAGATGGTAGAAAGTGCAGTGTGTAGCCGAGGAGCATAAGGCAGCCTACGGCCTTGTATGATGTGCACCACTGGGGGAATATCTGTGGTTGGAACTTATAGAGTATCTGGTCGCAGACCTGTTGGGCGATGTTGAAGGACGGGGCACGGAAGAGTATCCAGCATGCTGCCACGAGGTGGAAAGTTATGAGTCCGCCAATGAACAGGATGGGGAAGGCATACCATGGGCGGGATGTTTCTGCCTTGCCTTTATGCGGTAAGTAGCTGATAGGACTGAATGTGGGGCACAGGGCTTTCCACATCTTGTCGACACAGAGGAAGATGCCGTGAAGACCGCCCCAAAGGATGAAGTTGAGGGAGGCGCCGTGCCACAGTCCTCCGAGGAGCATAGTCATGAGCAGGTTGAAATACTGGCGCAGTTTGCCGTGGCGATTGCCTCCGAGGGTTATATAGAGATAGTCTTTAAGCCATGATGAGAGGCTGATATGCCAACGCCGCCAAAACTCGGTGATAGAGGTTGACTTGTAGGGATTGTCAAAGTTCTTGGGAAATTCGAATCCGAGCAGCAGGGCTATGCCGATGGCCATGTCGGAGTAACCAGAGAAGTCGCAATATATTTGTAGTGTGTAGCCATAGACGGCAAGGAGATTCTCAAGGCCGCTGTAGAGGTCTGGCTGGTCAAAGATGCGTTCCACAAAGTTGACACTGATGTAGTCGCTGATGACAGCTTTTTTGAAGAGACCGGCGATGATGCAGAAGATGCCTTTGCCAAACATGTCGGACGTGACAATGAGCGGCTTGCGTATCTGGGGAATGAAGTCGCGTGCTCTCACGATGGGGCCTGCGACAAGCTGGGGGAAGAAGCTGACGTAAAAGGCATAGTCGAGGAGGTGTGATAGGGGACGTATGTTGCCACGATACACGTCGATGGTGTAGCTTATTGATTGGAATGTGAAGAAGGATATGCCGACTGGCAGGAATATGTCGCGTGGTTGCCATGCCACCCCTTGGAGGAAACTGCCAGAGATGGTTGCGGGAAGATGGATGCCGTTGGCTTCAAGAGCCGTGCAGATGGTCTCACCGAGGAAGTTTGTGTATTTGAAGTATACCAGCAGGCCAAGGTCAATGATGAGTGAGAGCGCTACGAGGGTCTTGGCCATGCCTCCCCTGTCTCTCAGGCCTCCTATGGCGCGGGCTATGAAGAAATCGCATGTTGTTACGAGAGCGAGCAACCAAAAGAACATGCCGCTGCTCTTGTAGTAGAAATAGTAGGAGAAGAGGGTGACGAAGAGTATGCGCAGAGTATCTGCCCGTCCGAGAATGTTGTATATGAGGGTGAATCCCAAGAACAGGAACAGGAAGATGCCAGAGGAGAAAATCATGGGGGAATCTGGCATGTATTGGAGTTGCTCTATTACCTTTGAGAAATCTATGTCGAACATGTGTGTGTCGTTATTGTGTGAATCATCGTTTGTCTAATGGTATGCTGCAATCAGAATCCTTTGACGGATTTGTAGGGTTTCTGTTCCTTTGGAGTGGAACCATGCATCATGCGTGTCTGGCTTCCTGACACAGCTGTCTGTGAATATGCCTTGTAGATGCATTCTCCCAGCATCTTGCCTTGCAGCGCATAGCCTGAGGCGAGATAGTGTATGGCATCGGTGTTCATCAGGCCAGAGTTGAACCAGTTGGTGCAGGCTGACAGGTCTCCTCCTCCTATGGTGTATATGTCCCATACGGCCATTTTGTTGTCATTGCAGAACTTCACTATGCTGCGAGCCACTCGGCCGGTGTTGGCATTGGGTGTGCGAGATGTGGTGTATGTGCGTCTCCTCCCTCTTGATGTGTGAACAGCGCGTTTGGAGATGAAACTGCCAGGAGGGGTGGTGAAGAGAAACTGTACATTAGGGCATCTGTCCTTGATGCGTTGGGTAAGTGTGCGCATTGACTGCGCATGCACGGTCTCGTCAAGTGTGGAACCATGAGCCTCGTTGGTGCCGAAGGAAATGATGACAAGGTCGGGGTGTTCGTTGGCCACGCGCGTTATCATGTCTTGTTCGTAGAAACGCTTGGCCCATGCTCCATTGATGCCATAGTGGGCAAATTCCAGACGGGGAAAGAAACTTTTGAGGGTCTTCTCCACTGTGTTTGGGAAAATGTTACCTCTCACGTGTGAGTCTCCTATATGCATCACCTTTACAGCTTTACCTTGTTTGACCTTCAGGAAAAACTTGGAGAGATATACCTCTCCCTCTATTTCATTTTGATGTGTGTTGCGGAAATTGGAAGGGAATGGGGTGCCTATCGACTGGGCTTTAGCCGAGCAGCCGAGAGTCAGAGAGAGAATAGTGCATAGAGTGGTGAGTAGTAATATTTGTATGTTACTGCGTTCTATTATCATAATTAGTTTTTCCGTTCATGAGCACATCGTAGAGGAGGCTGGCTATATGGTGTCCGCCTGCGAAGTTGATGTGAGTGTAATCCAGATTAGCTTGTTTCTTTTCTGTCATGCGTGCCACACTGCCATCGCCGCCCATGGCCTCGTAGAGATTCCAAAAGGCTACCCGACGGTCGCTTGCCATCTTGCGCTCGTATGAGATTAGCTCACGTACACCGTCCATCGTGTGCATCTCTCCGTCTGCACCTCTCATGTCTCTGTCAGCCATGCTGACAACGAGGATGCTCGCTTGTGGGAATGCGCTTTTGAGGTGGTCAATGACCTCGCCCATTTGACGGGCGTATGTGCCGTAGTCCTTTTGTTTGGCATTGGCCACGTTGAGGCCGAAATGGATGATGATGAGGTCGTATGGACGGAGGGTGGCGAAGTTGCGGAGTGTTTCCTGCGGAATCTTGCCCAAATGCTGTCCGCCGCTGCCGCGCATGCTGAAGTTGTCAAGTGAGATGCCATGATGACCATCCATGGCTACTCCGTAGAAACGTGAACCTGTGCCACCCTTGACTGTCATGGCGAATCGGTGCATGCGCTTGGCGAGTGAGCGAGCTATGATGTTGCCCGCTCCTTTCTGTTCCGGCATGACGGTGCGTGTCACAGTTTTGTAGCTGACGGTGGAGTCTGAGTCGAGGACTGCAATGGTTTCATCGTATGTCTGAGCCATCTGCGCTTCACCATTGGAGTAGAGCGTCTCGGCCTTATCTCTGTTGGCTGTACAATGGATGTTGAGGCCAGAGCTGGGTGTGAAGAATACTGTGGCCACATCGGCCGAGTCAAGCAGGGCTGGATAGTTGCTCTTTTGGCATGTCAGTTCGAAGTAAGCAGAATCGTAGGGGATGAAATAGCTGCCTGCTATGCCTTGGGAGGTGGCATTGAATCCTCTGCCTCGCTCGTTGGCATGGTATGTATGCCAACCGCTGCGTTTGGTGGCTACTGTGCGCCGGAAGTCAGCGGAGACACATCCTATCTCTACGAATCCTGCTCCTTTGCCCCCGTAGCGTTTTTGCAACATGGCGCGCAGGTCCATCGTGAGAATATCTCCTTCAATGTACGAGTCACCAAAGTAGGCTATGTTGACATTGCGCTGTTTGGCTTTATTGAGGGCGGCATAGAAGTAATCCATTTCCCTGTTGATGCCTGCTGTGTCGGCAAAGTCTTCTATCGCCACCATGCCTGCAGGCACGGAGTCCACATAGGCTACCTGCTTCACTTGGATGGCAGCAGAGTCTACTTTTTGCTCGACATAGCCATCGATGGAGTCTGCTTTGACTTCCGCAATGATTTTTCCTTCCTTGTTGCGCGCTTGTATGTCGCTCATGATGTTGACGCGCCTGAGGTCATTGCCGTAGATGCTGGTGCGAGGCAAGTAAAACATGCCTGCCAGCATGGCAAAGATGAGTAGCGTGAGAAAGAACGCATTCCATTTCTTGTTTTTCATCTTTTCAAAAAACAGATCTTAATACCTAAACAAAAATATCTATTTTGTATAAATCTTATTTGTTTCCTTTCGTTGAGGGCTCATTGGTTGTACTATTCTCTTTGTTGGCCTCATTGAGTTCTGGATATGATATGCGAGTGTGATAGATGGTCTTGAGCTTCTCCTTCAATATGGCTTTGGCTGTGGCAATGTCCTTGAAGGTGATGGAGCATTCGCTGTAGCATCCGTCTGTCATCTGCCCATCGATGATTCTGTCTACGAGAGTGTTGATGCTCTCTTCTGTGTATTCGGGCAGTGAGCGTGAGGCGGCCTCTACCGCATCGCACATCATGAGTATGGCTTCCTCCTTTGAACTTGGGTTGGGACCAGGATATGTGAATTCTGATTCGTTTATTTCCTCGTTAGGGTGTTCGTTGCGGTATGTGATGTAGAAGTACTTTGCCTTTGAATGGCCATGATGGGTGAGGATGAAGCGTTTGATGGCTTCTGGGATATGGTTCTTTTCTGCTAAGCTGATGCCGTTGGAGACATGCGCTATGATGACTTGCGCGCTTTTGAGGGCTGTCAGGTGCTTATGTGGTGATATGCCGTTCTGGTTTTCGGTGAAGAAGACAGGACGTTCCATCTTTCCTATGTCGTGGTAGAGAGCACCTGTCCTGACGAGTTGTGCGTTGCCACCAATCTTTTTGGCTACCTCAGCACATAGGTTGGCCACTTGCATGGAGTGCTGGAAAGTGCCTGGCGCCACCTCCGTCATGCGTTGCAGGAGTGGATTGCTCACGTTGCTTAGCTCTATGAGGGTCACATCGCTTGTGAAGCCGAAGAGTTTTTCTAACATCCAGAGCAGTGGGTAGGTAAAGATGGTGAGTACACTGTTGATGCCAAAGTAGTAATACATATTGTAGTCCATCTTTATGCCGTTCTCATGATAGAGCGAATAACCTGTATAGAAGATGGAGTAGACGATGAAGAGCAGCAGTGCTGTGCGGATAATCTGTGAACGCTCAGTGAGGGCACGGAGAGAGTGGATGGCTGCCATGCCTACAACAAGTTGGAGTACCACAAACTCATATCCGCTTGACAGGGTGATGGACACCATCATAATCATGGCGCAATGTATCATGAAGGCTGTGCGAGAATCCATGAATACTCGTATGACGATTGGCACTGAACAGAATGGCACCATGAAGACATGGAAAAACTTATGTGATACCATGAAGGATGCGAGGATGCAGAATAATACAGGAAGTGTGTATAAAAGAGCAGCATTGCGTATGTTGTCAAAATAGTCGTCGCGATAGAGTGAGAGATAGATGGTCGTGAGTACGAAGATGACGAAAACGAAGACAGATTGACCTATGGCTTTGTAGGGGATAGTGGCATCGTTTGTGTTGCGGCGCTCGAAGTCTTGTTCGTATGAGCGCAGTTTGTCATAGATGTCTTCTGTCACAGTCTCTCCTCGGTCAATTATTTTCTCTCCTGCCTGCACAAAACCGCTGTAGCTAGATATCCCGCTTAGTTGGTCGCTTAATTCTTCTTTCGATTTCATTGCATCTGCACGAAGGTTTTGCTGGATAAGCTCATTGATGTTGAATTTCTGCAGCACTATGCGGGAATATCTGTTCGTGTCAGATGTCATGATGTATCGGTAGGCTGTTCTGAGAGTGAACACGTTGTTGAGCGAGACGGATGAGGCTATGTTGTCCTTGATGATTCGTATGCGCTTGTGGTGCTGTTCTTCTGTCAGCTGGGTATAGTCATCAATGGACATCACGCCGCGAGTGTATATGGTGTCAAGTAGGCTGGCTATATGCTTGACGTACTCCTTTGCGTTGTCTCCCTGCCATGCCTCGGCTTCTGTGGAATGTAGCTTCTGTTGCATGGACTCCTTGACTGTCATGTCGTAGTAGTAGTAGGGCTGGAAGTTGCGTTCGGTGATTAGTTGCTCCTTGCGGAGCAGCGAATCGTTTTTGAGTATAGGGAATTTTGAATTGGCTATCAACAGACCATAGTTCCATGGCTTGTTCAGCTCATATTTATAACCAAATTCATCACCTTTGGGCATGAAATATACAACCAGCGCTGTGGATAGCAGCACCAGGATAATCTTCATTGTCAACCTTGACAGATCCGCTCTTTTCTGTAGTCTATTGGGTCTCACGATGGTGGGGGATTTTTTGTGGGAGTTTTTATATCCTCTATAGCTTCTATAGCAAAGCACAGGAGGGGCTTGTGGGAGTCCTTTCCTGTGCTTGCGTGTTATCTTGAGAGCAGGTATTGTTTAAATTCCGCAAACTGTTTAGTCAGTGTTATGCTCTGCTTTGTGCCCTTCATGAAGGCTTGAAGCTTGGCAGGTATATCAATACTTTTGCCGAGGATGGAGTCAACGGTATCTTTGAACTTTGCTGGATGGGCTGTCTCAAGGAATATGCCTGTCTCTCCATCTTTAAGGCCTTCCTGAAGAGCCCTGAAGCCACATGCGCCGTGTGGGTCGCATATATACCCTGTTGAGGCTTCGACTTGTCTGATAGTCTCTGCTATCAGTTTATCAGAGTATGCAGCTCCGCTGATGTCAGCGCAGATGGCTGAGTAACTCTTGTCGTATAGCTCGTAGATGCGGGCGAAATTGCTGGGGTCGCCTACATCCATTGCGTTTGCTATTGTTTGTACTGATGCCTTGGGTTCATACTTGCCTGTCTGCAAATATTTAAAGAAGATGTCGTTGGCATTGTTGGCTGCAATGAAACGCTTGATGGGCAATCCCATTTTTTTACCAAACAGTGCTGAACAGATGTTGCCGAAATTACCTGATGGCACGCATACGACAAGTTGGTCAGCCAGCTTCAGTTTCTTCATCTGTGCATAGGCATAGAAGTAGTAGAAGGACTGTGGAAGGAAGCGTGCCACGTTGATGGAGTTGGCTGAGGTCAGACGCATGTGTGCGTTTAGGTCAGAATCCATAAAAGCATTCTTGACGAGAGCCTGGCAGTCGTCGAAGACTCCGTCCACCTCTATGGCTGTGATGTTTTGGCCGAGGGTGGTGAATTGGCACTCTTGTATAGGGCTTACTTTACCTTTGGGATAGAGCACGTAGACATGTATGCCGTCTACACCGAGGAATCCATTGGCTACGGCAGAACCTGTATCTCCAGATGTGGCCACGAGGACATTGACTTCTCCTTTGCCCTCCTTCCTGAGAAAGTATTGTAGGAGGCGTGCCATGAAGCGTGCGCCCACATCTTTGAATGCCAAAGTGGGACCATGGAAGAGTTCGAGAGAGTATATGCTGTCTGTTACTTTGACTGCGGGCACATCGAAAGAGAGGGTGTCGTAGACAATGCGTTTGAGGTCTTCTGCTGGCACGTCCTCTCCGAAGAAAGCGTCGGCAACGGTGTATGCTATCTCCTGAAAGGATAGGTTTGCTATATTGTCGAAGAACTCTTGTGGCAGTGGCTTGATGCTCTCAGGCATGTATAGGCCCTTGTCTTCTGCAAGGCCTTTGACTACTGCCTTTTCAAGAGTGGCGATTGACGCCTGATGGTTGGTGCTGTAGTAATTCATATTGATGGGTGCGATGATGTTTAGTGTTTATATGGGAATATGGCATTAAGGCCATCTTTGTTATATAGTTATACTGGTCATCTTAGTAACTCTATTTATTAGTTGCTATATATAGCTCAAAATTTCATTAGGGCTTTGATGAAACCGTCCTTCTCAAGAAGGCCAAACGAGCCTTGCTGGCAGGCATCTTCGTCAAAAGTCTGTACGCTATCAGGGGTGATGCCTGGAGCGTATATTAGGAAGGGGACTGGCTCGTTGGTATGTGTGCGGTGGGCTACAGGGGTCGGGTGATCTGGCAGCACGGCAATGGATACGGGCTCCATGTCTGCTGTCGGCGTGCCTGGTACTCCCCAATTTTTCACTTCTTCGTAAATTTTTGCTATCGCGCGACTGTCAAGGTTCTCTATTGTTTGGAGTTTAAGGTTGAGATCACCGTCATGGCCTGCTTCGTCTGATGCCTCGATGTGGAGGTAAACGAAATCGTCGGTACGTAGTGCCTCGATGGCTGCCTGCGCTTTGCCCTCGTAGTTGGTGTCGTATAGACCTGTGGCTCCTTCCACATTGATGACTCTGAGTCCTGCGAGCGAACCTATGCCTCTGATGAGGTCAACGGCCGTGATGACTGCTCCTTTCTTTATTTGAGGGAATGTCGTTGTCAGAGGAGTCATGTGAGGACGGTAGCCTCCCGCCCATGGCCATATAGAGTTGGCTGGATCTTTACCTTCGGCCATGCGCTGAATGTTGAGTGGATGGCTGGCGAGGATGGTCTGCGACTTTATGATGAGTGTGTTGATGAGTTCTGCTGTCTCTGTGGCTGTTAGCTTTGTCTTATTGCTGTCCTTGGCCTCAGCCTCAGTGTCTGGCTGGACAAGTAGCGGACGCCACGGCTTGAGAGGTACATCGTGAGGGGGAGTGCATTTGATATGCTTGCTGCCTCCGTTGATAACGAGGAGATGGCGGTATTGTACTCCTGTGTAGAAGTGGACGATATGTCCGTATTTCTTTACTATCTCCTTGTCTTCAGCCAAGTGCAATTGGAGGCTCTTGATGAGTGTGTCGCCTTCTTCTGTCTTTAATCGCCCGCATGAGTGGTTCTTGATATGGTCACCCTCGATGCAGATGATGTTGCAGCGTATGGCCATGTCGTCTGGTGCGAGTTCCACTCCGATGCTGGCTGCTTCGAGAGGCCCGCGGCCTTCATAGACTTCTTTTTGGTCGTAGCCAAGGATGCTTGAGTTGGCCACCTCTGAACCAGGATGAAAACCGTCCTGTACAGTTTTGAGCATGCCTGTGCGTCCCTTGGATGCGAGCATGTCCATATATGGTGTGTGGGCATGTTGAAGCAGAGTCTTGCCGCCGAGCTGGTCTATGTGCCAGTCAGCCATGCCATCTCCGAGTATTACAATATGTTTCATCTTGGCAATATTAGATGTTGGCTATTGACATGATGTCGGCGAACACACCAGCAGCTGTCACTGAGGCTCCTGCACCGTAGCCTTGGATGAGCATAGGATACTGGTTGTATCGCTCGGTGGTGATGAGTATGATGTTGTTAGAGCCTTCAAGGTCGTATAATGGATGGTGCTCGTCTACTGTCTCTAAAGCAACAGAACCTTTGCCATTCTCCAGTTTGGCCACAAAACGCCATCTTTGGTGCTCTTCCTCAATCTTCTGACGTTTCTTTTCAAAGTCAGCGTCAAGGTCTGGAAGGTTTTTCCAGAAATCATCAAGTGAACCGTCGAAATAAGACTGCGGAATGAATAGATGCTTCTCCACGTCTTCCTGATTGAGCTGGTAGCCCGCCTCACGGGATAGTATGACAAGTTTGCGGATGACATCCTTGCCTGAGAGGTCGATGCGTGGGTCTGGTTCGGCATATCCCTCTTCTTTTGCGCGTTTCACCGTCTCGCTGAAAGGTATCTCTGCTGAGATGGTGTTGAAGATGTAGTTTAGTGTGCCAGAGAGTACAGCTTCGAGCTTGAGTATCTTGTCGCCAGAGTTGATGAGGTCATTGATGGTGTTGATGATAGGCAGACCTGCTCCCACGTTAGTCTCAAAGAGGTACTTGACACCTCTCTTGCGTGCTGTAGCCTTGAGTTTGGCATAGTTGGCGTAATCGCTTGACGCAGCCACTTTATTGGCGGCTACTACTGATATGTTGCTGCTGAGGAAATCTTCATAGAGGCCTGCAACGTCAGTGCTGGCTGTGCAGTCGACGAAGACGCTGTTGAAGATGTTCATGCCAATGACTTCTTCCCTTAAGCGTTGGAGATTGCTTGCAGGTGCTGCTTTCACACCTGCACGCAGTTTGGTTGTGCTGAATGTTCCTTCTTCCTCAAAGGCTGTAAGGTCTATGCCGTTGCGGTCAAAGAGTGCGTTATGTCCAGAAGCTATACCCACGATGTTAATCTTCAGGTTGCGTTCCTTCATCAGCTTCTGTCGCTGTCCGGCTATCTGTTCGATGAGGCTGCCTCCCACTGTACCTATGCCGCAGAGGAAAACGTTCAGCACTTGGTATTCTGAAAGAAAAAAGCTGTCATGGATGACGTTGAGAGACTTGCGCAGAAGTTTTCTTTCAACGACGAATGATATGTTGGTCTCGCTGGCTCCCTGAGCGCATGCTATTACGCTGATGCCATTGCGGCCAAGAGTGCCGAAGAGTTTACCTGCTATGCCTGGGGTGTGTTTCATGTTTTCACCTACGATGGCTATGGTGGCAAGTTCTCTTTCAAGGGTCATCTTGTACATAGCTCCCATTTCTATCTCTTTGGCGAATTCTTCGTTGAGCACTTCGCAAGCACGGTCGGCATCCTCATCACACACGCCGATGGAGGTGCTGTTCTCTGAACTGGCTTGGCTCACCATGAAGACGCTGATGCCGTTGGCGGCGAGTGTGGTGAAAATGCGCTGGTTGACACCGATGACGCCGACCATGGATAGGCCGCTTACAGTTATGAGGGATGTGTTGTTGATGGACGAAATGCCTTTGATGGCTCTGCCGTTGTCTTCCACACCGCTGTCATTGGTTATGATAGTGCCCTTGTCCTCTGGTCTGAAGGTGTTCTTGACAAGGATTGGTATGTTTTTAATGCAGACAGGATATATAGTTGGTGGATATACCACCTTGGCACCGAAGTTGCAGAGTTCTGTAGCTTCGATGTAGGAGAGTTTGTCAATAGGATATGCGTTGTTGATGACTCTTGGGTCTGCCGTCATGAAGCCTGACACATCTGTCCATATCTCCAGAACATCGGCGTTTAGGGCTGCAGCGAGTATGGCTGCAGTATAGTCGCTGCCGCCGCGTCCGAGGTTGGTCACCTCGCCCGTCACGTTGTCTGTGGAGATGAAGCCAGGCACGAGGCACACGCTGTTTGATGCCGTGCCTGCTACAAAGTCCTTGAATGTCTCGTGTATGAGAGGTGCGCTGATTGAGTTAGAGAAAAGGTTTTTCCCCTGTTTCTTTTTTGTTTTGATAAATTCGAGTGAATTGTACCACTTGGCGTTGTTGATTAGTGTGGCAACAATATTGCTTGATATGCGCTCTCCGTATGAAACGATGGCGTTGCTCGTTTTCTCGCTGAGGTCGCCAATGAGGAAGACTCCCTGATAGATGCTCTTGAGTTGTCCGAGCAGGTCGTCTACGATGGCGAGCAGGTCTTCTTTCTTTTTTTTGTCCTCAATGATGGCATCAATCATCTGGTGGTGACGTTCTACCATCTCATCGTATGCTGTGAGGTAAGCCAAGTTGCCTGTGACAGCAAGCTTGGAAGTGTTGATAAGCTTATCAGTGATGCCTCCAAGTGCTGATACGACAACTACTACAGGCTCGTCGCATGCCTCTACAATCTTCTTCAGGTTGAGGATACTCTCTACGGAACCTACGGATGTTCCGCCAAACTTTAATACTTTCACGATGAAAAATATAAGTTAAAATTAATAATAAAAAGGACATGCAAGGCTACAGGGCACATACAGAAATACAACATCTGCGTGACATGCAGTGCCCATGCCATGGTGCACATCCACGAAAATCGCCACAAAAGTACGACAAATTCTCGTTATGGCAAAAAGAAAAGGCTCAAAGTCGGGTGACGATGAGCCTTTTTTATTGCTATTAAGTATGTTTGCTATTCTGGGATACCCCTTAAGTATTTGTGTCAGGGTTCTCTTGTGTATTTCTATCTCAGATTGCTAATGCCTCTGCCTGCGCACTGAAACACGTGGGCCAGAACTTGAGCTGCCAGATGACTTGTTTGACTTGCTGCTGGATTTGCTCGCCTTGTCTGAAGAAGAGTTGCGGCGGCTGGTGCGTGAGGCTGAGGATGACTTGGAATCCGACGCCTCAATTCTGCGTGCCTTCTTCCCCTTGTCAGCTAAAGCGGCTATAGAGTCTCGTTTGGCTATTTCGGCAGAGTCTACAGGGGTTGTCCAAATGTGTGCTTCGAAGTCGGTCATCTCTTTTTCTATGCGGTTCTGTTCCTTCTTGAGCAGAGAGTCTGTTGCACAGTATTGTTGCAGGGAGCGGTTCTGCATGTTGGTGGTCATGTAGATGTCCCCCTTGTAATGGTTGGTGGCAAAGAAATCTTCCATTGACATGCGCGCAGCGTTGTTGAGATTGCTTGTCATAATCTCCCTGCCGCTGAGGTATGTCTTGATGTCATCATATTTCACCCAAAACATAGGAAACTTGCTCACTCTAGTGTCGAAGTCGTCTGCACGGTGGAGCACAGGGCAGATGGCTACTACGCGGCTCTGGAATGTGGCCGTGTTTTGGTCGTAGTAGCTACTCTCCTTGACATTGAAGCTGAGCACTTCAGCTGAGGGGATATCGCTTTGTTCGACTTTGATGCTGTTGCCTTCCACCTCGTAGAAGATGTGATAGCGTTCGAGCATGTCCTTGAAGTGCATACGGTTACTCTGCTGGAAATCTTCCACACCATCGAGTTTGTACTCGTATGCTGGTATCTTGCCCACGTTGAGCAGGCGGAAGAGGAGCGTGAAGAGGTTGATGTTGCCGTCCATAGGTTCAACAGGGAAGTAGAGTGGGGCATTCTCGTCCTTTGTCAGGTCAAGGGTGCGGTATATGTCGCGCCTCCATGTTGGAGTCTCAGGCACATCCACAGACGTGGGGAACATGAGGCTGGCGCGTGACAGAGTGCCGTCTTGAGCTTTCTTGGCTGATGCGCTCTTTGCTGTCTGTACTCTGCTCTTCTTGGGCTGGGCGGTCATTGTGCTCATGATGCACAGCGAGATAAAGAAAAATAGTATCTTTTTCATGTTGAGTGTGTTCAATAGTGATGTTCTTAAAAGTGCGATTTCTCGCCAAGCCAGAACAAACAAGTTTTTTCTGGTCTTCTGGCTTAACGAAATCGTTCGACAATAGACTTGTGGTATGCGGCGCAAACCTGACAGATTGTGATTTCTCTATAGACGAGGGTTGTTTTTAATCTATATGATTGTGACTGCAACCTAATTTATTATGACTTCGACTGGTGAGGTAAGTGTTCTCTCAATGCCATCAGGCCCGACTACTCGTATGTGGCTTATGTTGAAGAGTTTGCCGCGTGAGAGCGAACGTATCTTGCTCAGCTGGTTGGGTGTGAAAGAGGCTGAGTTGCTTACCTCTGGCACCACGTTGCCCATGTTGTCGATAAAAAGGGTCTCAAAGCCTGTTACTTTGAAGGCAATGTCAAGCAGCCCGTCGTCAATGGCTGCGCCCACACCTCCTGCTGCTATGATAGCTTGTTTGGATATGCGTCCGCCTTTGAAGCGTGAGGTGTTACCCTTTGAGTCAGTGTATTGGAGGTAGCCCGTCGGGTCGGGCAACTTGCGCACATGGAAGGTGAACTTGCCCATCTCCTGTTGCCTGCCTTCGTTGAGGGCTGTCACGGTGAATGTGACGTCCTCGCCCACCTTGGATGGAACAGCCACGTAGTTGCCTCCATCTTTCTTGGTCAGCGCGCCATTGGTCATGGAGAGGGTGATGCGGTTGCTTGGTACTCCTGGCACACTGACACTGATGGGGTTTTGATAGCCTGTGTAGAGCATGTTCATCATGGTGGCGCTGACGGTAGCTGATGGTTCAACGACTGTGTAGGGCTGTTCAAACTCTCGTCTGATGACCTCGCCGTTGCCGTTCTTCATGACAAGATGCCCCCGCAGGGTGAAGTCTCCTGTAGAGTTGCAGATTGTCTCGTACCGTCCGTTATCGGATTTCAGTAGCGTGTTGCCTACGTAGATCTCTGGTCGTTGTGTGCTGTCCACGGCTGCCATGATGATTTGGGCGGAAAATTTGCCTCCTCTGACTACCGTCTGTGAATTGGGTATGACGTAGGCATTGATCTGGTTGACTCTAACGTCTTTCACGTCAATGTTGGCCACAAGTTGGTGGAGCATCTCCCCTTCTGCTTGTCTCACATCGGTCTGCAGTTTGGTGAGCAGGGTTATGGCAGCGGCCACTGGTGTGTTCTCGAAGAGGTGCTCTTGCCAATTTTTGCCCATGAGCTTGGCTTTTTGAGGAACGTCTGTAGTGAGATTTGACTGTATAATTCTCTTTTGATTGTCATTGTTTATCATGGCCGTGATGTCTTCTCTGTAAGCCTCTATGGCTTTTTTGAGCTTACCGCCTTTGCCTATACCCGGTGCGAGCATTACGTGGGTGGCTGCTTCGAGATTGTCACGTCCCTTGATGTCATTGAGGTCGGCGTCTTTGCCGTCAGCCTGTCGCGCTATTTCCCACTTGAGGTCTTCCGCAAATGTGTATAGTGAGTCAGACATCTTGCGCACCTGCTGTGCCTTTTCGTACCATTGGCGTGTCTTCTCTGGATTCTGCTTCATGGCCGCTTCAAGTTCCTTGTATATGGCATCGTTCTGTGCCGCAGAGTTCTCCTTGGAGCGGTTGAGTCCTTCATCCACGAGTGAAAAGCCAATGAGCACGTCTGAAGATACATTGAGCGCAAGCATAGCCATGAGCACAACATACATCAGGTTGATCATCTTCTGACGTGGTGTTAGTTTCTTTCTTATCATAGTGGGTGTAGCTTCTGTGGGTAGTGGAGGCTTAATAGCTTTAATAACTAAATGCCCTGATAGCTTTTATAGCCTAAATGGTTTCTTTAACTTATTTTCATTTTGAGAGCCTCTACCATCTTGAGGTAGACCTCGTTGAGTTCTTGCAGCTGAGCGGCAAGACGTTTGGTTTGGTCGTTGACCTCATCAATGGTGGCAGATTGTGTGCCAACGCTCTTGAGCTGCATCTCGTAGAAGCGGTTGATGCCAGTGAGGGTGCGGTTCATGTTTTCCATCTCTTCTGAGTCTCGGGTGAGGCGTGCGCTCTGTTCTGCCACCTTTTGAAGGATGTCGGTGAGTTCGGTTAGCTGCTCAACGTATGCGCGAGTTGCGTCCTGCATCTCTGGCGACATGCCTAAATACTGTGCTGAATTGAATGCGGGAACTGACTGTATGTCGGCTGCCAGTTGAGCTGCGTCAACAGGTGTTCCAGATGTGGCAGGACTGGATGACGAACCTTGGCTGTTGGAGTTTCCACCGCCGATGATGATTGTACCTCCACCTGCTGGTACACGTGCTGCCGCCGCCGCAAGAGCTGCAGCGGTGTCCTCTGAGATGGATGCGCCCACTTGAGCTCGGATGGCCGCATCTTCTGCTGCTTCCTCAGCCAGTTCTTGTGCATCGAGGCTTTCTTGTGGTTCGAAACCGGCAAGGATGAAGACGATGACCTCCGTGCCCATGCCGAGGAAGAGCATGATGTCTGCTCCTGCTGTGTGGGTGAGTTTGAAGAGCGCGCCGGCGATGACGACGGCTGCGCCCCAGCTATATGCGTAGTTCAGGAAGGTCTGTCCTCTCTTTGTCCTGAGCCATTTCTGTATGCCATTATATTTTGTTGCCATAGTGTTGTGTGAAGATGTATATGTTTAGGTCATTTATCTTTTTGATCTCGAAGCCGTACCCACCTGTGAACGGACGCAGCGGAATCCTATGAAGGAACGTCCCACGTTTTGATACTCGTATGTGCGCCATGCGCTCTTGATGAAACTTTCGGGGTCTTTCCATGATCCGCCTCTGACGCTCTTTTTCTTCAGTGAGTAAGGGTCTTCTTTGGCTGCGTTGTATGTGAGAGTAGGGTTCATGTCACTCATGGAGAGTACTCCCGCTTCTGTGTATACTGTGCTTGTCCATTCGGCCACATTGCCAGCCATATCGTATAGCCCGTTGGAGTTGGCGGAATAGATGCCGGTCTTAGATGTTATCAAGTTGCCGTCTTTGGTGTAGTTGCCTCTGTCTGGCTTGAAGTTGGCATAGTAGCATCCCTTGTCGCTGGCCACTCCTTCCTGATTCCACGGCAGTTCGTTGCCGTCTTTGCCTCGTGCCGCAAATTCCCATTCAGCCTCTGTAGGGAGACGGTATCTCTGCACGAACTTGGCCTGCGCTCCGAGTCCCTTGATGAGGAAGTCCGTCCTCCAGTTGCAGAAGGAGTTGGCCTGTTCCCAATTGACACCTACGACTGGATACTCATTGAAGTTGGAATGAGTGAAGTAGAGGCGCATGTACATCTCGTTCTCTGCATTCTGGAAATCGTTAATCCAGCATGTTGTGTCTGGATACACATTGACGATATATGTGTTTACGAAGTCCCATGGGCTGCTTAGCGGACGTGTTATCGTCTCGCGGTGGATGACGCCTTCGTCATCTACGTATGCGGTGTCCTTGCTTATCATAACCTGCTCCTCAGGGTCAACCTGCACATCTGTGTTGAGGTATCGCTCCTCTGGGTTGAGGCGATATTTGCGTTTGGCTGCCATGACATAGTCGAAGACCTCATAACGATAGTTGAGTTGGCGCACATCAAGCATCTTCTCTCCAGTGACTGGGTGGGTCGTGTAGACGCTTTCGATGGCACGCAGCTGGTCTTCGTCAGGATTACGGGGCAGAGGTTTGTTCCAGTTGAGGTGTGGCGTGACAGGTTCTCCATACTTGTCTTCCTCTATCTTATAAGTCTCATCGCCGCCGTATGCAGGGTCAGCGAGTCGTTCGCGGATGATGGAATCTCGTACCCAATAGACAAATTGCCTGTACATGGAGTTCGTCACTTCCTTCTCGTCCATCCAGAAGGCGTCAACGCTGATGTCGCGAGTGGGCAGATCCTTGCCCCATAGGCTGTCGCTTTTCTCTGAGCCCATCTTGAGGCTGCCTCTCTTGACCAGTACCATGCCAAAGGGTGCAGGTTCAGCCATAGAGGTGCCGCTGACACCCGTCACTTCACCACCAGCGGCTGTTGCGCCTCCTTTGGCTGAGAAGCAAGAGACAGCTACAAGGGCTGTGGTGAGTGTGCATATTGCAAATAATATCTTTTTCATCAATTATGTGTATATGTATGTTTCAAAAATATGTAATGCGTGTTTATGTTTTGACTGCTGTGCTTCGGTTGTGTCATTCATCCCGTCATTTCAAAGCCATCTGACGCTCTTGTGGAGGTTGCGTCCCTTCTTGAAGAGGTCAAGGTTGGTTTGGTAGCTTATTACAAGTTCGTGGCTGCCGTTGACAGCACCCACTCCCTCGGTATACATCTGGTAATTGTAGCCAAGGCAGATGCCGTGGAAGACACCTCCTATGAGGAATGTCACTGAGGTACTGGGACTGTATCCTAAACCTCCGTAGAACTTCTTGCCTTCAAACTCGTATATGGCTTTGCACTGCACATCTTCTCTCCATGAGTCCATGTCTGTCTGGACGAGAAAAGAAGGCTGTAATGTTATTAACGTATTTTTGAGTTTAATATTGCATCCACCCATCAAATAATATGCGGTCGATATGGAAACTTCATTCGTCTCCCCTATCTGGATGGTGGGTGCGAGCAGATGTTGGGCCGATATTCCAGCCCATGCTTTGGGGTGGTAGAAATAAAAACCTGCATCGAGGTCGAAGCTGTTGCCGTCCTGCTGTGAGGTGGGGAAAGCAGGGTCGTTGTTGTCTTCAAGATCCACACCGCTCGGGTCTATCTTCTCACTCAGCAGTCCTCCTGCCAGTCCTATGGCCAATCGTCCCTTCTTGCCTATCTTCATATTGTACGAATATTGCAGGTTTATCTTAGTCGTGGTGAACATGCCGATATTGTCGCTCATGAAGCTCAAGCCTGCTCCGTGCCTTGGACTTAAGAAGTATACAGGCATTGAAGCGTCAATATACATAGTGGCGGGAGCATCGTCATAGCCTACCATCTGCATGGAGTACAGACCTTTCACGTCCAGCAATCCCTCCGTGCCGACAGCTGCAGGATTGTAATATGTCTTAAGGGCTGTGTAGTCAGAAAACTGCACATCCCACTGTGCTCTTGCTGCCATCCAAGCTGTCAAGAGCAGGCATACTATGACGATTCTTCTTATAAACATCATTTACTATAACTGATTTTCTCTGCTTTTATTGTACACAAAGCTGTTTTTTTGAATCTCTAAAAGTCGTCCATCATGTCATAATCTTCCTGCTCTTCAAGAAAGTCATCGTCAGACTGAAAGCTTTCCTTCTCTTGTTCGTAAATGTTGTTGCCAAACAGATGATTGGATGTATTGGCGCATGTGAAAACTTCCGTGGCAAAAAGACGGCAGCCTAACCAAAGAGATGGTGCATACATGATACAGAAAGAATAATTATTTGTACCTTTGCACCCATGGAACAGAATAACTCAGGCA